>CAZMKB010000163.1:0-8372 GCA_964566685.1 uncultured Gemmatimonadota bacterium | reverse complement strand
GCCGTTCAGCGCTACCGGAAGGCGCTCCGGCGGGACGACGGCAACGAGTGGGCCCTGCGGGGTCTCGAGTACGTCCGTTCCGGATGGGACCAGATTGAAGTCTCCCCGGCATTCGACTCCCGGGAGGATTCGGAAGGATTTCAGACACAGCAGATAGCCGTCTCCGCGAGCATCAGGCCCCGGGAGGAGTCCGTCCTCGGCGGCCGCGTCGAGTCGCTTACGTATGAACAGGAAGGAACGGCCGTCGACGGCTACGGTCTGTCGGTCACGGCCCGCACCTTCATCGGGGGAGCGTTTCGCGGTGAGGCGGCCTACCGCTTCGTCGATTACGGGAGTCCCGGCGTGAGCAACGGCTACACCGCAAGGATCGAGTACCTGCACGACCTGGAGACCACCGTCGGTTTCTCGACGTCGAGAACCGACCTCGTCGACGAGCTCTTCACCATACGTACCATCGAGGGCGGCATCGTCCGTTCAGACAACTTCGAGCTGTATTTCACGAGGCGGTCACGACAGCGCATCTCCTTCGAAGCGAACGGGCGGATCGGGCTGCAGACCGACGACAACCGCCGGCTCGGGGCCCGGGGAGTCCTCACGTACGTGTTTTCCAGCCGACCGTATCTGGGTCTGAGCTACCGGTTCACGTATCTCGGGTTCCGGGACCGGAGCAGCCGATACTGGGACCCGGGAGACTATTCGTCCCACATGGGCCTCGCGAGGTTCGTCCAGGACGTCGACCCTTTCCGTTTCGAGCTCGAAGGCGGCGTCGGATCGGGTCTCGAAGATGGTGTCAGGAGCGGTGAGTACTCCGTCGCAGCCGGAGTACAGGTGAAGCTCGTTGCGGGAATGGTGCTGTCGACAACATACGCAAAAGGCAGAACGGGCCGGCTGTCGGGGGAAGCCCAGTACGACTTTTCACGCTGGAGCGTGACGGTGACCCATGGCTTCTGAGTTCGGGCGCACGATCACAGGAGATGACGCATGAGCGGCTTCCGGGGACAGGTACGGCGCTACGCTCCCGTCTTCATCATCATCAGCATACTTCTCCTGTTCGGAGCGCTCGTCAACTACTGGGTCATCCTCCGGACGGAGATGCCCGAGGTGAACATCATCGTCGAGATATCGATCATCGTCCTTCTCCTGTTTCTGCTGGTGCTCATCGTCCGCTACTTCTTCCTCATCTGGTTCTCCTACCTCGAGCATCTCGAGGAACGGGAGATCGTGACCGGCGATTTCGTCCCCCCCGTCTCCGTCATCGTGCCGGCGTACAACGAGGAGAAGGTCATCGCCGGTTCCCTGCACTCGCTCAAGAACCTGGATTACCCGAGCTATGAGATCGTCGTCGTGGACGATGGCTCGAGCGACCGCACGCTGGAGGTGGCGAGAAAGTTCGAAGGGGAGTTCGGAAACCACCTGATCAGGGTGTTCACGAAACGGAACGAAGGCAAGGGGCAGGCGCTCAACTACGGCATCAGAATGTCCTCCGGGAGGATCGTCGTCTGCGTCGACAGCGATTCCAGGCTCTCGAGAGAGTCACTGCGGTGCGGGGTGGAGCACTTCAGGGATCCCAGGGTCGGTGCCGTCGCCGGCAACGTGAAGGTGACGAACCGGCGGACGTACCTCACACGGCTGCAGGCGCTGGAGTACATCGAGGGGCTCAACATGGTGCGGAAGGCCCAGGCCTTCTTCCGATCGGTGAACATCATTCCCGGACCCATCGGCCTCTTCAGGCGGGAGACCCTGGAACAGGTGGGCTTCTACGACACGGACACCTTCGCCGAGGACTGCGACCTCACGCTCAAAATCCTCGTGACGGGATGGCAGATCAGGTATGAGCCGGGGGCTATCGCCTACACGGAGGCTCCGGAGACACTGGGCACGCTTCTGAAACAGCGCTACCGCTGGACTCGCGGCATCCTGCAGTCGATCCGAAAACGCAGGAGTGAGCTGGTCCGGTTCGACCACGGCGTCGTGCCCGTGTTCACGCTCTGGTACATGATCTTCGAGGGGATCATCTGGCCGGTGATGAATATCTTCTCGAATCTCTTCCTCATTTTCATCTCCCTCGTCTACGGATTCTCGGCGCTCCTCATTCTCTGGTGGCTCCAGCTGACGCTTCTGGACCTGGCCATCGCACTTCACAGCAATGTCATGGAGGAAGAGGAGCTGATGCTCGTTCCCTATGCATTCTACTACCGGCTCTTCTACATTCTGATCATCGATCTGTGCAAACTGTTTGCGACCTTCGAAGAGCTGTTCGGGGTTCGCATGACCTGGGGCAAGCTCGCCCGGCTGGGAAGGATCTGAACGACAGGGAGGCCAGACATGAACCTCATCCCCATTCTCTCCACGGTAATTCTGATCGCGACGATCGTCACGATCATCATAGCCGTCGGCTCGTATCTCGCCTTCAAGGTGAGGGAGAGCAGGAATCCCGAGCTCGTCACCAACGAAGCTCCCAAGAAGTTCTTCGTCACCTACGAGCCCGATGACGAGAGCTGAGGGCGGGGAGGAACCATGAGCGGAGGTCTCACCTCGAAGAAGCTGGTCGTCATCTACAGCGTTCTGTTCGGGATCATCGTTCTCGCTTCTGCCGGAGTCGTCTACATCACCGTGATGGGGAACATCCTCGGGAAGTTCACGTTTTTCGGCGATCCCCTGATGGGCGATCTCGACATCCGCATCGGCGTCCTGGATTCCGGGTATTCGAAGATGCACCTGAGAACGCTGAAGGGCGGAATTTCGACGGACCTCCACGAGGTGTGGCTCGAGCGCCTGGGGGAAACAGGATTCCCGGCGGAGGTCCTGACCGACCGGACGCTTCCGGAGAAGCTCGGCGAATACGATGTTCTCGTACTTCCCGCCTCCGTGTGCCTGAGCGCGGCGGAGAGGGAGGCGGTTCGTGATTTTCTGGACGGAGGCGGAGGCGTCCTCTGCACCTGGGCGACGGGCGTGCGTGACGAACACGGGAACTGGAGAGGTTGGGAATTCCTCTCGGAAATCGCCGGAGTCCGGGTGTGGGGAGAGACGAGGGAGCACGACAGGGGGATCGGTTACTTCTTCTTCAACGGGAACCGGATTCTCTCGTCCGGGATCCCCGCCGGTTTCAGGATCGAGCTTGCGCACTACGACAGCGGTGTTCTTGCAACGGCCGGGAGCGCGGACGCGTATTACTCGAACTGGCGGCTCGAGCCCGTGGCCGGCGGGAGCGTGAACGAGAGCTACTGTGCCGTGAGCCACACGGAGAAGGGCCGGGGGAGGGTGGTCTGGTACGGATTCAACATAGCGCTCCCGAAGATGACGGAGAAGTCGAAACCGGTCCTCGACAGGCTGATTGGGAACTCGATCAGGTGGGCCGCCCAGCATCCGGTCGCCGGTCTCGCGACGTGGCCTCTCAGTGAGCGATCCGCCGTCGTCTTCGCCGTGGATGCGGAACGGGATTTCGAGAACGTGCAGACGGCCAGGGAGCTCTTCGAGAGAAACGCAGTGCCCACGACCTTCTTCTGTGTCGCACAGGCGGCTGCCGCTCACAGGGAGATAACCAGGAAGATATCAGCGGCCGGTGAAGTCGCCTCGCACGGCGACAGGCACGAAATCTTCGCCGGCCAGCCGGAAGAGGTCCAGGCCGGGAGGCTGCTCGACTCGAGGGAGACTCTCGTGTACATCACGGGCAGACCCGTCGTGGGATTCAGGCCTCCCGAAGAAGAGTACGACGACGCGACGACGGGTGCGCTTCGGGAGGCGGAATTCGAATACCTGGTGGCGAATGACAGGAGCCGTGACGGGTTCGATCGCGCGGTGCCGGATTTCATCGGGCCCGGAGGCGACCTGGTGCGCATCCCCAGAGTGGGGCTCGACGACTACTGGCTCCTGGTCGTGGAGGACTCCCGGGATCCTTACCGGACCATGTCCGCCATGAAAGCGGATTTCGAACGGGTTCACCGTATGGGCGGTGTCTACTTTCTGAGCCTCCACACCCACCTCACTTCCACCCCGGAGTGGATGGACATTCTCGAGAACATGATCAACTACATCAAGTCGGAGGACTCCTGGATCACGACGTGCGCCGATCTCGTCGACTGGTGGAACAAGCGTGAACGGGTCCGGATCAGAGCCGGGCTCGTCAGCTGGAGGCGGGTCGCACTTTCCGTTTCGAGCCTTCACGAAGAAGTGATACCGGACGTCGGGGTCATCCTCTCCCTGCCGCACGATCTTCGATCGGTCACGCTCGAGTCCGACATGGTGGAGTTCTCCCGGCCGTCCTACGAATTCGACGGTGACGACCGGATGATCATCCACATCAGGGATCTGCTTCCCTTCGAGAACCGGACGTACTGGATAGACCTCACCTCCGAGAGTGATCGCTGAGAGAAAGCGGTGGATCTTCAGTGATTCGGTGGAGGACCATCGTCCGGCGGGAGCAGGCGCTCGACCTCCTCGAACCGGATGATCGCCGCCTCGACCGAACGAGCTGCTTCATCGGGGAAGCCATCCGACAGAGCCGACCGGGCCCTGTTCAGAAACCGCTCGCCTTCGGACAGGAGAATCTTCATGTGTGCTCCCATCGATGGGTCGGCTCTCGCCGTCATGTCGTCGACGGCCCCGTGCAGCAGGACGATTCTTTCCGAATAGTCCGCTTCAGGACCTGCGAGCAAATTCCTTGGAAGAGAAGCATCTCCACCCCTCCCGAGTCCTTCCGACAGCGTTCGGAGCTCGCCGAGGAGGGAGGCGATCGATGCCGGCGCGTCCGGTCGATCGGTCTTGCGGCCGGGTGCGGTCCCGGGCCGCAGCCTCTTCCGGGCGTGGTCCAGGATCACACCCGCCGCTGCGGCCGATGCCGAGAGGAGGAAGAGCTCGACGTGGACCGGCGTCCTCGAGGCGGCGACGATCCCCGCGACCGTACCGGCCAGAACCAGGGTGCGGGATACGATCATCAGTCTGTCTGTGCGATTCATGGGTTCATCCGAGCCCCGTGCTGAGAACCAGAAAGAGTGCGATGATCAGCGTCACCACCGAGTCACCGAGAAGAATACCGGCGAAGAGCGGCACGCCCTGTTCTTCGGTCCATCGATCCCCGAGAATCCGCCTGGTGAGGACGTTCAGCAGGCACCCCGCCCCGTAGGGAATGATGAATGCGAAGGGGAGAATCATGGCGAGGCCGGCCAGAACCCCGAGGCTCTTCAGGCCGGTGAACGAGAGGACGGTTCCGAGCACGATCCCGGACCCGTATCTCGCAACGGGGATGTCCCCGCCGAGGATGCTCTCGACGGCCCCCCGTATCGCGCGTGCCTGCGGGGCGGTTATGTAGGAACCCTCGTCGAATCCGAATGCCTTCCAGAGCAGGATGATCACCAGGATCGAAGCGATCGGTCCGATCCACGAGAAGAGGAGCTGGGCCGTCACCTGGCTCCGGGGCCTGCTGCCGACGAGGTGACCGGTCTTGAGATCGTGCATGATGTCGGCGCACTGGGAAGCCGCCACGCAGGTGGCCGTGCCGATCGTGATCGCCACGAGAACCGACCCGCCCGAGAGCAGGAGAATAAGGGTGACGGAGACGAGCGCCATGCCGCTGATCGGAGAGAAGTTGGTGAGGCCGGTCGATTCGGCGATGATCAGTCCGGAGGCCACGATCCAGAAGATCCCCGCAAGTGTGACCAGGAGCGCGTGGCTCCAGGAGAGTTCGGCAGTCGAACCGGTGACTGCGAAGAGGATCGCGAACGCCGCCAGAAAGCAGTATATGAGAAACCGGAGGGACACGTCGTCATGCGATGATCCATCCGCGCGTCGAAAGATCCTGGAAAACGCGATACCGAGGGAGGGCAGGGCGAGGACGGCGCCGGTCACCGCCCCCCCGGTCAGCATGCCGACACCGATGTGCATGTTCACCTCGTTCCTGAGCCAGCCGGGTACCGACCGGGGATCGAGTCCCTCCGGGAGCCAGGCGGCTTTCATCAGAACCGGCGGGACGACCCAGTATGCCAGCATGCCGCCGGCCAGGACAATCAGCCCCGTTCTGCCGGTGAGATATCCGGCGGCCAGCGCGAACATCGAGACGGCGACCGTTGTCGACACGTAGGGGGGCAAACCGAGGACCCGGCCGGGATCGAAGAACTGCGGGATGATGTTTTCGGCTCCGAAGACCTCGAGCTGGGTCGTGAGGTACGTCCCGCCGCCCGCCAGAAATCCCGCGAGGAGAAGGATCGATTTCCTCGTTCCCGATGCGGGCGAACGGATGATCGTCGCCACCGCCGTTCCGGAAGGGAACGGAAGCCGGTCGATGTCGATCATCCGGGTCCTGAACGGTACGATGACGACCACGCCGAGCAGCACGCCGGCGATTGCCGCGAGCACGATGCCGGCCGTGCTGTGGCTGACCTCCATGAGATACAGAACGGGGACGGTGAATATCATTCCCGCGCTCGTCATGGTGATGCCCGAGGCGATGGTCTGGTTGATGTTGTTCTCGAGAAACGTTCCTCTCCTGAGCACTCCTCGAAGAACTCCCCAGCCGACCATGGCGGCGATCATCGATCCGGGTATGCTGAAACCGATGACAAGTCCGGCATAGGTGAAGCTCGCATTCATCAGGAGGCCGAGGAGCAGCCCGAGGACCGCGGCGGGCAGTGTCATTTCCCTGTAGGAGGTGTTCTTCACGATGGTTAGTACCGGGCTATCGGGAACGATCCTTTCTAGAGTTTCACCTGACATAGAGTACACGCGGACCCAGGAGGTGTCAACAGACTGTCCGTTTCCCGTGCGACCCGGAGACGGGCGTGTTCGGCAAGCCCCGGGGCGCCGGCTTTGTTGACAGTCCCCTTCCTCCCGTTTTAGATTACGGTGAATCCTTTCCCAGGGAGTGCCTCATCGTGGATCTTCTCGACAAAGGGATCAAGCCGGAGCCGGAGTGGTTGAAGCTCGTCGATGGACTGGTGACGGGCACCGTGATCATCATCGGGGGTCCCGACGCCGGGAAGTCCACACTCGCGAGGTACATGCTCAGAGAGTTTCTCGGCCGGGGCCTGAAGGTCGGTTTCGTCGACGCGGACATCGGACAGTCATCGATAGCCCTCCCCACCACCATAGCCCTGAAAATCTTCGAACAGAAGAAACAGCTCCGCGCGGTCCAGCCCGACCTGCTCCTCTTCGTCGGATCCTCGACGCCGGCGAGGAAGATTTCCTACGTGGTCGAGGGCACCCGTGACATGGTGAGGAGGGCGAAGAAGCTGGGAGCAGAGGTTGTCATCGTCGACACGACCGGCCTCGTGAAGGGAGAGGCGGGGAAGAACCTGAAGCTCGGGAAGATCAACGCAGTCAGGCCCCGTCATGTCATCGCCATCGAATCCGGAAAAGAGCTGCATCACATTCTCCCCCGCATTCATGGAGTCATCCTCCATCGCCTGAAACCGTCCGATTCCGTGAAATCCCAAAGCCGGGAAGAGCGGACGCGGTACCGCGAGGATCGTCTCACCGAGTATTTCGCGGGATCGAAGCGGATCGAGTTCCCCTTCCGGGACATGAGATTTTTCAGAGGAAACAGGCCGTTCGACGGGAACTTCTCGCTGGTCATTCCGGGCACTCTCGTCGGATTGAACAGGTCGCAGATAACCATCGGCCTCGGTGTCTACCAGGGGGTGGAGTCGGGCCGTGTTGCCGTCTGGTCGCCTCTCAACTCGACCGACACGGTCGATCGCGTTCTTCTCGGTGATCTCATCCTGGATCCTTCGACATTCACAGAAGTTCACTGAACCATTTTTCTGCAACACCCCGCCGGCGCCCTCGTATAATCCAGAGAAAATACATCCTGCCTTGACCCCAGGAGAAGTGAGGCCCGTTCTGTTCTCACACCACGCCCGTTGACATGGCAGATGGGGATCTTTCCCTGCCTCACTTCCTTCGCGTGCTGTACCGAAGGAGGTGTTCCATGCAAGGAGCGCGTGCAGCCCCGATTTTTGTTTTCCTGATCGCCTTTCTCCTGACCATCACGTGCGGGGCGTGGTCGTATGTTGCTCTGAAGGGTGACCGGAGCGGACCTTCACCGGCGAGGACAGTCATCGAGTTCCATGACTTCAACGCCGTACGCCTGGCCGTGTCGAACACCGGCCAGATCGGGAACGACATTTTCACCGGCAACGGCGTCGGGTTCTGGCCCGGGACGACTCCGAACAACTACGTGTTCGGGACCGGAATCTGGATCAGCGGCCTCGGCGACGTCGACGGTGACGGCGAGAATGACCAGCTGTTCCTCCAGGGCTACGATCCGATATCGGGCGGCACGGAGTTCATCGAGGGACGCTACGGCCAGTCGCCCAACGATCCTCTCGCGACGGTGTTCCGGAGCAACGAGGAGGAGGATTTCAACAACTGGCCCGTCG
>CAZMKB010000162.1:0-8378 GCA_964566685.1 uncultured Gemmatimonadota bacterium | reverse complement strand
TCCTTCGCGCTGTGGACCGCCACGTCGATCGTCCCCTCCGAGAGAGCCTCCTCGACGGCCCGGGTGAAGAACCCTCTCCCGGCCATCGCCGTGAGGGCCGATGTGCGGTCTCTGTCACCGGAGGTCCTGATCCCGACTACTTCAACGTCGAGGTCGGGGTGGTGACGACGGAGGTGTTCGATGACCTCACCGGTCTGAGCCAGCGCGAGCCTGCTCGATCTGGTTCCGATTCTGATCCTGGACGTGTTCACACTCATGGCAGCGGGGAGGGAGGCTTCACAGGAACATGGCTGTTCAGGCTTCCGGCTCCAGCATCTTCCGGAGCTCCTGCTCGATCTCGTCGTCGCGAGAGCCTTTGAGGAGCGGTTTCCAGTCCGTCTCGAGAAATCTTCCGAAGGCGGCGTTCTTCTTCCCGGTGTCGTCAGGCCATTGTTCCATGACCATCTTCCTGAACCTGACGGCGTACTTCATCAATTTTTCGAAGTGCTCGGGAATGATGGAACTGAGAATCACGCTGAGATGACCCGAGATGAACGGAGCTTTTCCGTCCGACGTGACGGCGACCGCCAGGCAGTCGCGTCTCACGACCGCCGGGAAAATGAAGTCACAGAGGTCCGGACTGTCGACCACGTTCACGGGGACTCCGTGCTCCCTGCAGTCCCTGCTGATCTGTTCGTTCAGCTCCCTGTCGTCGCTGGCCGCGATGACGAGACCGAACGAGGCGGCTTCCGGCGAGCAGTAGGCCCGCTTCTCGAGCTCGAGCAGGCCTTTTCCGGCGTAATATTCGATCCGTTCGTGGACATCCGGTGCCACGACGGTGATGTTCGTGTCGTAATCGAGGAGGTTCTCCAGCTTGCGGATTGCAACGGCGCCGCCCCCGACGATGAGGCACCTCCTGCCCCTGACCGACAATCCAACCGGGAGGTATTCATAGCCCGTACGATTTCGAGCAGGAGGCGTCACGAGGCTTTCTCCTGTCCGTCCGCACGGGTACGGCGCGCGACGAAGAGGATCCTGTCGACGAGCTTTCTGCTCGCCCGCTCGAGCTCCTTCTCGAGCGGTCCCGGGAGCTTGTCCGCGAGCGCCGCCAGCTCCTCCCGCCGGATCAGCTCGTAGGTGTCGCTCTGGCCGTTGTAGAGGTGCTCGCGCTTGACGTGATCGAACCAGTAGGTGAACTCGTCCTTCTTCCGCTCGATGATCTCCTCGGCCCGGGGAATCGCGAGCTCCCTCCTGTGCTGCTGTTCGGCGAGAAACGCCTGAATGTCCTCGAGGTCGTACACCCTGAAGGGAGAATCTGCGGAGCCGGGATCCTCGACGTCACGCGGCACGGCCATGTCGATCACGATGCAAGGGCGTCCCTCCCGCTTCGATGCCGCATCTGCCAGCAGCTTGCGGGATATGACCGGCTCGGAGGATGCGGTGGAGGTCATGACGATGTCGGCTTCCACCAGGAGCCCTGGCAGTGCATCCAGGCCGTACCCGGGTGCGTCGTAACGGGCGGCGAAGTCGACGGCCTTGCCGGCGGTGCGGTTGGCGAACCGGTATCCCCCGTTGTCGATGGAACGAAGGCTCGAAGCGGCGAGCTTGATCATCTGGTTGATCCCGACGAAGACGATGATCGGCCTCTCGACGTGTGTCGCGAGATTCTCCAGCATGTCGATAGCCGCAGAACTCACCGAACAGGCGCCTTTCCCCATCTCCGTGTCGGACCTGACCTGCTTGCCGACCCGGAACGCCTGATGGAACAGCCGGTGAAGAACCTTGTCGACCGTCTTCACGGCGCAGGCTGCGCTGTACGCATCCTTGATCTGTCCGAGGATCTGGTTCTCTCCGAGGACCATAGAATCGATGCCGGCGGCGACCCGGAACAGGTGATCGATTGCGTCCTGCCCCCGAATGACCCGGAATCTGCTCTCCAGATGACCGATGTCGATTCCCTTGAACTGCCGGTAGAACGCCGACACGACCTGGAAGGGATCGTTTTCCCTTCCTGTGGTGAAGTAGAACTCCACCCGGTTGCACGTGGACACGATGATCGATTCGAGGACTTCCGGACGGCCGCGGAAGCAGATGTTCGCATCCGACGACTCACCGGTACCGATCTGGAGCGCCTCACGCTCCTCCAGCTTCGATGTCCTGTGAGTGATGCTGCAGACGACCAGTCGCCAGTTGCCCGGCTTCATGAGACCTTCCTCCATCTCACGCTGTCCCGGGGAGCTCACCCCGGACCGACAGAGCGATCTTGTACAGACCGGTGATGATGAGCGCTCCGAGGGCATAGATCCCGATCGAAATCATGATTTCGGGAGCCGTCGGCCAGTACTCGGTCACCACACCGAGAGGATTCGGCACGAAACCGGTGATGACCATGCCGAGCCCCTTGTCGATCCAGAGGGAGATGAACACCGCGATGCACGCGACGACGAGTGTCCTCTCGTTGCGGCGCGTTCCCGGATTGATGAGGAGAACGAGGGACACGACCGCCAGGATCTCGGATGCCCACATCCACGGGACGAGCACGCCTTTTCCCTCGAGCCCGAAGAACAGATACTCGAAGTGGAGAACGTGGTGGGGAATGTCGCTGTAGAGCGCGGTAAAGAATTCCATCAGGACGAAGAACACGTTTGCCGCCATGGCATAGGTGACGATCATGGCAAGCTTCTGGATTGGATTCCTGCCGGCGTCGAATTTCGTGAATCTGCGGAGGATGAGGCAGAGCAGGATGAGGAGCGCCGGGCCGGAGGAAAAGGCGGACGCGAGAAACCTCGGTGCCAGGATCGCCGTGAGCCAGAAGGGCCTCGCCGAGAGGCCGCTGTATAGAAACGCTGTCACCGTGTGAATGCTGATGGCCCAGGGGATCGAAATGATGATGATCGGGCGGATCCAGTTCGGCGGGGCGATGGACTTTCGTTCGGCGTCGAGCGTCACCCTGCTGATGATGATGTTCAGGACCAGATATCCTCCCAGGGAGATCGTGTCCCAGAAGAGCAGGGAATTCGGGCTCGGGTAGAGGAAGATGTTCAACGCCCGGAACGGCTGGCCCAGATCGACGGTGATGAATGTGATGCACATGATGACCGACGCGATGGCCAGGAACTCGCCGAGAATCGTGATCTTCCCGAACTCCTTGTAGTCGTGGAGGTAGTAGGGGAGGACGACCATGACCGCCGAAGCCGCCACTCCGACGAGGAACGTGAACTGGGCGATGTAGAAGCCCCACGTCACGTCCCTGCTGAGGCCGGTGATCCCCAGACCGTAGTGGTACTGCTTGAGGTAGAAGAAGAAACCGATCGCCATCAGCACGATGAGGCTGAAGATCCATGTCCAGTACCGTCTGCCACCGCTCAGTGCTTTCTCTAGCATAGAAACCTCACACGATGTAGTAGATCTGGGGCTGCGTGCCCAGGCCGGGTTTCCTCCGGATGGTGAAGTGCTCGTCGAGGAGCTTCCGTACCTCGGAGTCGGGATCATCGAGGTCGCCGAACGTGATGGCGTTCTCCCTGCATGCCTCGGCGCATGCCGGGCGGAGGCCCCGGGCGAGCCGCTCTTCGCAGAACGTGCACTTTTCCACGACGCCCCGGGTGCGCGTCGGGTAGTCGGGCTGGATTTCGTCTATGAACGGACGCGGGTCGCGCCAGTTGAAACTCCGCGCTCCGTAGGGACATGCGACGACGCAGTAGCGGCACCCGATGCACCGGTGCCAGTCCATCATGACGACGCCGTCCTGCTCACGCTTCCAGGTCGCTTTCGTCGGGCAGACCCTGACACACGGCGGGTTGTCGCAGTGGTTGCAGAGTACCAGGGTGGGGGCGTGCTTGAGCTCGGCGTCGAGATAGGGGTGTTCCTGTTCGTGGAACGTGTGTTCGAACGGCTCCTTCCAGATCCACTTGATCTCGTCCTTCAGATTCCCGAAGTCGGGAACGTTGTGGATGTGATGGCAGGCATCGACGCAGTCCGTGCACTCGCCGGCACCGATGCATTTCCTGATGTCGATCACCATGCCCCATCTCGATCCGACCAGCGGCTCCTGCTCCGGCGTGGATTCGAGCTCCAGCCTCCCGAGCAGCTTCCCCGGTCCGCCGACGGCGAGACCGAGCGCAGACAGACCCGAGATCTTCATGAATGTCCTTCTGTCGATAGTCATTACTCGAGCTCCTTCGGTACGACATGACAGGACCAGCAGTAGGGCTCCACTCCCATGTAGTCGTGACACCGGTCACAGAAGCGGTCCTTGTTCTCGTGACAGTCCAGGCAGGTGCTGGAGAGGCTCTTCTCGTAGCGTACTCCTTCGGCGGTGGTTGTGAACCTGTCCCCGTCCCGGACGACCTCGTCGCGCCACTCGTTCAGAAGATCCATGTGGTGCGACGTCATCCACTCAGCATCCCTGACACAGTCGTCGCCTTTCGAAGCCTTTTCGAGCTCGGGAACGTATCCCGCCTTGCCGGTGGCGATGTTGTACCACACGGGAAAGGTGATGAGAATGAGGAAGATGATGAGTCCCACAATTACCTTGCCGGAATTATACATCTTCACCTTCTGTGTCCTCCTTCCCGGGGAGCGGTTCACCCCGCAGGTCGGTCGTCCGCCCCTTCTCACCCTTCATGATGAGTGCGTTTCCGACCATCTCGTGTATGCCGCCGACTTCGACGCCCGGCACCCAGTATTCGAGGAGCGGCGGAAGCGTCGCCTTGTCGATGGCGCACATGCAGAGGAGTATGTTGACGTCGTTCTTCTCCTTGACGAACTTCACGGCGTTCGCACGGGGAAGACCGCCCCGGAGACGCATTTCCATGTTCTCGTCGGTGCCGAGACCCGCTCCGCTTCCGCAGCAGAATGTCTGCTCTCTGATGGTGTTCTCCGGCATCTCCACGAAATTGTTCATGACATTGCGGATGACGTATCGCGGTTCCTCGAAGATCCCCATCCCCCGCGCCGGATTGCAGGAGTCGTGGAATGTCGCTCTCCAGTTGTCGTTCCGTGAGGGGTCGAGGTCGAGCTTGCCGTGTCTGATCAGGTCGGAGGTGAACTCTGTGATGTGGATCATCTTCGTCGATGCCGCGTTCTCGAACCTGGTTCCGGTAAGGGGGGACACCGGCACCTCCAGGAAATCGGCGGGACCGTTCATGGTGTCCATGTACTGGTTGAGAACACGCCACATGTGGCCGCACTCGCCGCCCAGGATCCACTTCACGCCGAGCCGCTTCGCCTCCGCGTATATCTTCGAGTTCAGCCGCTTGATCATTTCGGCTGAGTGGAAGAGCCCGAAGTTGCCGCCCTCGGAAGCATACGTGCTCCAGGTGTAGTCGAGGCCGATCTCGTGGAAGAGAGTCAGATACCCGAGCAGCGTGTAATAGTGCGGAGAGGCGAAGTAGTCGGCCGACGGGGTGATGAAGAGGATCTCGGCCCCTTTCCTGTTGATGGGAGGGTCGACCCGGATGCCGGTAATTTCTTCGAGCTCGTCGACGGCGAACTCGATGCTATCCTTGAATCCGTGCGGCTGCACTCCCAGGTGATTGCCCGTCCGGTAGCAGTTTGCAAGCGGAGTGGCGATCCACTCGATCGAGAGTCCGACCAGGTTCATGAGCTCGCGGGCCATCATGGTGATCTCGGCCGTGTCGATGCCGTAGGGGCAGAAGACGGAGCAGCGGCGGCATTCGGTGCACTGGAAGAAATAGTAGAACCACTCCTTGAGAACCTCGACAGTGAGCTCCCGCCCGCCGGCGAGTTTGCCGAAAACCTTCCCGAGAGCGGTGAAGTCGTTCCGGTAGACGGACCTGAGCAGTTCGGCACGGAGCACCGGCATGTTCTTCGGGTCTCCCGACCCGATGAAGTAGTGGCACTTGTCGGCACAGGCGCCGCACCTGACGCAGATGTCGAGGAAAATCCGGAGCGACCGGTATTTGCCGAGCCGTTCCCTGAATCCTTCCAGGATGATTTTTTCCCAGTTTTCGGGAAGCTTCCAGTCCTCATCGGTGGGGGACCACTTCCTGGGGTAGGGGAGGTCCAGATACTCCAGGGTGCTCGGGACGGCGGTATAGCACCAGGTCCCTTTCCGGAACTCCACCGAGGGATCCACCCAGCTCTGTTCAGGCGGCCTGAGATCGATACGGGCCAGCTCCTCCGGTTTCTTTATCTTTTCAGCCATGACTCATTCTTCCTTTTCTACCGGCAGTCCTGCCGCTTTCATTTTCTCCCTGAAGTCATCTTCGTATTCCTCATACGTGTGCACCTTCACCGGGTAGTTCCATGGATTGATGTGACGGTGTGCCCGGTTGTCGTTCGCCATGTTCCGCGTCGGACTCATGAAGACCCCCGGCATGTGCATCAGCTTGCTGAAGGGAAAATAAGCCAGGAGACAGGAGACGAGGAAGAGGTGGATGAAGAAGACGACCCCGATTCCCTCCGGGACCGTGGGGTTGAAACTCAGGAGACCCACCCCCAGCTCCTTGACGCCCACGATGTCGGTTTTCGAGATGTAGCGCATCCAGCCGCCTGAAATGACGATGCCCAGGAGCAGGAAGAGGGCGAAATAATCGGCCGGAAGCGAGAAATAGCGGAGCTTGGGGTCGAGCACACGGCGAAGGAAGAGAAAGGAGAGTGCAACCAGTATAATCACGTCGGTGGCCAGAATGATCGGCAGTCCGACCTGGAAAAATCCGTCCAGGTTCTGCAGCCCCAGCACCCAGCCAGGGACCGGCTCGGCGAAATACTTGAAATGCCTGAGGAAGATAATGAGGAACGACCAGTGGAAAGCCAGACCGCCGAGCCAGAGCCATTTGTCGGATCCGTAGACGATTCTCGGGCCTTCCCTGATTTCCACCTTCGAGTTCCTGAACAGCGAGCGGAAGAAGAGAACTTCGAGGGCCATTCTCCCGATGACACTCAGGGTGCCGTGCGGATTGTCGAGGGAGTTGTTTCGTATCCAGGGATGCGACTTCTGCTGCCCGCAGGTCGTGGGAATCTTGAACGGGACCGGCGAGGCGGCCCACTTTCCCACACGGTACACGAAGCCGACGATGAACGTGGCGATAGCGGCATAGGGGATGACGATCCCGAAGAGCGTATACCAGTTCGCCACCCCGGCTCCGAGGACGGGAATCGTGACGAGAATGAGGATGGCTGTGAGCGAAATCAGGATTCCCATCGAACATCTCCTCCGCTCGATTGATCTGTGTCACCTGAAGCATCCCGGCCCTCTCCCGGCCCCCCGGACTGATCTGCCGTCCGGCCGAGGCGCTCCAGGAGCTTAGGGGTGTTCATCTTGAGCTCGCGTGCACCGATTTCATAGATGCGCGTTTTGCAGTTCATGTAGACATCGAACACCGCCAGGGCGAGACCGTCGATCCGCGATTCGATTTCGAGCAGCTCTTCCAGGAAGCTGTCCTCCAGCCGGGAAGCGTCGAGCTCCTCCCTGAGGACGTTCTTGAGCAGAAAAACGAAGGCTGTGGCCTGTGACGGCAGAAAGTCCTGGACCGCGCGGATCCTGACGATGTTCAAGATCGAGGAGCGGAGTTTCCCGCTCTCCATACCGTCCAGGATGGCCTCGAAGAGCACCCCCGTCTCATGCCGGAAGGTGTGTCCGACCGGGTTGTTGAAGCGGTCCCGTTCGCACTTCAGGAACCGGACCGTATCCGGGGGATACGTTTCGAGAATCCGGTCGAACCATTTACCGGCGATCGTGTCCCGCTGCCGTCGCAGGCGGTCTGTCAGCGTCATTTCTCCGCACCTGTCTCCGCGACTGTGTATCGGCAATGATCATCGGGACAGGGGAGGTGACCATTACCGAACTGTCTCCCCCCGCCGGCCGGACCCCGACACACTCGGGGCGGCCGACGCCGTACCGTACTCCTCGATCCTGTCTTCCCGCTGCCGCGCGTGTTCTCTGTTTTATACGCAGCCGGTGGGTTTCGCCAGCCCGGCGACCTTGCATGCGCCCTTCGCGGGACCTGACGGAAATAGTTCGTAGATTTCTTTCAGAGAGAATCCGGTCTCCTTGCAGAGCTTCCGGATCATCGGGGCGATGTCGTACTTCAGATAGTAGTCTCTGAGGTAGTTGACGATCTTCCAGTGGTCCTCGGTCAGTTCGTCGACACCCTCGGTGGTCGCGAGAGCAGCTGCGACCTCTTCATTCCAGAGGGATGGATCCTGCATGAATCCATCTTCATCGACTTCAATACTGATGTCACCGTGTTCGAATGTCGGCATTATCGTTCCTCCCTTTACACAAGCCCTCCAAGCCCATCCCGGGCCTGGAGGGCTTCATTTCACTCATCGAAATCGGACGGAACGTCGTCGTCCGGCGTCCAATTTCCTGCTCCGTCTCAGTAGATGGAGATGATGTCTCTCTTCATCATCTCCCACTCGCCGGAGCCGTTGTC
>CAZMKB010000161.1:0-8402 GCA_964566685.1 uncultured Gemmatimonadota bacterium | reverse complement strand
GGTGAGCGAGGGCGGCTTCGTGGCGGTGCCGGTGAACATGCAGTAACGGCAGCGGTCGCGTCGCCCGGCTGCCGTACGGCTTCGCGACAGCGCACGACCGGCCGCGGCGACCATGACATGAACCATCACGGGGACAGCCCGCCCGCGGGTCGTCCCCGTCGCTTTTCCACGACTCCGCGTATCACCAGGAAAACGATGAGGACGAAGGCCGCCGCCGTAATCCCGAATCCGGCCCTGAGCGGCACCGATTCGAACCGGAATTCCACCCGGTGGTCGCCGGCGTCGAGATAGATCGCCCTGAAGGTGTAATCAGCCAGGTGGATATCCACCTCACTCCCACCCTCGTACGCCCTCCAGGAAGGATAGTAGTTGTCGCTTATCAGGACGAACCCTGGACGCTCCAGGTGACACTCGAGAACGAAGTCGTTGATGTCGTCGTCGGCGATCCGCGCCCACTCGTCTCCGGCTTTTCCGTCCGGTGAAGCAGCCTCATCCTCATCCAGAACGACTCCGGGATCCTCCTCCAGGATGATGCTGTTCCGGTAGTCGAAGGACTCGTCCAGAAGCCGTGCGAGGACGTCCTTCCTGTCACCCGTGTCGATCACCTCGTACTGGTGAACGACGAAAGCCCGCGGCAGGTATTCCAGGTTCCTGTACACGATCGGGCTTCCTTCCGACCTGAACACTTCCCTGAAAAGCGGGTGCTGGATGGGACCTCGCGAAACGAGGAACCGGACGTTGAGCAGATTGAGAAGCCGCAGTTGCGAGAGATTTTCCCCTTCGGTGAGCTCGCGGTAGCGTCTGAGCTCGTTCCCGTGATGCCCCGTCGCCTCTTCGAGCCGGTGGTAGGCCAGGAAGTTGTACTGATACGTGCCCGGGGCGGGAAAGACGCGGAATTTCCCATCCTGTTCCTTCAGGTATTCGATGGCCGGATCCGAATGGAAGTACGCTTCCGGCTGGACAACCCGGATGAACCGTGCATCGACTCTCCAGAGATCGATGACCGAGATCGCCGTGAGCGCCAGGATGATGACCGGGAAGTGCCTGCTCCAGGATGACCGTGTGAGGAAGAGCAGGCCGGCCGACATGCCAACGATGAACACCGTGAACCAGAGACCCTGTATGATCGAATCGAAGGAAGACGTGAGGATCTCCAGTTTCCGGGCCGGCATGCTGGAGTAGAAGAGACTCTGCCACAGCAAGAAGAACTGTTGGGGTGAGACACTCACGAGAACCGTGAAACCGACGATGACGCCCGCGCAGATGGAAAGGATCCGGACGATCCTCATCCTCTCTTCGCCCGCGGCAAAACGGATCGAATCCAGGCCCTTCCCGGCCAGAAGGGCGATGGAGAAGGTGAAGAGAAAGGTCACGAGACTCGGAGCCCGGAACACCTTCACTCCGGGAATCACCTCATAGAACAGGCGGAAGAGCGGGGTGTTCGCGCCGAGACTGTAGACGAGCGTCAGAAGCGCCAGGACCATCCAGAACATGTTCCCGCGCCTCACGAAGACGACGGCGAGCACGCCGAACAGGAGGGGAAGGACCCCGCTGTACTCGTGGTTGATCTTGAAGAAGTTCTTCCCCCAGTAGGTTCCTTCCTCCCCAACGTCGAGCCCGCAGAAATCGGGGTAGACGAGCGAGACGATCTCTTCGGCGTGGAGTGACCAGGATGTGGCGAACTCGTAGCCTCTGCCGCCCTCGGCGCGCGGCGAGTACCTGTTGAGATAGATGTAGGGAGGAATGAGCTGAATCGCGGAAAGCATCACGCCGATCAGGAGCGACAGGCCGAAGCAGAGCGACACACGAACGAGGGCCTGCCTGCCTTCGTCCCGCATCAGATACAGACGGTAGAGAAAATACAGTCCGAGCCCCCACAGGGCGAAGTACGCCATCTGAATGTGAGCGGTGAGGATCATGAGACCGACGACTCCGCCGAGAAGCCCGAAGCACAGGAGCTTTCTGCGATCGAAGCCCCGGTTAAGGAGATAGATCGCAAGGGGAAAGAGCGCGATGACGTACATCTTCCCGCCGTGACCCCCGTAGACGAGCGACACCAGGTTGGAGGCTAACATGTAGGACAGTCCGGCAAAGAGCGAGGAGAGCCGGGTGACGCCGAATGACCTTGCGGCGTGATACATGGTCACCCCGGCGAGAAAGACATGGATGACGAGCTTGAGACCGAGCGCCCTGAATATCGATACGAAGAATTTCAGCGATGTGGTCGGGTAGAAGGTGTCACCGTGCATCCCGTCGACGAACGGTATGCCGCCGAAGATGTAGGGGTCCCAGAGCGGCAGCGAGTGATAGGTGCGAACGAAATCGGCGTAGAAGGACCGGAAGAAGACCCCCGCCGCGATCGTGTCGGTGCCGAACAGCATGTCGTCCGAGAACACGAACTCCCTGAAGAGGAGCACTGAGAGTACGGCACAGGCGACCGGCAGGATGCGGTCGAGTCCCGGTTCGAGCGATCCGAGGAGCGGCCCTTCCTGTTTCTTCGAAACTTTCCTATCCTGTTTCTTCCGCCTGTTCGCTTTTTTCATATTCCCCCGCACCGGTTGGAGAGAGTCGTGTACCGCGTACGAGATACGTGGACAGAAATCCGAGGAGTTCGATACCCGTCATCCAGAGTCGCGCCCCAACCGAGACGAAGACCGCCCAGGACAGCGGATAGAAGCTCTCGAGGAGAAAGACCATGATCCCTTCACGCACTCCGATTCCTCCGGGGGCGAAGAAGGCAGCGAACCCGATCGAGATCGATCCTGAAAACACCCCGGCGGCCTGGAAGTACGGAATCTCCTCACCGGTACCCAGAAACTTCAGGAACCACAGGAAGCCCCATCCGAAGAGGAGCCATGCCCCGGCGTAGCCTGCCATCGTCCGCAGCAGCACGAGCCTGCCGATCCCCCGCTCGACCTCGTCTTTCCCGAGAAACCGCAGGGCCCGGTTCATCGACCGGGTCAGGATGTCGGGAAACGCCGTCATGAGAGCCACCGCCAGGAGGACGACGGCGATGAGCCAGCCACGGTCGACGGCGGGAGAGACCTGCCCGGGAACCGACACGATGAAAAGCAGGATGCCGCTGACGACGGCGATGCCGGTGTTGTAGAGCGACGCCGGCAGGCTCACGGCCGGTCGAATACCGATTTCACGGCACAGAACCACCATGCCGGCAAGCTGCCACACTTTGCCCGGCAGGTACTTCCCGAGATTCGACCTGAAGTAGATGCGGTAGGCATCGGTGAACGAAATGCTCTCGCCGCAGGACACGAGGAGGGAGCGCCAGATGGAAATGACCGCGACGAAGCCGAGCAAGGCGACGCCCGTGGAGATGAGGAGAGCCGGGTAATTCCACGAATTCCCGCTGTATTCGAGGTCTCCCACTGCCCGGCGGATGTAGATCCCCATGAAGAGGAGGGCCGCAACGACGACGATCGTTTTGACTGTACCCTTCAGCACACTCGGTTCCCGTCAATAGACCGAATGATTCAATTGCCTTCGATTCTGGCGGCGGCCGCTCCCTCCAACGCCCCAGTGCCCCGACTCATTAGAATAACAAGCCCGGACCGCACGGTCAATGCCGTTCTCTCCCGGCAGTCAAACTGTTTGAAAAAGTGCGGAATCGTATTATATTTCAGCACGGTATCGAGATGACAACCGACCTCTCCGGGGTCGTCGTCGGGAAAAATCACGGAGGAGACTGCGAGCTGCGGAGGTTTGTATGAACGAAACTGCATCGACGAAAGCCGCCAGGATAGAGCCCGGCCGGATCAGGGACCTCATCGGTCGTTTCATGCTTGCCGACGGATCGGACATCATTCCCGATCTCCGGACGAGCCAGGGTTGCCATCTCGTAGATTCAGCTACGGGGAAGAGTTACATCGATTTCTTCAACTTCTTTGCATCGTGTCCGATCGGGGTGAACCACCCGAAGATGACGACGGGAGAAGCCCGTGAGCAGCTCCTCTGGCCGGCGATCAACAAGCCCTCGAACTCAGACTTCTACACCGAGCAGATGGCGGCCTTCGTCGAGAAGTTCGCGACCACCGTCGTTCCACCGGAGCTCTCGTCGCACCTCTTCTTCATCAGCGGCGGAGCGCTGGCGGTGGAGAACGCGCTCAAGACGGCGTTCGACTGGAAGGTCCGCTGGAACCAGAAACGGGGTTTCAAGGGAGAACGCGGCTACAAAGTCATCCATTTCGAGCAGGCGTTTCACGGCCGGAGCGGCTACACGCTGAGCATCACGAACACGGCCGATCCCAGGAAGACGAAGTTCTTTCCGAAGTTCAACTGGCCCCGCATCCTGAATCCGAAGCTGCGATTCCCTCTCGACGAGAAGAACCTCGAAGCCGTCATCCGGGACGAGGAGAAGAGCCTCTCCCTGCTCAGGAAGGCGATCGAGGCTTCACCGGAGGAGATCGCCGCGATCATCATCGAACCGATCCAGGGGGAGGGCGGGGACAATCATTTCCGGGGAGAGTTCATCCGCGAGCTCAAGGCGATCGCCGACGAGTGGGAAGTGTTTCTCATCTTCGACGAGATCCAGACGGGGATGGGAGCCACCGGCAGGTGGTGGGCCTGCGAGCACTTCGACATGGTCCCCGACATCATCGTCTTCGGGAAGAAGACGCAGGTCTGCGGCATCGCCGTGGGGAAGAAGGTCGACCAGATCGAGAACAACGTGTTCCAGGAATCGAGCCGGATCAACTCCACCTGGGGCGGGAACCTGGTCGACATGGTACGGTGTCAACTGTACATCGAAATCATCGAAGAGGAGAACCTGCTCGAGAATGCGTCCACGGTCGGGGCCCGCTTTCTCGAGAGTCTCGCGGAACTCTCCACGGAGTTCGGCGGTACAATGACGAACGTGAGGGGCAGGGGCTGCATGATCGCGTTCGATCTTCCCACCGGAGAGCTCCGGCTCGACGTGCTGGCGAAGATGAAGGAAAGGGGTCTCCTGGCGCTGCCCTGCGGCACGAAGTCGATCCGGTTCAGGCCCCCGCTCAACGTTTCCCTGGAGGAGGTCGACGAAGCGCTCGAGATCGTCCGCGCGTCCATGAAATCCGTCGGCTGACTCAGGCCTGATTGACGCGAACGACAGGGGCTTGTTATATTATTGTGGAACCGGAGGGCTAGTCCTAACTGGTAAGGCAGCGGACTTGAAATCCGCCGAGCTTCGGCTCTTGGGGGTTCGAATCCCTCGCCCTCCGCAGACCCTGCATCATGGAGGAACTATGAGCATGCCAGCGGCACGCGGGAGAACAGGAGTGTCTCTTTTGGCACTCTTCCTCGTCCTGACTCTCACTTCATGCGGAGACGAGGATCCGCTCGCTCCGGTCGGTGCGAGCATGATCATCTCCGTCAACCCGCCGAGCATCCCGGCCGATGGCGTGTCGACCGCCCAGGTCGAAGTCATCATGCAGGACAGCACGGGCCACCCTCTCAGCGGAAACGTGGTCTTCTTCACGACCACTCTGGGGAGCATAACCGAGAGCGCAAAGGTCAGTGACGGGATCGCACGGGCCACCCTCACCGCCGGCACCGAGGAAGGAACGGCTTCGATACGGGCATTCTCCGGGAACCTCTCCGACTCCGCCCAGGTCGTCATCGGATTCCAGGAACTCAGCATCTTCCTCACGGCCAACCCGCCCGAGATACCGGCTGACGGCGTCTCGACATCCTCCATCGAAGCATACGTCACCGAGGAGAAGGGCATCGTGCCCGACGGCACGATGGTCGCCTTCACCACGACGCTGGGGACCATCACCCCGACCGCACAGACAGTGGATGGCCGCGCCAACGCGACTCTCACGTCCGGGATCAAGGAGGAGACGGCCACGGTGACGGCGATCGTCCGCAACGTGTCGGAGTCGATCGATGTGACGATCGGCATCCCGGTTTCGAACATCACCTTGAGCGTGAATCCTTCGACGTTCGAAGTGGAGACAGCCGATCCACAGACACACGTGGCGAACGTCACCGCGACGGTATGGGATGCCGCGGGTAATCCCATCAACAACAAGTCGGTGATCCTCTCTTCCGACCTTGGGACGCTCGATTCCGGCGGCGCCGTCCAGAAGTCCAACGAGAACGGCCAGGTTACGGACAGTTTCAGGATCACGATCGCCGTTCCACAGGGGACATCACAGTCGGTGAGGATCACGGCAACGTCCGGATCGATCTCGACGACCGCCGCCCTGACGATCATCAACACCGGAGGGTAGGGGGAGACGGGAGAGGCCTCAGTCGGCGAAGAGGTGCCTCAGCACGAAGAAGATGTTTTCCTTCCTCTCTCTGAGACGACGGGCGAAGTAGGGCAGCCAGTGAGTGCCGTAGGGCACGTAGACGCGCATGGTGTACCCCCTCTCCACCAGCTCCCTCTGAAGCGTCCTTCCGATACCGTAGAGCATCTGGAACTCGAACCCTTCGTGCGTCAACCCGATCTCGTCGGCGTACGCGACGGTCGCCTCGATCATGTCGCTGTCGTGCGTCGCGATGGCGGGGGAGGTGCCGTCCCGGAGGAGGAGTTTCATGAGCGCAATGTAACTGTCGTTCGTGTCCTCTTTCCTGGCAAAGGCGATCGAGGGGGGTTCCTTGTAGGCACCCTTGCAGAGACGCACGCGGTGACCCTCCGCGTTGAGCTCGCGGATGTCCTTTTCACTCCTCTTCAGGCATGCCTGGATGACGATCCCGACGTTCTCGAAGTCGACGCGGAGGCGGCGGAAGATGTCGAGCGTCCGCTGCGTGTAGTCCGAGCCCTCCATGTCCACCCTGACGAATCTGTCGCGCTGGCGCGCCTTCTCGACCACACGCTTCACGTTCTCGTAGCAGAACTCGTCGCTGACATCGAGGCCCATCATGGTCAGCTTGAGGCTCACGCCGGAATCGACCCCGCTTTCTGCGATGCGGTCGAGCAGGTCGATGTACTCGTCGGCCGCCCTGGTCGCCTCTTCCTCGTTCCCGACATTTTCCCCGAGTATGTCGAGGGTCGCGCTCATGCCGGCCGCGTTGAGCACGGCGACAGCTTCCATGGCGTCTTCGGTTCTCTCACCCGCAATGAAGCGCTTCGCGAAGATCGTCAGAGGATTCACCGTGGCAGCTCCCTCGTGGAAAGATGTTGTCGGGACACGAATCGGTGCCGGATCGAGCTCGTCCCTTCCGTCATCCCGGTCACGGAGCACAGCCGTCACGGAGAGGACGGGTCCGGCCGGGCCGCTGAAATATTATCTCGGCCGGTGCCGCCTGTCAATTCCGAAAGCGCCTGCACCGGCGGCGCAATAGGCGGATCGCGGGAGGAGACCATCTCGATTCTCCCGCGCACGTTATACAACGGGCTCTTCCTTGACGGGCACTCGAGCCTTCGTTATCTTTACAGGGAATTTCCAGCATCCTCACATCACATATGCATTCGTCAGGCGACGGAGAGGTGGCCGAGTCGGCTGAAGGCGGCACCCTGCTAAGGTGTTGTGGGCGAAAGCTCACCGTGGGTTCGAATCCCACCCTCTCCGCCACATCATACGAGTATCCATGGATTACGAACTGAAGAGAATCAGGCTCAGAGCACTGTTCAGGATTTCATTCATCTTCTACGCCATCCTCGGCTGTATCTTCGGTTTCCTCTTCCTCGGCTTCGGTCTTTTGATCGGATTTCTCCAGGAGCCCCCCGACGCGATCTCGTTCGTCAGGATCCCCGAATTTCTCCAGGGGTACTTCGGCATCGTCGTCGTCGTCGGTTCGTCGCTCGCCTACGGGATCATCGGTGCGGCCTTCATCTCGGTGGGGGCTCTCATCTACAACGTGTTCTCCTCCTGGCTCGGCGGCATCAGAGTGGAAGTCAGAGCAATCGAGAAGGAATGATGAGCTCCGTTCGTGTACGATTCGCTCCTTCACCGACCGGGTATCTCCATGTCGGCGGTGCGAGGACAGCGCTCTTCAACTGGCTCTACGCCCGCGGCGCCGGCGGCAGATTCATCCTCCGCATCGAAGACACCGACGTCGAGCGCTCCTCACAGGAGATGGTGGACTCGATTCTGGCCAGCATGCGGTGGCTCGGGCTCGACTGGGACGAGGAACCGTACTACCAGTCGACCGGCCTCGAGAGACACCGCGGCATCGCGCGGGAGCTCATGGAGAAGGGTTCCGCCTATCCCTGTTTCTGCGGACCCGAGGAGCTGGAACGGTCGAGGGAAGGGGAGGCTTCGGGGGAAAAGACCTATCTCTATCCCCGGACGTGCCTGAAGCTCGACCCGGAGGAGCGGACGGAGCGCATCGAGGCTGGCGAGCAGTTCGCCGTCAGGTTCCTGGTACCGGAAGGCGAGACGGTGTTCGATGACCTCGTGTACGGAAGGATCACCGTCCGGCACGAGAACATCGACGACTTCGTGCTGCTGCGGCGAGACGGG
>CAZMKB010000160.1:3153-8424 GCA_964566685.1 uncultured Gemmatimonadota bacterium | reverse complement strand
GGGGCGCAGGCAAAAAAAAAGCCCGGCCTTCCGGCCGGGCTCACGGCAATGCGAATTATATTTTGGTGACATTCGTCGCCTGTTCGCCCTTTTGCCCCATCTGGATCTCGAACTCCACCTCCTGGCCTTCTTCCAGTGTCTTGTAGCCGTCGCCCTGGATCTCACTGTAGTGCACGAACACGTCGGCACCGGTTTCGGTAGTGATGAATCCATAGCCCTTCTGGTCACTGAACCACTTCACTTTGCCTCTTGCCACTACTTCAAACCTCCTGTTGGAACCGTGGCGGTACCGGGAACACGATACGAAAAACCGCAAAGCGAGCCTGCCCGCCTTGCGGCAAAAGACTACTGTTCGCCTGCATACCACCGTAACATAACAAACAACAATATACCATGAATTACAGATTTTGTCAACTGTGACTCGCCGCCGGGGTCTGTCTGGGCCCTTGACCGGAAGAGCCTCGGCTCTATATAGTTAGTGGCTTGAGTTGGTGGCCCTCAGGTACGAATATGATGGCATTCGGTCGTCCTTGCATCCTCATCCAGACGAACGAGGTGTTCGACCATGAACGACGATCCGTCCAGAGCGAAGAACCGTCAATCCGAAATCGAGTTCGAAAACCGCGAGTGGCTGGAATCTCTCGAATACGTTCTCGAAAAGAAGGGGGCCGAGCGTGTCTGCGAGCTCCTTCGGCTCCTGCAGGTCCGGGCACAGGAACGGGGAGTGCACGTCCACTTCACGGCAAACACGCCCTACATCAACACCATTCCTCCAGAGAGACAGGCGGTGTTTCCCGGTAGCAGGGAGATCGAGCGGCGCATCAAGAGCATCATCCGCTGGAACGCCATGGCGATGGTCGTACGTGCCAACCGGCAGGAGTCAGGCATCGGCGGACACATCTCGACCTACGCCTCGTGCGCGACACTGTTCGAGGTCGGCTTCAACCACTTCTTCCGGGCGAAGGGAGAGGACAGCGACGGGGACATCATCTATTTCCAGGGCCACGCGTCGCCGGGAATCTACTCGCGTGCCTTCGTCGAGGGACGCCTCAGCGAGACCGACATCGAGAACTTCCGCCGGGAGCTCTGTCCCGACGGCGGCCTCCCCTCCTACCCGCATCCCTACCTCACGCCCGATTTCTGGGAGTTCCCCACGGTGTCGATGGGGCTGTCGCCGATCATGGCCATCTACCAGGCGCGGTTCAACCGCTACCTGGAGGACCGCGGCATAAAGAAGACATCGCACCAGAAGGTGTGGGCGTTCCTCGGCGACGGGGAGCTCGACGAGCCCGAGTCGCTCGGGGCCATCACCCTTCCTCCGCGGGAAGAGCTCGACAATCTCATCTTCGTCATCAACTGCAACCTGCAGCGCCTCGACGGACCGGTGCGCGGGAACGGGAAGATCATCCAGGAGCTCGAGGCGACGTTCAGGGGTGCCGGCTGGAACGTGATCAAGGTGATCTGGGGCGCGGACTGGGATCCCATCCTGGCCGCCGACAGGGACTCCGTCGCCGTCCAGCGGCTGGAGGAGGTTCCGGACGGCCAGTTCCAGAAATACGCCGTCTCGAGCGGAGAGTACTTCAGGAAGGATTTCTTCGGCAAGGATCCCCGTCTCCTGAAGCTGGTCGAGCACTACTCCGACGAGCAGCTGGCCAAGATGCGCCGCGGCGGCCACGATCCGGAGAAGGTCTACGCCGCCTACAAGGCGGCGGTCGAGCACACCGGTTCTCCCACCGTCATCCTGGCGAAGACCATCAAGGGATACGGACTCGGGGAGGCGGGTGAGGGCCGGAACGTGACCCACCAGCAGAAGAAGCTCAACGAGCAGGAGCTCCGCGAGTTCCGGAGCCGTTTCGGCATCCCCATCTCCGACGACGACATCGCCGCGACGCCGTTCTACCGCCCGCCCGAGGACAGCGAGGAGATGCGCTACCTCCGGGAGCGTCGCGAGAAGCTCGGCGGTTACCTGCCGAAGCGCACGGTCGAAGCCCCGCCCCTGGAGCTCCCGAAGGACGATCTCTTCGACGAGTACCTGAAGGGGACCGGTGACCGCGAGGTCGCCACCACCATGGTGGCCGTGCACCTGCTCTCGAAGCTCCTCTCGAGCGAGGAGATCGGAAAGTACATCGTCCCCATCGTGCCCGACGAAGCCCGCACCTTCGGCATGGAGACCCTGTTCCGGAAGGTGGGCATCTACTCGCACGTCGGGCAGAACTACGAGCCGGTCGACAAGGAGAGCCTGCTCTACTACCGCGAGGCCAAAGACGGACAGATCCTGGAGGAGGGAATCACCGAGGCGGGTTCCATCTCCTCGTTCATCGCGGCCGGGACCTCCTACGCCACGCACGGCGTCAACATGATTCCTTTTTTCTTCTTCTACTCGATGTTCGGATTCCAGCGGATCGGCGACCTGATCTGGGCCGCCGGCGACATCAGCGCACGGGGATTCATGTTCGGCGGAACCGCCGGCCGCACCACACTCGCCGGCGAGGGACTGCAGCACCAGGACGGGCACAGCCACGTCCTCGCCCTGCCGCACCCGACCATACACGCATACGACCCGGCGTTTGCCTACGAGCTCGCGGTCATCGTGAAGGACGGGCTCCGGCGCATGGTCGGCGAGCAGGAGACCGTCATCTACTACCTGACGGTCATGAACGAGTTCTACAAGATGCCCAAAATGCCGAAGGGAGTGAAAGACGGAATCCTGAAGGGGCTCTACCGGTACCGGGCTTCCCGGAAGAAGAAGGTCAAGGGGAAGGCGCACCTGCTGGGAAGCGGAACCATACTCAACGAGGCGATCGAGGCCGCCGGGATCCTGGAGGAGAAGTACGGAGTGGCTGCCGACGTCTGGAGTGCGACGAGCTACAAGGAGCTCTACCGCGATGTGATCGAGACGGATCGCTGGAACATGTTCCATCCGGGTGAGAAGGAGAGGAAACCCTACGTCGCGGAAGTCCTGTCGAAGGAGAAGGGGGTGTTCGTTGCGGCCTCCGATTACATGAAGGTGCTCCCGAACGTCATCGACCGCTGGATACCCGGGAGGCTCACCATCCTGGGCACCGACGGTTTCGGGAGGAGCGACTCCCGCGCCGCCCTCCGCGATTTCTTCGAGGTCGACGCACGGCACATCACGCTCGCCGCCCTCTCCGGCCTCGTTCGTGACGGGAAGCTGAAACCTCAGGTGATCAAGAAGGCGATGAAAGACCTGGACATCGATCCGGACAAGGAGTCGACAAGCCGTTTCTCCTGTGTGAATCGGTGAGTGTCCCGGTGGTAATCGAGACTGTCCCGCCGTGCCCGCGTGCACGTGACGGGTCGCTGAGCTGGAACGGAAGGACCGACAATGATCGAAGAAGTCAGAATACCGGAGATCGGTGAAAACGTCGAATCGGGTCAGGTGGTCAAGGTGCTCGTGTCGGAGGGAGATACCGTCGAGGTCGATCAGCCGATCGTCGAGCTCGAGACGGAGAAGGCCGTCGTCGAGATACCTTCACCGGTGAAAGGAACGGTGAAGGAGATCACCGTGGGGCAAGGGGACTCGGTTTCGATCGGCCAGGTCATCGCGAAAATCGAGACGGAGGAGAAAGAAGAGGAGGCGGAGGAGGAGCCGGAAGAGGAGGAGGACGAAGTGCCCGAGGAGAAGGCCGAAGAGGAGGAAGAAGAGCCCGGGGAGAAGGCCGAAGAAGAGGAGGAGCCCCCGCCCCGGCCGAAGGAAGAGGAAGAGGAACCCGGGAAGGAGGCGCCGCCGAAGGCCCCCAGAGAGAAGGCTCCCCCGGAGAAGGAGCGGGAAGCCCGGGAACCGGCGCCGGCCGCCCCCTCGGTGCGAAGGCTCGCCCGCGAACTGGGTGCCGACATCCACCGGGTTCTCGGATCGGGACCGGGGGGCAGGATCACGGCCGAGGATGTGAAGCAGTTCGTGAAGCGGGTCGTGCGGGAGGCCGGGGCGGGTGAGGCGGCACCCGGAGCCAGGCCGTTGCCGGACTTCTCGAAGTGGGGCGAGGTGGAGCGCGAATCGCTTTCGCGCGTGAGGAGCGCCATCGCCGAGAACACCGGCCGGGCCTGGAGCATCGTGCCGCACGTGACGCAGTTCGATGAGGCCGACATCACCGAGCTCGAAGAGTTCAGGGAGCGCTACAGCAGGAAGGTGGAGGAGGCGGGAGGGAAGCTCACCGTGACGGCGATTCTTCTCAAGATCGTCACGGAAGCGCTCAAGCGCTTCCCCCGGTTCAACGCCAGTATCGACACCTCCGCCGGCGAGATCATCAAGAAGAAATACTACCACATCGGAGTCGCCGTCGACACGGAGCACGGGCTCATGGTGCCGGTCATCAGGGATGTGGACAGGAAAGATCTCAGGGAGATCTCCGTCGAGCTCACGAAGCTCGCCGGGCGGACGAGGGAGAGGAAGGTCGACCTCGAGGAAATGGAGGGAGGCACCTTCACCGTTTCGAACCAGGGCGGGATCGGCGGCGTCGGCTTCACCCCGATCGTCTTCTGGCCGCAGGTCGCCATCCTCGGCGTGAGCCGATCCCAGAAACGGGCGGTGTACAGGGAAGGCCGGTTCGTCCCGCGGACCATTCTTCCGTTGGCCCTGTCCTACGACCATCGGATCGTCGACGGCGCCGACGCGGCGCGGTGCCTGCGCTGGATCGTGGAGGCGATCGAGCACCCGCTCCTGCTCCAGCTCGAAGGATAGAGCGACGTGTGCCTGGCAGCAGGGCTTCAGCGCGGCGGGTCATGCCGCCTGCGAGCCGTCTACAGAGGTGATCCCGCGGGCCTTTCCGTCCTGAGGACGGGGCGGATCGCGCGGGAACAACTGGGAGGGATTGTTCATGAATGACAGGGGAAAGACAGAGCTGGCAGTCATCGGAGCAGGACCGGGGGGCTACGCCGCGGCGTTTCTCGCGGCCGACCTCGGCATGGAGGTCACCCTCATCGACCCCGAACCGAACCCGGGCGGTGTCTGCCTCTACCGGGGGTGCATTCCCTCGAAGGCGCTCCTCCACGTCTCGAAGATCATGGGCGAGGCGGCCACCGCGAAGGAGTGGGGCGTATCCTATACGAAGCCGAAGGTCAGCCTGAAGAAGCTCCGTTCCTGGAAAGACAGTGTGGTGGAAAACCTGACAGGAGGCCTGGGGCAGCTCGCAGACCGCAGGAAGATCACCTATCTCCGCGGGAAAGCGTCTTTCATCGACTCCCTGACGCTCGAGGTGACCGGGGAAGAGGGCGGCGACGACCTCTTCTGCCGGTTGAATGTTCTGCGGACTC
>CAZMKB010000160.1:0-3143 GCA_964566685.1 uncultured Gemmatimonadota bacterium | reverse complement strand
GCTCTCCTTCGGGCATGCCATCCTCGCCACCGGATCCCTGCCGGCCACCCTTCCGGACATCGTTCCCGACTCGCCGCGCGTCATGGACTCCTCGTCGGCACTCGAGCTGGAAGAGGTACCGGGTTCGCTCCTGGTCGTGGGCGGTGGCTACATCGGTCTCGAGCTGGGGACCGTGTACGCGGCGCTCGGCTCGAAGGTCACCGTGGTGGAGATGATGCCCGGGCTCCTCCCCGGTGTGGACAGGGACCTCGTGAAGGTGCTGGCGAAAAGACTCGAAGACTTCTTCGACGGCATCCACACCGAGATGACGGTCACCGGGATGAAAGCGCAGAAGAACGGCGTGAAGGTGGAGCTCGAGGGAAAAGATACGGGGAAGAAGGGGAGACTCTTCGAGCGGGTACTCGTCGCGGTCGGCCGGAAGCCCAACGCGAAAGGTCTCGGGCTCGAGAACACCCGTGTCGAGGTCGACGGGAAGGGGTTCGTGAAGGTCGACGAAACGCGGCGGACGGCCGAGGACTCGATCTTCGCCATCGGGGACGTGACCGGCGAACCCATGCTCGCGCACAAGGCGTCGCACGAGGGCCGCGTCGCCGTGGAGGCAGTAGCGGGGCGGAAGGTCGCCTTCGAGCCGGCCGCAATACCTGCCGTGGTCTTCACCGATCCCGAGATCGCCTGGTGCGGGCTCACCGAGACGGAGGCGAAGGAGTCGGGCCGCGAGATCGAGGTGGCACGGTTCCCGTGGGCCGCCTCGGGACGTGCCGCGACGCTGGGGCGCTCGGACGGGGTGACGAAGCTGGTCATCGACCCGGAGACGGAGCGGGTCCTGGGCGTGGGCATCGCCGGCCCCGGCGCCGGCGAGCTGATCGCCGAGGGGGTGCTCGCCGTCGAGATGGCCGCCCTCGCCTCGGACGTGAAGCTGAGCATCCACCCGCACCCCACACTGTCGGAGACCATCATGGAGGCGGCGGAGACCTTCTACGGCACGAGCACCCACTACTACCGCCCGAAGCGGAAGTGATGGTTACCTCTCCTGCTCGTCGATGGAGGGGAAATTCCAATCACCGAGGCCGAGCTGAACCCTTACTTTCTCTTTTGCCATCATTTCATGAGAAGGAGCTTCCTGGTCTCCGAAAAAACGCCTCCGGTCCGGTCGGTCGCCTCGAACCTGCAGAAGTAGACCCCGCTCGAGAGTCCCTTTCCGTCGAAGAGTACCCGGTACACACCCTTCTCCCTGAACCCTTCCTCCAGCGGCGCGATCTTCCGGCCCATCAGGTCGTACACGGCCAGGCTGACCGTGGCGTCCCGGGAAAGGTTGTAGGTGATCGTGGTGACGGGGTTGAAGGGATTGGGGAAGTTCTGGAGGAGGGAGAAGCCGCGGGGCAGCTTCGGAGGGTCATCGACGGTGATCGACGTGGCGGTGGTGTCGGTGACGTCCCAGACGCTCCGCCCCTGTGTCGCGGCTCTCATGAAACCCAGCGTTTCGTGGAACGCCATGTCCTCGACGACGGTGTTGGGAAGGCCGTTGTTGAAGGGTTCCCAGCTCACCCCGTTGTCGGTCGTCCGGAAACAGGCGAAGTCGGTGCCGATGTAGATCGTGCTGGGATTCCAGAACCGTCCGGAGGGAAGGATGATGGTGTTGACCGGAATGTCGGGGAGGTTCGAGCTGATGTCGATCCACGTGAATCCGTGGTCGGTGCTCTCCCAGACGTGGGTGGTGTCGTATCCCGAGAAAACGGTGTAGAGGTGGCCTGCATCCACGGGATCCACCGCGATGTCCATCACGAACCGGTTGGGGAGACCGTCGTTCGTGAGAGACCACACCGCCCCGCCGTCGAGTGAGGTGTGGAAGTTGGCGTCCGACGTGCCCGCGTAGATGACGTTCGAATCCGTCCTGCTGACGGCGATGGCGGAGACGTAGGACGTGTAGAAGCCGAGATCCTTCGTCAGGTCGTCGCTGATGGGGTTCCAGAACTCCGCCCCGTCGGTGGTTCTGTAGACCCTGTCGGTACCTGCGTACATCGTGAGGTGATTGTTCGGATCCATGACGTACGGCGCGTAGAATCCCACGTCGTCGTCGTTACTGATGCCGTTGGTGGCGTAATCCCATTCCTGCCCCATGTTGGTGGATTTGTAGAGGCTCAGGTAGGCGTACTCGGTGAAGATCGTCGTGGGGATGACGTAGTCGATGACGGTCACCCCCCCGTCGGCGGGGTAGATCTGCTGCCAGGCCTCGGGGTCTCCCTCGTAGAGCAGTGTTCCCCTGTCCTGCGTCCCACCGATGGAGATGGACCGCTCCGACGGGTGGAGCGCGATGCTCTGGAACTGGGTGACCTCGAGCTGATTGCCCAGGTCGATCCAGGTGTTCCCCCCGTCGGTCGTCTTGAAGACCCCCCTGTCGCTCACGTTGAAGAGAGTGGTCTGATCATTGCCCCACACCATGTGCTGGTGATCGTAGGGATAGATGTCTTCCCACCACTGGGTGAGCTCGCTCCATGTCACCCCGCCGTCGGTCGTCTTGTACAGCTCGAGACCGCCGGTGTAGACCGTCAGCTCGTCGAGCGGATCGACCGTCGTCGCGTTCTTGTAGCAGTCGCCCACGTCGTTGAATCCCGTGTTCGTCCAGGATTCCCCTCCGTCGGTGGTCCGGTACACACCGAGCGGGGTGTAGACGTGGGAAACGTTGGCATAGATCACCTGGTGGTCGGCGGACGAGAGCGCCATGGCGAGCATGATCCTTCCCTGCTGCAGCGGGTCGGGCAGCCCCGCCGACCTGTTCACCCAGGTCACGCCGCCGTCGGTCGACTTGTAGATGCCGTTGGCGGCATCGCCGTCGGGCTTGCCCAGAACGCCGTACACGACGTTCGGAGAGCCGGGGTCGATCAGGACGTCCGTTGCGATGCCGGGAAGCGTGACGGCCCAGCTCTCACCCCCGTCGGTCGACCTGAAGATGCCGTCCACCGACGCGATGAGTACGGTGTCGGTCCCCGCGGGGTGTATTTCTATCCTGCACATGGATTCGGAGAAGAACCCGCCGGCCTGCGTCCAGGTGTCGCCGCTGTCGGTCGACCTGAACACTCCAGCGCCGGGATACTGGTCGCTGCGATACGGCTTGCAGCCGTACTGCCCGATGAAATTCTCCTCCC
>CAZMKB010000159.1:0-8449 GCA_964566685.1 uncultured Gemmatimonadota bacterium | reverse complement strand
GGGCAGAACATGTGCACGATCTCGTCGATGGGGATCTCGTACTCCGACGCAACCTTGAAACTGCCGTACATGCTCGAAAGGGCCAGCCAGCCATGCTTGTTTCCGAATGAAACCGTCACTCTGATGGAAGGATGACCGTCGATTATGTGCCGGGGGTCCATGAGGCTGTGATTGCAGTGCGCGCAGCTGACCTCGACCGAGAACACCCGTGCATCGGACTCCGTCTCGATCAGATCCAGTCCCTTCTTCGCCTTTTCGATGATCCCCCTGACGTGGGAGGTCCTGACTTTGGAGAAGTAGTGGCCGTCCACCACCACCACCGGCCCCAGCGCGCACGCTCCCAGGCAGTTCACGGTTTCGAGCGAGAACTCCCTGTCGGGAGTAGTCATGCCGGAGCGGATACCGAGCTCCTGCTGAAACGCTTCCGCGATTCTCGGTCCCCCCTGTACGTGGCAGGCTGTGCCCAGGCAGACGGAAATGAGGTGCTTCCCCCGGGGCTCGAGGCTGAAGGCCCGGTAGAAGGTCGCCACGCCGTAGATGTCGACCAGCGATCGGCCTGTTTCCGCTGCCAGCTTCTGCAGTTTTTCCCGGGGGAGATAGCCGTACGTCGCCTGGAGACGCTCCATGCGGGCGATGAGACCGTTCTGGTCTTCTTCCGTTCCTTCGATGGTGAGAGATTCCGGTCTATCGGTTTTCATGTCTTACCCGTTCCTTGCCTGTCATCGATTAAGTCAGCTCCTGCTCCATCAGCTTTCCTCGACATACTGTTCGCAGTGCCATACACCGCCCTCGCTCCGGGGGAGAAGACAGGTTTCCCGGTGCGCACAGTGAACGCACAACCCGCGATGACGGGAGGAATCGTGCACGCGGCTCCCGTCCTTCGACAACCCGCGGGCCGACCTGTTTCTGCCTTCCCCTCCGCTTCCGGATCGATCCTGTGCCATTGTCCCCGCCCTCCCCGGCGGACGTCGTTTTCATCACTCGTGCGGCGATCACGATATGCGTTCTCTCGAGCCCGTTGATCGGTTCATGCGGTGAGTCGCTCACCTGCCACACGCCGCATGGAGCCGATCCTCCTGGTGGTTGCACTATCAAGCCCCGTGCCAGTGTTGCGGGAGCGGGGTGGAACCGGCGGGTATCGGAGAGTCGGTCAGCCAGGTGGTTGTGGCTCAACACATTGAAACGCCGCGTCCGGAACCGGTGATGCGTTCCGGGCGTTCGATGAGGTTCGGCGGAGAGCACAATGTCCGGGGCGTTTTTCTCCGGCGGGGAGGAATGCCCCGGTCTCGGGACGATGGGAAACGGTGTATTGGTACGGGGGGATTCGGGGATCAGCTTCCGTCTGTGTCCAGGCGCTTCATTTTCCGGCGGAGCGTCTTGCGGTCGATTCCGAGGATTTGGGCCGCCCTGGTCTTGTTGCCGCCGACGGACGAGAGGACGTTTCTGATGTGGGCGGCTTCCGCCTCCTCGAGGGTTCTCTGCAGCCCGTTTTCCCTCACCCCGGCGTAGCGCATCAGGTCAGGCAGGTCGGGAACGTCGATGACGTCCGAATCCGTCATCACCACGAGACTGTGAATCACGTTTTCGAGCTCGCGCACGTTGCCCGGCCAGGAATGTTTCCGGAGGATTTCGAGGGCTCTGTCCGAGAACTGCGGCTCGGGCTTGTCGACTTCTTCGGCGTACTTCCTGGCGAAGTGCTTGGCGAGGAGTATGATGTCGTCACCCCGGTCCTGCAGCGGAGGGATCGGAATTTCGATCACTTTGAGGCGATAGTAGAGGTCTTCGCGGAAGCTGCCCTTTTTCACCAGGATGAGAAGATCCTTGTTCGTCGCCGCGAGGATCCTCGTGTCGACCTTCCGCGACCGGGTGGCACCGACCATGTACACTTCCTTGTCCTGGAGGACTCTCAGGAGCTTGACCTGCATCGCCAGGCTCGTTTCGCTGACCTCGTCCAGGAAAATCGTCCCGCCGTCGGCCGTCTGAAAGAAACCGGCCCTGGACTCGAGTGCCCCCGTGAAGGCTCCCTTGACGTAACCGAACAGCTCGCTCTCCAGGAGGCTCTCCGGGATGCCCCCGCAGTTCACCGGAACGAACGGTGCCGAGGCCCGTTTGCTGCTGTAGTGGATCGCCCGGGCCACCAGCTCCTTGCCGGTGCCGCTCTGGCCGGTAATGAGTACCGTGGCGGGCGTGGAGGCCGCTTTCATGATTGCGCCGTACAGGTGATTCATCGGCTCCGATTCACCGAAGAGGCCGTAGCGGGACATCTCCGTCCACGGAAACCGGTCCTGTCCGGCGAGCCGGAGTCTCTGCTTCTCGAGCGCCTGCTCGACGGCGGAAAAGAGCTCTTCGTCGGTAAACGGTTTCGTGAGATACTCTTCCGCACCGGCTTTGATCGCTTCGACGGCACCTTCCACCGTGGCGTATCCCGTGATCATCATGGCCTCGGTGGACTTCAGGTTCTCACGGATGTAACGGACAAGGTCCATCCCCGAGCTCTTCGGCATCTTGTAATCGGTGATGACGAGATCGACCGGTGTGCCGTCGAGAATCTCGATTGCTTCCACCACGCTGGAGGCGGTGAGAACCTCATAACCCTCTGACCTGAGATTCCTCTCGAGCATTTCCAGGGTCTCGGGGGAATCGTCCACAATGAGGATCCGCTCTTTTTCATCCGTGTTGTTCATCGGTCTCCCGCATCTATGTGTTCCGGCCCTTCAACGGGAGGAAGACGAGGAACCGCGAACCCCTTCCGGGCTCGGACTCGACGTGTATCCTGCCGCCGTGGGCGGTGACGATACCGTGCACCACCGCCAACCCCAGTCCGGTTCCCTCGTCGATGTCCTTCGTCGTGAAGAAGGGCAGGAAAATCTGCTTGATCGTTTCTTCGGTCATACCGATACCGGAGTCTTCCACGCTCAGGCACAGCCCTTCCTTCGTGAGCCGTGTCCCGACGGTGAGAGTACCCCCCTCGGGCATGGCCTGGATCGCGTTGACCACGAGGTTCACGATCACCTGGTTGATCTGGCCCGGATCGAGGGTGATCTTCGGCAGATCCGGGGCGGGATGGTGTACGACCTGGATGCCTGTTTTTCTGGACCGGGCTTCGAAAAAGGCCAGTCCCTCGTTCACGATGCTGTTCAGGTCCACCAGAACCTTTTTCGGCGGAAGCTGGCGCGCGAACGTCAGCAGCTTCTTGATGATTTCCCTGGCGTTGAGGGAGGCCGTCTCGATGTACTTCAGGTCTTTCGTCACCTGCCCAGGGAGGTCCGGTGTCTTCCTCGCCAGCTGGGCGAAGCCCAGGATGTTCCCCAGAGGCTCGTTCAGCTCATGAGCCACTCCTGCGGCGAGCTGGCCGATCGTTGCGAGCCGGTCGGTGTGCCTCAGCTGCTCCTGGAGAGCGGCTTTTTCCTCCGCGGCTCTGCTTCGCTCGTAGTAGATGGCAACCTCCCGCGCCACGCTGTCGATGAGATTCCGCTCCTCGGCCAGGAACGGCCCTTCATCGAACGTGAGACGCTGCTCGAGGTAGGCCACCTCGACGAACCCCGCTTTTTCGTCGTTGACCACGATGTCGGATGTCTGCAGATAGGGGGACTTCCGGTAATTCTCTGTTTCGTAGGATGCTCCGTTCAGAACGATCCGGGCACAGGTGATCTCGGGATAGAGCCAGGCCGGCGGCAGCAGATTCGTGATGCCCTGGATGACCTCGGGGAAGGAACATCCCTGTTTCGTCGTCAGGCGTACAATGCCGTAGAGGCAGGTGATTTCCTTGATCCGTTCCCTGAGCTCGATCTGGGCATACTGGTGCGAGAGAGCCACTCCGAGCACATTGGAGATGTCTTCGTAGAAACTCAGATCCTGCGGGGAGAAAAAAGTTCTCTTTCTGCTCTTCATCTGCAGGAGACCCACACATTCCTCGTCGAGCCGGATGGGGATGATTACAATGCTGCGGTGTGTACCGGGAAGACCGAATCGTGAGGAGTGCCGATCTCCTTTGCGCTTCATCTCCCCGCGCTCCTCGATCAGGATACTCCCCCGTCCGGTGACGGAAGGGTGAGCCGCGTCGACCGAGCCTCTGATGACGCTGCAGCAGATCTTCTCCATCGCGGGGTCGATACGGTCTTCCGGGGGCAGCTCCGTCCCGGTACCCAGAGCAGAGGGAACGAGAATGAATCCAACGGACATTTTCTTCGAGCGCGAAACGAGGCACCGGAAGTGCTTGTCCGTGTCCTCCTTCACCCAGATCTCCACGGCGTCGGAGCCGGAGTGATCCATGATCTTCTCCGTCACCTTCGGGAGGAAGTCCTTCCTCAGCAGACCCTGGGTCGAGTACCTGAGCAGTTCGTACGACAGATCACGGAATTCGGCAACGTCGTTGCTCTGTGGCGAAGCGGGGCTGTCCGCCTCCTGTTTCTGCTTCCCTTCGATGTTTTCGGCAGTCATGGTAACGCAACTCTCTGTACGGTATTATCCTGATCACCGCGCATGCCCCGGGGCAGTTCTCACCGGCTGCTCGTGAAATCGGGGGCGAATCCGCCCTCACGGCACGGCGATCGGTCCGTCCGTCCGGTAAGGGCGGAAGCGCGGCTCGACCGCTTCGTTCCTCAATCATTATATCGAATATGGAGTGAATCTGCAAGAAATCCCGGCAGGACGATTTCGAAAGCGGGATTGTTCCGCAGGAATGCCACCGGCAGGATGAAAGGGCACATGGTAAGTGCCGACTGAAGAGGGAAGTCAGTTGCTCTCGAACACCTTCCTGAAGTGGAACCCGTAGATGGCCAGCGTGATGGCGAGCGGGAAGAGGCGCGGATTCCGGAACATGGTCCCGAAGAAGAGCTTCCAGTAGTGGAACCGCTCCTTCCCCATGATCCCCAGGTAGACGATCGACTTCAGAAGCGGCCTGAGATCGCTGGTCTGGAACCGGAAGGGCTTCTTCTGCAGCGGCCGGTACTCCTTCAGGAACGTCCTGATGCGCTTGTAGTACACCCGTGGGGAGTAGATGGTGTTCACGATGGACTGGTAGTTCCTGACGAGTGCGTCGTAGTTCATCTTGGGGATGAAGTTCATGGAGAGGTCGCAGTTGTTGCCGGAGATGTCCTTGAGGAGCCGCCGCTCCTCCGCCAGCCGCTTGTAGAGTTTCGTGCCGCGGGGGGCGTTCAGGAGGCCGACCATGGCGACCACGATCCCGCTTTCCTGGATGAAGGAGGTGAGCATGTCGAAGATTGACGGCGGATCGTTGTCGAAGCCGACGATGAACCCGGCCTGCACCTGGAGGCCGGACCGGTGGATCTTCTTCACGCAGGCGACGAGATCGCGGTTCTTGTTCTGGAACTTGTTGCACTCGGCGAGGCTCTCTTCGTTGGGCGTCTCGATGCCGACGAACACGGAGTCGAACCCCGCCCTCACCATCATGCCCATGAGATCATCGTCGTCGGCGATGTTGATGGAGAGCTCCGTGATGAACGTGAAGGGGTGGTTCCGGGTGTCCATCCAGCCGATCATTCGGGGAAGGACTTCTTTTTTCAGCTTCTTTTTGTTGCCGATGAAATTGTCGTCGACAAAGAACACACCCTTCCGCCAGCCGTGGGCGTGGAGGCTCTCGAGCTCGGCGACCATCTGCCCGCCGCTCTTCGTCCGCGGTTTCCTGCCCAGGAGCTGCGATATGTCGCAGAACTCACAGCTGTAGGGACACCCGCGGGAGTACTGGACATTCATCGAGGCGTACTTGTCCATGTCGAGGAGCTCCCACAGGGGGATGGGCGTGTCGGAAAGGTCCGCCCACCCGTCGGCCCGGTAGATGTGCCCGGGCTTCCCCTTCTCGAGGTCTTCGAGGAATCGGGGGAGCGTGACTTCGGCCTCGTTCAGGACGAGGTGGTCGACCTCTTCGAACTCGTCGAACTCCGTGGTGAAGTAAGGTCCGCCCGCCACGATCTTCACTCCGGCTCTCCGGCATCTCCTGATGACTTCCATGACGGACTTCTTCTGGATCGACATCGCGCTGATGAAGACGTAGTCGGCCCATGCGAGATCGCTGTCGGACAGGGAAGCTACATTCATGTCGACGAGTTTTTTCTCCCACTCCGTGGGGAGCATGGCGGCCACGGTCAGGAGTCCGAGAGGGGGAGAGCTCGCTTTCTTCGAAATGAATTTGAGGGCGTGGCTGAAGCTCCAGAAAGTGTCGGGATACTCAGGGTAGACCATGAGTATGTTCATCGTTACGCTCCTCGAGGAATCTTTCCGGTTGCGGCACAGGGCTGGATCGGTCATGTGCTCCACAGATAATATGCGTTCGACAATTGCGTGTCAATGGTGACGGCTTCTCTCAGGAGCAGGAGCCGTTCCCGGGCGGTTTCCCCGACGACCGGAACCGGTCCTTCCTGCCGCCGGATCTCTTCCGTATTCGAGAGAGGCAGAAATCGTGCCGCACCGATTGCCTACGGATTGGTTCGCCGGAAACACCTCGATACCGACGACGTGGTGGTGAGCGGATCCGGGGCGGGGGGAGGGGGTTCGGGTAGTAATGTTCCTATGATTTTCAAAATATTCATCGGAATAGTTGACATACGTATCGATTTCTGGTATAATGGTGCAAAATGAGATATAAGGTATCATCCGTAGTGAAGACAATTTGCCTCACGCCCATATTCGTATCGGAACCATGAATCGGAGGTGTCCATGCTGAGGAACTGTCTGAAGTGGAGCTGTACAGGCCCTGGGAGAGGTCTCACGATCCTCCTGGGGAGAGTTTCCGTGGAGAAACGTCGTACTTACGAATACTGAAGATCGAACCAGAAAGGAATCGAACCATGAAGAAGATGATGCTTGCTCTCCTGTGCGTACTCCTCCTCCCGATGGGTGCTTTCGCCATCACCCTCCACAGCGTCTCGATGGGAAATGAGTACGAAGTCGACGTCGTCGACAAGATCGGTCAGAACTTCGTTCTGGAAGGTGTCGTGATCCACGACGGCATCGCGGATCAGGACTGCGTGATATTCGCCAACCTGGTGTGGGGAGAAGTGCTGGTGAACCACCTGGCGAACGACCTGTACTACGGCCACACCCTGATCGGCATGATCGGCGGAGAGTTCTTCCTGACGATCACGACCGGGACCTTCGAGGGCGGTCACGACTTCGACACCGGTCCGCTGCCGCCGGCAGCCGCCCAGACCAGGGATCTCATCCTGAGGTAAACAGACGAGGATCGGGTGTCCGGAAAATCCATGCGGATAGGAGGACATCCGGATGCCGACACGACGAAACGGCGGGAGATCATTCCCGCCGTTTCTCTCTTTGCTTGTCCGCTTCTTTTGAGGATGTGGTCAGGTCGCTCATCTCCTCCTCCAGCCTCTCCTTCTCCTCACGTTTCGCCTCTTCGAGATGTTCGGGATGCTCGTGCCGGTACATCTCCTCCGGCATCCTTCCGGTGATCCAGCTCGGGTTCATCGGATACACGTGCGGATTGAAAATCGTGGAGTAGAAGTGCCAGACGAGGATCGCGAGCGTCGCCAGCCAGGCCTCGTAGAGGTGGATGACCAGCGCGACGTCCAGCGTGCCCTTGGGGAAGAATTGTATGAACCAGTCGTCGAACCAGAGCAGGAGTCCGGTCACGATCATCACGACCGTACCCCAGATCAGCGCCCAGTACTCGGCTTTTTCGATGTAGCTGAACCGCCCGAACCGCGGTGATTCACTCCGCCGGCTCAGGTTGAAAGAAATCCGCTGCCAGAACTGCACGAAGTCACGTTTTTCCGGAAGCATGTCCCGGAAGAACTTCCTCCCCCGTTCGCTGAACATGATGAACGCCGCGTGCCAGAGTGAGGTTCCGACGAAGACGACTGCGGCGACGCGGTGTATGATCCCCCGGAGCTCGAAGCCTCCTTCCCAGCCGAAGAACAGCGTGACGAACCAGCTCTCGCTGTAGCGCAGTGCGAAGCCGGAGATCACCAGGACGATGAAGCTCAGCATGAGAAGCGTATGCTGCCACACTTCGCCGGTCCGCATCCTCCTCACGCTGGGCTTCTTCCGGAGGACGAGCCTTATCTGCCGGTTGAGGTCGATGAGCCAGTGCAGGACCATGAGACCGATGATCACGGTGATCGCCACGATGTAGATCCTGGCCACGACATCCGCGACGGGAGTACGAAGTCCCTCCGTCGTTCCCACGCCGTGGATGGGTGAACGGGCGAGCTCTTCGGAGATCCCCGGGTGACACTCACCGCACGTATCCTGAAGGTTCGCAGGATGTATGGTGGAGGTGGGATTTGTGCTCGGGAGGATGCGGTGCACGCCGTGGCAGGAGGCGCAGTTCGCCACCGTCGTGTCGCCCGCCTTCGTCTTCAGGCCGTGGTAGCTGTCGATGAAGGTCGCGAGCCTCCCTCCCCGGAGCCCGTACTTTTCGTTCAGCACCGCCGATTCGTGACAGGGGGAACATGTCTGCTCGGACACCTTG
>CAZMKB010000158.1:2524-8501 GCA_964566685.1 uncultured Gemmatimonadota bacterium | reverse complement strand
GGAGACCCTCCTCCAGGCACACGACGACCGGCTCGAACCGCTCCCGGTCGATGTACTTGTAGAGGAGGTAGAGAGCGTGCTCGCCCCCGCTGTAGGTCTTCCCGTGGATCATATGGAACAGGGTCTTTTTCATGCGACGGAATCCATTCCCCCCTCACCGTGCAGGAGGCGGAGGTAGAGAGCCTGGGTGCGTCTCACGGTCTCCTGAATCGTGAATTCCTTCTCCACGGTCCGCCGGCCCTCCTTTCCCATGGCCCGGGCGCGCCCGGGGTCTTCCAGCAGGCGGGAGACCGCTGCCGCGAGTGCGGCGTCGTCTCCCACCGGAACGAGGAAGCCGTTCTTCCCGTCTTCGACCATTTCAGGCACGCCGCTCACCCGTGTCGACACGACGGGACGTTCCATCGCCATCGCCTCCAGCAGCGACACGGGGAATGTCTCGACCACCGGATACGAGCTCAGGACGACCGCGTCCATGAGGCGGAGAAGGTCCGGAACGTCGTCGCGGACGCCGGTGAAAACCGTGCGGTCGGCGATTCCGAGCTCACGGCTCAGGTTCTCCATGTCCGTGCGGGTTTCTCCGTCTCCGACGATCATGAACCGGGCCCCGGGATGTCGGGCGCCGACCCGCTTCGCGGCCTTCAGGAAGACGTGGTGAGCCTTCTCCGGTCTGAGTGCCGCCACGATTCCCACCACCGGGCTTTCGTCCGGAATACCGAACGCCGTTTTCACGAGCCGGCCGGCGGCACCGGGGTCGAACCGCTCCAGGTCGATTCCGTTGTAGATCACTTCGAGTCTGCCTGCGGGGAATCCCCGCTCTTCCACGAGCCAGCGCTTCTGTGCTTCGGCGACACAGATGACCCGGTCGACGAACGGCATGATGAGACGCTTCACGATCTTCTTGAACCGGGGCTCCCGCCACTCTCCGGTGTAGTGCTCCGCGGCGATGCTGACGGGTACTTTCGAGAGTTTCGCGGCCGCGGCTCCCAGCACCCTGGCGTTGAACTCCATGGCCTGGAGGATTCTGATCTTCTCGTTATCGACGATCTCCCGGATCCGGCCGAGCGCGGTGAGCGTGCTCAGACCGTACTTTGGCCGTATCCAGAGGCAGTAGGTCGTGATGCCGAGCGCCTCCACTTCCCGCATGAGTGCTCCGGGCTCCCTGATGCAGCACACGACAGGACGGAAACGGTCCCGGTCGATGAACCTGAGGAGCTGGACCACCTGGTTCTCGGCGCCGCCGACGATCATCCACGGCATGAGGTAGAGCACCCCGATCCTGGAACCGCCGGTACTCCGGTCGTCCCGGTGTGTCATGAATCACGCTCCTCCCCGGATACGCTCCCGGAGAATCCTCGCCAGGAACAGGCTGTTACCGATGAGATAACGTCTCCACATCCTTTCCGGCTCGTACACCAGGCGGTACAGCCACTCCAGGCCGTGATCGAGCATCCAGGAGGGACCGCGCTTCACCGTCCCGGCCACGTAGTCGAACAGGGCGCCGACGACCCAGCAGACCGGCACCGCCATGCGGGTTCTCACCCGGTCGATGAACTCCTCCTGGACGGGCGATCCCATGCCGACAAGGAGTACGTCGGGGCGCTTCTCGTTGATGTCGTCGAGCAGCTTCTCCGTCTCGTCCCGGGCGTGGAAGAATCCGTCGAACGTGCCGAGGATCCGGAGACGGGGGTAGACGGCGACGAGTCGTTCCCTGGCCTTTTCCGCGATCCCCGGCTCTCCGGCCACGATGTACAGCGAGATGTCCTTCTCCCCGGCGAACGAGCAGAGGTCGTAGATCCAGTCGGCTCCCGTCATCCGGGGGGGCAGGCTCCTGCCGAGCATCCGGGATCCGAGGACGACGCCGTGACCGTCCGGGTACACGATATCCGCCCCGTTCAGGATTCTCCTGAAGGCCGGGTCCCGGTGCGCCAGGTTGACCACGTGGACGTTCGCGTACATGATGGTTCGCCGCTCATCCCGGTCGACCCAGCCCGCCACCCGGTCGAGAACGTCGGCGGTCGTCACCATGTCCACCCGCACTCCGAGGATCTCCGTCGACCCCGGTTCCCGGGCTCTGTCCCCGCATTCACTGCCGGAACGTATCATGCCTCACCTGTATTTCTTCAGTGTCTCTATCGTCTTGACGGCATCCCGCCAGCCGATCTTCTTCCCCTCCTGCTTTCCCCTGCCGTGATAGGAGATGGGTACCTCGGTCAGTCTCGCGCCGCTGTGAACCAGCTTCGCCGTGAGCTCCGCTTCGAACTCGAATCCTTCCGTGTCGAACTCGATGCTCCTGATCAGGCCGGTCCGGAACAGCTTGTAGGCGGTCATGAGGTCGCTGATGTTCGTTCCGAGCATCCTGTTGCAAAGGAAGGTGAGGAACTTGTTTCCCAGGTAATTCTTCGGCGACATCCCTTCGATCGTTCCCCTGAACCGGGATCCGTAGACCACGTCCGCTCTTTCCTCCACGATCGGCTGAATCAGTGCCGTGTAATCGTTCGGGTCGTACTCGAGGTCCGCGTCCTGGGCGATGACGATGTCTCCGGATGCCCTGCCGATGCCGATCCTGACCGCCATACCTCTGCCGGCATTCTTCTCTCTCTGGATCAGGGTGATCGGCAGCTCCTCCTGCATCTCCTGGAGAATTTCGCCCGTGCCGTCGGTCGAAGCGTCGTCGACAATGATGATCTCCTTCTCGAGCGGGACGGCGATCACCCGGTCGGTGATCTCCCTGATGGTGTGCCGCTCGTTGAAGACCGGCATGACGATGGATAGCTTCATGTTCTCCTCCAGATCAACGGGTATTCGGGGTAACGGTCTCCCGCAGGTCGAAAACCCGGATCGGCATGGAAGGCGGCTTGCCCCACTCCCCGGGTTCGATCTCTCTGCGGCGTGTCTTCAGCAGGTCGTAGGAGGCCTGGACGAGAGAGTCCCAGTATTCCCTGGTCATGACGGCGTACGTCAGGTCTCCCGGGTTCGAAAGGAGCATCTCCAGCTCCTCCACATCCCGGATTCCCCATCGTATCCTTCTCTCGGCGTAGTAGCCCAGATGAGGCATGGGCCAGGTATGGACGGGTTCATAGTAGTAATCGAAATGAAGCGGCGAATATCCATACTGTGTCAGATCCGGACCGATGACCAGAATCCCCGCGTCCTCCCCTGTCGTCGATCCGATCCACCTTCCCAGGTCGGGAATGTGCCGGAACCTGGCGATCGCGAACACCGAATCGAGCCGGATGAGAGACAACAAGAGGAATACCGCGAGTACCGTCGCCGTAACTCCGTACCTCAACCGTTTACGGGAGATCGTCGACTCGAGGAAGGCGAGACCGGCGGCCGATGACACGGCGAGCGGGGGAGTGAAATAGTAGAACCAGTATTCGTGCCGGAGTGCCGCCTCTCTGAATGCGACGACGTGCGTCGTCGAGACGAGAAAGAGCAGGACGAGGGAGAGTCCGCCACCGCGCGGTACTTCGATTCTTCCCGAGAGGCATCCGATCACGTACAGAGCGGTGAGCGCGAGCATCACCGGAGTGAAGAAGATGATGAACCACCGTGGTATCATCTTCATGGTGCTCTCCCCCGCCATCAGCTCACTCACGGCACCGGAGCGTTCGAGAAAAATCGTTATCAGGTTTCCTCCCCACTGGCCGGTCAGGTATTTCCCGTGGACGAGAAAGATCCCCGCGGCCAGTATCACCAGGAGCACCAGAATGACGGCGGCCCGACCGTCGGGCACCTCCTTCTTCCCGGAAAGGAGAAGGTGAAGGAAGATGAATCCGGCCAGGTAGTAGACCGGCCAGGCCGTGAGCAGGCCGACGAACATGACGATGAAGAAATGCGGCGGGAGGCCCGGTGCCCGCTCCCGGTGACGTTCGGTGTAGATCGTGACCAGCAGCACGATGAGCGGCATGGCCAGAGTCTCTTCGTTGACCATCCGTCCGAAGTAGCAGGACATTGGCGCGAAGGCCGTGAAGAATGCACCGTAGAGAGCGGTGCGGTTCTCCCAGTGACTTCTCGTCAGGTGGAAGACGAGCAGGATGCCGGCCAGGGAGAAGATCACCGGAACGATCCTGGCGACCCACTCCGACGTCCCGAGGACGTGCATGGGCAGCGACAGGATGATGTTGAACAGAACGGGGTGGTGGAAGTAGTAGGTGAAGTGCTCCGGATGGAGATCGAAATTGGTCACCGGTCCCATTGCCGTTTGGAGGTAACCGAACCGGAGGTAGTTCTCGGCTATCTGCGCGTGGAGGGCGCCCGTGAAGTCTTTGAGGCCGATCCAGGGCTCGCCGATGTCCCACAGGCGAATGAAGAGACCGGCCAGCAGGATCGCGGCCAGGAGGTATGTGACCGTTCTCCCGCTCATGACGGGCCGCTCTCTTTCCGCATCCGGTAGACCTCGATGACGGGACCGGGTTCGGGATTGATGTCGACTCCGTAGACGTCGCCGTCCCCGCTCATCTCGACCCCGGTCGGCGCGAAACGCATGAGAAGAACTCCCTCCTCTTCGACCCTGTTGTAGAAGGAACGCCGTTCCCGGAAGGCTTCCGGCATGCGGCGTTCGATCGCCCGGCCGGTCTTTCCGAAGAAGAGGTTTCGAACGTAGGAGCTCACGATGATGAAGTGCGGGCCGTCTCCGCCTATTTCGTCGGGGAGCTCGCCGCTCATGTACGTGAGATCGAAGGTGTTGATCTTCTCGTCCCCGTGCTCTTCCAGGTACCGGTACTTCAGGTCTCCCCAGCGGTCGTCCCGCATCTCGTAGTTGAAAACCCACTCGTTGAAGCCCATCGGCACTGAGAAGGGAACATGGTCGAGGACGATCGAGCTGTTCGCGGGCAGCTGTTCGACGATCCACCGACGGGCCGTGATCCGGGTGTCCCTGACGGTCAGCATGTGACCGAAAAGGACCGACGTCCAGGCCTGCGGCAGGACGACGAGCGCGGCAAGGCCGATGACGGCGGCTCTTCCGATGGTGCTGTTCCCGGCACGTTCACCGATCTTCGCGATGAAAACCGCCGAGAAGAGCGCCATGAACGGAATGAGCGGTATCGCGTAGCGCAGAAAGATGGTCCTGCTCGTCGACAGCAGAATGATGTAGATGACCGGGTAGGACAGGAGGACGAAGTTCTTCTTCCGTCGTGTCACGAGGAGGGCTACGATCCCCGCCAGCGCCGAAAAGAGCATGGGTTTGCCGATGCTCCTGGGAAGGACGGTTCCGAACAGATAGAGAAATGCCGGACCGGTGGGAATGCCCCTGATGTTACCGATGTCCTTCTGGCCGAACACCACGATCCTCGTACTGTCGAGGACGGCTTTCGGGTCGGTGAGGACATAGGGGCAACCGATGTAGAAAAAGACCAGAACCGCGCCGAACAGGACACCGAGTTTTTTCGACCCGTCCCGCCCGATCCCCGATCCGCCGAGGAAATGAGCCAGGAGGAGTGGTACGACGATGATCAGGGCGTGGTACTTGAGGGCTCCGGCCAGGCCGGTGAGTGCACCCGCGAGGAAATAGGACACGAGCCCGGCGCCCGAGAGCAGCCTGAGGGAGAGGGAGACGAGGAGCACGAGGAAGAGGGTCATCGGCACATCCGGCAGGGCGAAGTGGGAGTGGCGCACGTGCATGAAGGCGAATGTCAAGAACAAAGCGGACAGGATCGCCGTCCTCCGCCCGAATCCCCGATGTGCAAGACGATAGAGAGCGACGATCGTCAGGGCGCCGCAGACAGCAACAGAGATCCTTCCGATGAGATACAGGGTGGACGGGTCGTCCCAGTACAGAAAGATGAAGTCCTCCACCGAGGCGACGGCTCCCCCCAGTTTCAGGAACAGATAATAGACGAAGTACAGGATGAAAAGGAAGAGGACGATGAGGGAGCCGGGCCAGCCGAGAATGAGCGGATCCTGGCCGTAGAAATTGCCGACGGCGCTGTCGATGATGTACGGTTCGTCGGCTTTCAACAGGAAGGGGAGGCCG
>CAZMKB010000158.1:0-2514 GCA_964566685.1 uncultured Gemmatimonadota bacterium | reverse complement strand
GAGCCGATGCCGTAGAGTCTCATCATGAGAGCGACGAGGAAAAAGATCGAACAGGTCAGCAGATCGACGCTGAGCCTGGTCGTCTTCATCTGTTGTTCCTGTTCCACTCTATGACTTCCTCGATTTTCTCGTCGAGCACGCCCTCGGGCTCGAATTTCAGATGCTTCCGGGCCTGGCTGATGTCGGCGATGCAGTACTTGAGCTCGCCCGGCTGCGCATCGGCGTATTCCGGCTCCATGCCCGGACTCAGCTTCTCGATGAGGATGTCGGCAATCTGGCTGACCGAGGTGCCCCGGCCTGTTCCGATGTTGAACACACCTTTTTTCACGGTCGATTCGAGGGCGAGCACGGAGGCGCGGGCGACGTCGCCCACCCAGATGAAGTCCCGGATCTGTTCGCCGTCACCGAAGATGATCGGCGGTTTTCCCTCGAGGAGCCTGTTGATGAATATGGTGATGACGCCCACGTAGGGGGTGAAGGTCTGCCTCTTTCCATAGGTGTTGAAGTATCGGAGACAGATGGTGTCGATGCCGAGCGTGTCTGCGAGATTCAGACAGTACTTCTCGCTGGAGAGCTTTCCGATGCCGTAGGGAGAGATTGGTTCCGTCTGACACTGTTCCGAAACCGGTTCCGGTTTGGGCGAATCGGAGTAGACTCCCATCGAGGACGCGTAGATGAGCTTCTTCGCACGGGAATTCCTCATGCAGTTGAGGAGGTTCAGGGTGCCCATGACGTTGTTGTTCGCGTCTTCGACGAAACCGTCCACCGAGGTACGGATACTGACCCGGGCGGCGAGGTGGAACACGGCGTCGACGTCTTCGAAGGACCTGCCGAGCACCTGTGCGTCGAGCACGTTTCCCTCCATGAAATCGGCCTCTTCGGGTACGTTTTCCCTTTTCCCCATCGAGAGGTCGTCGAGGACTCGCACTTCGAGGCCTTCGTCGAGCAGGAGCTGCGCGAGGTGCGAGCCGATGAATCCGGCTCCGCCCGTCACCAGTACCTTCCTGTGTTTTTTCGTATTCAGCATCGGCCGTTTCTCCCTTACAGGTGTCTCGCCCGTTCGAAGATTGACTCAGAAGATGTTCCGGCAGTCGATGAAGTGATCCGGTGTCAGAATGAACCCGTCGATGTGATTCCGGCTGCTCACAACCGTTCCCTCCAGGACGACGCTGTTTTCGATGGTGATCGGGTGTTCGATGACAGCGCCTTCTCCCACGACGGCGTTCGAAATCTTCGCTTCAGGGTGGACCCTCGCGCCATCCCCGACGACCGTCTGCTTCCCCATCTTGTCGAGATAGAAGAGGTTGACCTTGAGCAGATCCCCCGGATTCGTGAGGTTGACATCCCACTCGACCACCTCAGCCACCCTCACCGGAGGATAGTCGTCGATGAGCAGCTGGATCGACTCGGTTATCTCGTACTCGTCCCGCATGGCCGTTCTGGGAGTCCTTCTGATAGCGTCGAAGATGGGGAGGTCGAAGAGGTACAGGCCGCAGCCCTTGAGCTTGTTCTGGGTGTACCTGGGTTTCTCGATGACCCGCCGGACCGACCGGTCTTCGTTCAGCATGATTGCGAAGTTCCGCTTGATCGCCTCCGGATCCTCCTCGACCTTGACGGCGAGAACCGCCGTGGCCGAGTCTTCGGACATCATGTCGACCATGACCCTGAGGTCGCTCGTGAAGAAGAAGATGTCGCCGAGGAAGAGGAGAAAGGGGGAGGTGATGAACGGTTCGAGCTTTCCGACGGCATGGGCGATTCCCAGGGTGCTCTCCTGGTCCACATAGGTGATGTTCACCCCGAACTGTTCCCCGTTGCCCAGCACTCTCGTGATCTCGTACCCCTTGTATCCCACGACGATGATGATGTCACGGATCCCTATTTCCCGCATGGACTCGATCTGGTAGACGAGCAGAGGTTTGTTGCAAATCGGCAGGATCGGTTTCGGGTAGCGTGAGCTGAACGGCTCCATCCTCACGCCGCGTCCCGCTGCGAGAATTACTCCGATGATCTTGTCTCCGGTCATGCTCCCCCCTTGGCCCGAAGTATCAGAGATTTTCGATGAGCTTTCTTCGCACGAGCAGAAGCTTCAGGCGCATGTAGATCAGAAAAATCAGCATGTCGAGCGACGTTTTCAGGAATTTGAGCGACGACCGTCCCCCGGCCCTGGCGAAATGGGACACTTCACGCTCGGCCACCCGGTGACCCGAGTAGTGCATTTTGAACACGATCTCGGTGGGAAGCATGTAGCCCTTCGCCTCGAGCGAAAGGTTTCTCAGGATGTCCCCTTCGGACACCTTGATCGCACACTGGGAATCCCTGAAGCGGACCCGGCAGAGGAGCCGCACGAGCAGGTTGAAGACGTCGTTTCCGATCACCCGGAAGAGGGAATCCTTCTTCTTTCGCCGATAACCGGTTACGCAGTCGTATCCCTTTTCGGCGGTCCGGAGCAGATCGATCGCGTCCGCGGGATCGAACTGGCCGTCCGAATCGATGGTTGCGACGTACTCGCCCCGC
>CAZMKB010000157.1:0-8512 GCA_964566685.1 uncultured Gemmatimonadota bacterium | reverse complement strand
TCGGTCATCGGTCTCTCCTTCCTGTTACTACGGGGAGCACATTATAGTTTACATTTCCCTCTGAAGTAATTGAAGAATTGTCCTGATTTGCAGGAATAACACCATTGGCGATGTAAACTATTTGTCGCTCTTGGCAGTAACACGAACTATTCATGGTCAAGACTTACTCTGCATGATGAATTCGATTCCGCCGAGCGGTATGATCGTCCAGCCGGGGCGGTGATCGAGTTCGTAACCGAGCTCATAGACCGCCTTCTCGACCAGAAAGGTCTCGAGCAGGAGCTCGAGCTCTTCCCGGTCCTGCGGGATGAGCGGCGAACCTCCCGCGAGCTCGAGATACGACTGCAGGAATGCGGCGCACACGTAGCCGTACCACGGTTCCACCCACGTTGCGAGCCAGGCTGCTTCCCCCTGTCCGACCGAGATCCTCGTGAGGAGACTGCTCGAGGCCGCGTAGTGGAACGAGCGCATCATGCCGGCCACGTCCTTGAGGGGGGAATGTTTCAGCCTCCGTTCGCTGATGGGCCGCGCGGGTTCCCCCTCGAAGTCGAGGATGACGAAATCTTTTCCCCGGTAGAGCAGCTGCCCGAGGTGATAGTCGCCGTGGATCCGTGTCCGGTAAGTGCTCAGTTTCTTCTCGACGATCCGGTGCATGCGCCCCGCGATGACGGATTCACCGTCCAGGATGCTCCGCGCCGGTTCCCGGAGCCCGGAAGGGAGTTCCGGGAGGCTCTTTCTCAGTGACTGCATGGTGCGCCGGAGCATGCTGCGGAGCGACTGATACAGCGATTTCTGGTACAGGAGCGAGAATTTCTCCGGTTTGAAGACATGGTCGCCCGTGTTCTCCATGAGTGCGAGGTGCAGCTCAGCCGTACGCCGGCCGATGATCCTGGCGAGCTCGAGATAGAATTCGCTGATCAGGTCGGACATGATCTGCGGGGTCTGCTCCGTGTCGATGTGGAAAACGGAAGGCGTTTTCACCGTGACATCGGAGAGCTCCTCCTTCCGGGCCAGGATCCTCTCGAAGTAACCCGTCGCCACGCCGGAGGTGTATGTCCAGGCATCCCCTTCGTTTTCGATGAATCCCTGGAGCATCGCCACGGTCAGCGTCTCGCCTTCCCTGGAATCGTACTCGATAGCGCCTTCGTAGGGCGGAATGTTCCGGAAGCGCGCCTTCTCCGTGAGGTAGCGGGTGATTTCATAGTCCGGATTCACTCCTTCGTATGGATGACGGTAGAGCTTGAGGATGAGCTCCCGGTCGTACTGGATAGACGTGTTGCTCTGATCTCCGGAATACACCCGGGATGTCTCCGGCTCGTAGCGCCCTCCGGGGAGATTCTTCAGGGCCAGCCCTGGTTTGCCGACCAGCTTCCCCTTCGAGCCACCCGCCCTCTTTCTCCCCGAGATGAGGGCCAGGAGAAGCTTCTGAAACTCCTCGTCGTACATCGCGTCGAGAAGGATGCCGTCCTCCTGCCCGGTCTGCAACCGGGCGATAACGGCCTGGGGTGCCTTCTCGCTGAGCCGTTCGGGGGAAGTCCCGTGGTGGTGGGCCAGGGGAAGGAGGTAGATCTCGTCCGGCCCCTGGGTGTAACTCACCGTGAGGATGAGGAGGACGAACGTTCTTCCCCGGACGGGAGTCTCGAGGACGATTTCCTCTGTGATCCGGAGGCTCTTCATGTTCCTGCTCTTCGCTCCGTACCATCTGCAGCTGCCGATGTAGGCCGGGAGGATGCGTCCCTCCAGACGGGCCCGCAGCCTGCCTTTGAGAACATCCCGCCACGACCCTGCCGTGGCGAGCTCCGGGAGGTCGCCGGTAGCGGTCGCCGAAACGTGCTCCCGCTCCTGTTCGAGCCGGAGCCAGAAGTGATTGTGGGCCCCGAGCGTCAGGATGTACGGCTCCTCCCCGATGAGGGGGAACCTGTTTCTGCTGAAGACTTCCACCGGCAGGCAGCCTGCATACCGGGACAGGTCGAGTTTCACCACCTGGGAAAACCGCGAGAGGTTCGCCACCACGAGAACAGCTTCCTCCTCGTCGGAGCGGACGAAAGAGAGGACCCTCGGGTTGTCGGAGGAGAGGATTTCGAACCGGCCGCCGCCCAGCGACTTCAGGCTCTTCCGCATCCCGATCACGCGCCTCATCCACCACAGCATCGAGGAGAGATTCTTCTCCTGGTTCTCAACGTTGATCGACTCGTAGTGGTACTCGGGATCGATGATGACCGGGAGGAACAGCTTCTGGGGATTCGACCGCGAGAAGCCGGCGTTCCTGTCGGGACCCCACTGCATCGGAGTCCGGACGCCGTTGCGGTCGCCCAGGTAGAAGTTGTCGCCCATGCCCAGTTCGTCACCGTAGTAGATGACCGGTGTTCCGGGGAGCGAGAAGAGGAGTATGTTCATCAGCTCTATCTTGCGGCGGTTGTTCCCGAGCAGGGGAGCCAGCCGGCGCCTGATCCCCAGGTTGATCTTGGTCGCCGGATCCCGGGCATAGACACGGTGCATGTAGTCACGCTCCTCGTCGGTCACCATCTCCAGCGTGAGCTCGTCGTGGTTGCGGAGAAACATGAGCCACTGGCACGAGTCGGGAATGTCCGGGGTCTCCCTGAGGATGTCCGTTATGGGGAAGCTGTCTTCCATGTGAACGGCCATGAACAGGCGGGGCATCACGGGAAAGTGAAAAGCCGTGTGGCACTCGTCGCCGTCGCCGAAGTAGGCCGCCGCATCCTCCGGCCATTGGTTCGCTTCCGCCAGCAGCATCCTGTCCGGAAACCTCCGGTCGACGTGCGCCCGGAGCTCCTTCAGGAACTCGTGCGTTTCGGGGAGGTTCTCGCAGTTCGTGCCTTCCCGTTCGTACAGGTAGGGAACCGCGTCCAGCCGCAGACCGTCCACTCCCATTTCGAGCCAGAAGTCGATCACCCGGAACATCTCCTCGCGGACATGAGGATTGTCGAAGTTCAGGTCGGGCTGGTGAGAGTAGAAGCGGTGCCAGTAGTATGCCTGGGCCTCCGGGTCCCAGGTCCAGTTCGATCCCTCGTAGTCCTGGAAGATGATGCGGGCATCGGTGTATTTTTCAGGCGTGTCGCTCCAGACATACATGTCACGCCACCTGGTGCCCGGCTGTGCCCGGCGTGACCGCTGAAACCACGGGTGTTCGTTCGACGTGTGGTTGAGTACCAGTTCGGTGATGATCCTGATCCCGCGGCGGTGCGCTTCACGCAGGAACTGCTTGAAATCGCGCATCGTCCCGAAATCGCGGTTCACCTTCCGGTAGTCGGCGATGTCGTAGCCGTCGTCGCGCATCGGCGAGGGATAGAAGGGGAGGATCCACACGGCCGTGACACCCAGCCGCTCCAGGTAATCGAGCTTCCTGATGAGCCCCCTGAAATCTCCGATCCCGTCATCGTTGCCGTCGAAGTACGATCTGATGTGGACCTGGTAGACGATGGCGTTCTTGTACCACAGGGGATCGTTTTCCGGAATCGACTCGTGTCCTGGCATCGTGTAACCCTGTCGCCTCATCACATGTAGTAGTCGAAATCGACTTCGCGGCGGAGCCTGCGCCGGAGCTCGAAAATGTGGGCGGGCAGGCTGTGCGGGTCGAGTTCCACGTAGTTGCGGCTGCCCTGCCAGATGAACCTGTCTTCCGAGATCAGGTCGTGGACCATGTACGACTGGCTTTCGGGAATGTCGAACTCATCGATGGGGACCTGGATCCAGCCCGACTGCGTGTGGTGGGGATCGAGGTTGACGACCACGAGGACGGCGTTCGAGCCGTCCGCTGTTCGTTTCACGAAGAACAGGAGGTGATCGTTGTCGGTTTCGCAGAACCGGAGGCTCTCCATCGACTGCAGGGCCGGATTATCGCGACGCGCCCGGTTCACCCTGGTGATCAGCTCCCGCAGGTTGCCGGGGGCGTCCCGTTTCCAGCGTTTGACCTCATACTTCTCCGATCCCCGGTATTCCTCTTTCCCGGTCAGCGCTTCGCTCTGCCAGAGCTCGAACGGCGGCCCGTAGATGCCGTAATTCGAAGAGAGCGTCGCCGCCAGTACGAGGCGGATGACGAAAGCCGGCCTCCCGCCGTACTGCAGGTATTCGGGAAGAATGTCGGGCGTGTTCGGCCAGAAGTTCGGCCGGAAGAACTCGCGTACTTCCGATCTCGTGAGCTCCGCGAGGTAGTTCTGGAGCTCCGGTTTGGTGTTCCGCCAGGTGAAATAGGTGTAGGATTGTGAAAAGCCGATCTTCGCGAGCCGGTACATGACCCGGGGGCGCGTGAACGCTTCGGAGAGGAACAGGATGTCGGGGTTTTTCCGTTTGATTTCGGCGATCAGCCACTCCCAGAACGCAAAAGCCTTGGTGTGCGGGTTGTCGACGCGGAAGATACGGATTCCGTGGTCGATCCAGTACTCGACCACGCTTTTGAGCTCCTTCCAGAGCTCCTGCCAGGCCTCGGTCTCGAAATAGAAGGGAACGATGTCCTCGTATTTCTTCGGGGGATTCTCGGCGTACTGGATCGTGCCGTCCGGTCTCGTTCTGAACCACTCGGGGTGTTCCTTCACGTAAGGATGGTTGGGGGAGCACTGGAAAGCGAGATCGAGGGCCACTTCGATTCCGAGCCGGCCGGCTTCCTCGACGAACTCCCCGAAGTCGTCGATCGTCCCGAGGGCGGGATCGATCGCCTTGTGGCCGCCGTGCTTCGAGCCGATGGCCCAGGGGCTGCCGGGATCGCTTTTCCGGGCCGCCGGCACGTTGTCCCTCCCCTTCCGCTTGCTCTCGCCGATGGGGTGGATCGGCGGGAAGTAGAGGACGTCGAAGCCCATCTCGGCGATCTCGGCCAGATGTTTCCGGCAGTCGCTGAAGGTCGCCGATCCCTGCCCGTCCGTGTCACAGGAGCGCGGGAACATCTCGTACCAGGAGCTGAAGAGCGCTTTCCGGCGCTCGACGGCGACGGAGAGGACCTTCTCGTAGTGCACTTCGTTGCTCCTGTCGGCATACTTTTCCATGAGCCGGGAGCAGTCTTCACCGAGAGCGATCGAGACTGCGAGCTGCAGATCGCTGCCTTTCAGAGCATCGGAGAGTTCCCGGAGCCTGAGCGCATTCGTCTTCGTTGCCCGCTCCGCCGCTTCAGCCACTTGACCGGCGCCAACCAGGAGATCGACTCCGACTTCCTGGCCAGCATCGTTCTTCACCCGCAGGTCCCGCTGCCAGGTGAGAAAGTGATCCACCCACCCCGTGACGGTGTACTCGTAACCGCCGGGCTTCTCGATGTCGAACGTGGCACGCCACACGTCGTTTCCCAGGAACGACATCCGCTTCTCGGCCCAGGTTTCCGTTCCCTTCTCCCGGTAGCGGAGCAGTGCGACGACACGGTCGTGGCCGTCGGCGAACACCGCCGCCTCCACCGCGACCTGCTCGCCGATAACACGCTTGACCGGAAAACGGCCGTCGTCCACACAGGGGGTAACACGTTCGATGACGACTCTCTTCGTGCCTTCTGAAAGCATTCGGAACCTTTTGACGGGTTTCGAGTTATATGAATGTTCCCGAGGTCGCCGGTCATCTGATATTATTAACATCGACAGGGGTTGTCAATGGGAGGTGAGCGATTCAGTCAGGTGAGAGAGAACCTACATCCGCTTGTACTTCGTTCCGGCGCCGCCCTCGCGAGGAGTCCACCGCGGCCCCAGGATGTCGGTGGTCTTGCAGTCCACGCAGTTGGGCGGATTCACCACCAGCTTCTCCCCGTCGAGCTCGAACACTCCTGCCGGGCACATGTGCTCGTAGAATCGGGCCACGTGGGGCGGAATGTCTTCGCCGACGATCAGGTGAGAGGGGATGTCGTCCCGGGTGGTGTTTCCCGCGTGGAACACGCCGTCGAGCTTCGTCGTCTCGAGTTTCTTGTCCACGGAAGCCGTCCCGGGTCCGGTGGTGACACGGGGCTCCCGCGCATCCGGCTCGACCCGGATCTTCCCGCCGGGAAACGCTCCCCCGCTCAGTGTCATGAGGAGGGCCCGCAGGCCGCCCGCGTAGAACCCCGATTTGAAGGCGAGCCGCATGTTCCGCGTTCTCCACAGATCCCGGATGATGAAGCTGTTTCGAACCAGTTCGTCGTAGGACCCCAGCTCTTTGGCCGAGAGGTCGTCGTTCTTGAGGGCATGGAAGATCGCCCGTGCGGCCAGGATGCCCGACATCATCGCGTAGTGAATTCCCTTCAGGGAGGGAACGTCGACGAATCCGGCCGCGTCGCCGGCGAGGAGAACGCCGTCGCCCGAGAGGCGCTCCGGCAGCGAATAGTATCCCCCTTCCGGGATCGTCTTGGCTCCCCACTCGAGGATCTTTCCGCCTTCCAGGTGTTTTTTGATGAGGGGATGCCCTTTCAGCTGCTGGAGGAGCCGGTGCACATCGAGGGTGGACTCGCGGTAATCGAGGCCCGCGACGAGGCCCAGCGAAACCACGTCTTTTTCGAGCGGGTAGAACCAGCTTCCTCCGAAAGCGGTCCGGGGAAGCGGCCATCCCATGGTGTGGATGACGGTTTCCAGCGGCTTCTTCACTTCCCACAGCTCCTTCACGCCGAGTGCGTAGATCTGGGGATTCCCGGAGCCGATCTTCTGCCAGTCGAGATACGCCTGGGTCAGTGTTCCGCGGGTTCCCTCGGAGAGGACGGTCACGCGGGCCGTGATGTCGGTGGGGGGCATGTATGCACCGCCGGGCTTGCCTTCCCTGTTCAGCCCTGCCGCCGCGGTACGCACCCCCTTTACTTCCGCGCCCTCGACGAGAAGAGAGTCGGCGGAGAAGCCGGTGAAGACGTTCACTCCCAGTCCTTCCGCCTTCTCGCCCAGCCACCGGACGATTTCGCAGATCGACGCGACATGGTTCCCGTGATTCTTCATGGTCGGGGGAGTCGGCAGTCTGAACTGTCCGCTTTCCGTGAGGAGATAGAGCCTGTCGCCGGTCACCGGTGTACGCAGCGGGAGGTCCGACTCCGGAACATCGGGGAAGAGCTCACGGAATGACACCGGATTGACGACGGCGCCCGAAAGGCAGTGGTCCCCGAGCCGCTCGGCTTTCTCGAGCACACCGATTTCGATCTCTCCGAGACTTCCTCCCTGGTCGGCGTCCTTTTTCACCAGGCGGGCCAGCTCGATGGCCCCCGACAGCCCGGCCGGTCCGCCGCCGATGAAAAGCACGTCCATGGGGACCGCTTCGTCCCCCGGGGGTTCCTCGACGATGATTCTGTCGAGGGGAAGATCCGGCTGATAATCGGCGGGGACGAACTGTTGTGGGACCATTTTCTTCCTCCGGAGGCCTGGCCGCTCAGTCGACTGGAATGTCTCCCGTGAAGATATCTCGGGGATGTTCAGTCCGGGAAGCGACGGTCGAAGCGCCGTTTTTCCGATCGATGCCCTGATTATATGGCCGTGACATCCGCCTGTCAACGGGAATGCCGGGAGATGTCAGTACGGTACCCGGCCGGGAGCGGAGAGAGGTCCCGCTTCCGCCGATTACGTGCACGAGCCGGCAATCGCGCCGGATCCACCTTGAACCCGGTCACGATCCGGCCTAAGTATAGGGTGGTATCACAGTCCGTTCCCTCTCTCGTGCTTCGAACATCCGCAAGGAATGAGGTCATGGATAACACGTACGATGTCGTCATCGTTGGAACAGGTTCGGTCGGCTCCACCATCGCCCTCACCTGCAGCTCCCGCAACCGGCGTGTGGCCGTTGTGGATCGCCGGCCCTACGGTGGAACCTGCGCTCTGAGGGGCTGCGTGCCGAAGAAAGTTCTGGTGGGCGCGGCCGCGCTCCTGGACCGAAGAGCTCACATGGAGGGGAAAGGCGTGAAAGGGGAACTCCGTATCGATTGGCCCGAGCTCATCGAGTTCAAGAAGAGCTTCACCGATCCCTACCCCGGCAGCATCGAAGAGAAAATGTCCGACGCGGGGATCGACACCTTTCACGGAGAGGCGCGATTCGGTTCGAATGACCGGATCATGGCCGGAGATCAGGAGCTTCAGGGGCGTCACATCGTGATCGCCGCCGGCGCGAAACCCCGAACGCTGGGTATCTCCGGCGAGGAACTCGTGACGGCGAGCGAGGAGTTCCTGGACCTGGAGCGTCTTCCCGGGAGGGTGATCTTCGTCGGGGGAGGCTACATCTCCTTCGAGTTCGCCCATGTCGCGAGAGCGGCGGGTGCCCGTGTTGAGATCCTCCATCGTTCCGGCAGGGTGCTGCGCGGTTTCGAAGAAGACGTCGTCGAGATGCTCGTGGAGGCTTCCCGGGCAAAGGGGATCACCTTACGCACGAACGTCGAGGTGACGGGTGTCGAGCGGGCGGGTGGCGGCCTCGTCGTCCGGGCGGCGGGTTCCGAACAGTATGAAGCCGACCTCGTTGTACACGGCGCAGGGCGGGTCCCCGCCCTCGACGGTCTTGACCCCGAGGCCGGAGGCGTCAGGACCGGCCCGAAGGGCGTCGAGGTCAATGAATACATGCAGAGCGTCTCGAACGAGCGGGTTTACGC
>CAZMKB010000156.1:0-8528 GCA_964566685.1 uncultured Gemmatimonadota bacterium | reverse complement strand
GGTGTGTCCGGTGTCGACCGCGCCGTCCGGGTACTTCCACTTCTCGACCGTGCCGTGGTCGGCCGTGACCACGGCGACGACGTCGTTCTCCCGCGCCGCCTCGAGGACGACGCCGACTTCGCGGTCGACCGCGTGTACCGCCTTCCTGATGGCGTCCTGGTTCTCGATGTGACCCACGACGTCGATGTTCGCGAAATTGGCTATGATGACGTCGTACGAGGGATCACCGAGCCGCTTCACGATTTCCCGGGAGACATCCTTGATGGACATCTCAGGTTTCTTGTCGAACATCGGGACATCCTTGAGCGAAGGAACGATCAGCCGCTCTTCGCCTTTGAAGGGCTCCTTGCGCTTGCCGTTGAGGAAGAAGCCCAGGTGGATGGACTTCTCGGACTCGACGATCTTCACCTGACTGAGCCCGGCTTTGCTGATGACCTCGCAGAGCGTGTCTTCCAGTTCGGTGACGGGAGGGAACGCGACCCGTACATCGAGCTTCGGATCGTACTCGATCATCGTGACGAACTTGAGACCCAGGCCCTTCGAGACCGGGAAGGCATCGAACTCGTCGTCGATCAGGCTCTCGGTCAACTGGACTTCTCGCTCTCCCCTTATGTCGTAGAAGATGACATAGTCGCCCGCGCCCATCCTGCCCACCGGGGAGCCCGAGCCGTCGACCAGAACCAGCGGTTCCAGAGTTTCGTCCTCTTCGCCCCGTTCATACGCCGCTCGCACGGCCAGGGCCATGGGCGTCCTGATTTCCGCCTTCCCTTCTCTGTTCACCGATTACCTCCCTTGTTCCTTCTTCGACCTGCATCGTCTCTTCAGTTCGTGGAGAACGGAGTCGGGGATCTCGAGGTCGCCCCGCCCCACTCCGATCGTGAAGTCAGGTTTGACATCGCCGTGAAAATCGCTTCCGCCGGCGACGGCGAGGGAGAGGGAGCGTGCGATCCGGAGGAGCTCTTCCCGGCAGGCTTGCTCCTGAGTCGGATAGTACACTTCGACACCGGTGAGCCCCTGTTCGGCGAGGTCTCTCAATACTCCGTACAGCTCTCCGCCCTCCAGACCCAGCGAAATGGGATGTGCGAGCACGGCGATTCCGCCGGCTCCGTCGATTACTTCTATCGCCTCGGCCACCGTCGGCTTCACACGGGCCTGATAGGCGGGGGAGCCTTCCCGCAGGTAGCGGACGAATGCCTCTTCGATACTTCCGACGACGCCCCTGTTCCGGAGAAGAATGGCGACGTGCGGCCGGCCCGGCGGTGCGGTTCCGGCCTCCACCGAGATCTCCTCCGGCAGGATCTTCACGCCCAGGCCGACGAGCCGCTCGACGATTCCTTCCATCCTCCTCACCCGATCCCTGCCGATGATTTCGAGCAGGTCGAGGAGCTGCCGGGAATCCGGATCGATGAAGTATCCGAGGAGATGCATGATGCCAGGTTCGTGCTCGACACCGACCTCTATTCCGGGGACACCTTCGATACCGGCGGCGGTGCATTCCCGGAGAAATTCCGGGATGGCGTCGACGGTGTCGTGATCGGTGACGCCGATCGCCGCGAGGCCGGCCTTCTTCGCCATCCGCACCACCCCCGTCGGACTCACGGTACCATCCGACGCGGTCGTATGTATGTGGAGGTCGATCATCCCGTCGCGAGATCCCTCCCGTCGACGTCGTCCGGCCGGGGGAGATCCATGAGGCCCATCACGGTGGGCAGGATGTCGACGACGCTCCTCTGCTCGGCCGTCACGTTCTCCCCGCGGATATACAGCATCGCGTCCTCGAACGTGTGCATGCCGTTGATCGGTCCCTTGCCCGTGAGACTGTCCCTCCCGTGGAAGCCCTTCATGTCGTATCCCCAGTGCGAGTCGATGACCAGGTCCGGCCCGTTCTCGGCCTCCGGGCCGGAGAAGAGCTCCTGGTTGGTGAATACGTTTCTGACCAGGGGATCGCCGCTCTCCGGCTCGATGAGCGTTCGGAGCTCCCCGGCGATGTTCGATCGAAACCCGTCGTATTCCGCGCCCCGCGAAACGATTCCTTCGGGCTGGCGGCCCTTCAGGTTCAGGTAGATCCGTCCGGGATCCATGCAGAACGCTCGTGTCCGGCTCCAGTCGATGTTGGGCATCGTCTTCTTCTCGCCCGACCGGTACGCGAGCCAGCCGGTCTCCTCGAGCCAGTAGTTGATGTAGATCTCCTTCTTGACGGTACAGAACCCGTGATCCGAGAGGATGATGATCGTCACGTCGTCGTCGATCTTCTCGAGGAACGAGCCGACGTGCTCGTCGAGACGCTCGTAGAACCGGTAGAAGAGCGGCGCATATTTCTCGTGCCCCTCTTCCATGTGCTCCCACACGAAGTGGTGGAGCCGGTCGGTCTCCATGAAGTGGACGAGGAAGAAGTCCCAGCGCTCCCGGTCGAACAGGTACATGGCGTTCTCGACCCGCTTGTCGAGGGTGGTCATCAGATCGGGGAAGAGCCCGTCCAGGTCGGTCCTCGCCTTCTGGGCGTCGATGTCGATGATGTACCCCTTCTCCTTGAGAGTCCGGCCGAGGTCCGGAGGATAGGTGCCCTTCTCGATCGTCGGAGCGAGAAATCCCGAGACGAGGCAGCCGTTCACCTCCCTGGGAGGATAGGTGACCGGCACGCCGATGCTGACGACGCGCCTGCCGTGCTCGCTCAGTATCTCCCAGAGCATCCTCGATCTGAGATTGAGGGAATTCGGAATGAAGATGTCGTACGTCCCCGGTTTGCAGTCGGCGAATCCGAAGATGCCGTGCTTTCCGGGGTTTTTACCCGTCATGACCGACGACCAGGCCACACACGAGACGTAGGGATGAATGGAATCCATTCTCAGGAACGATCCGTCGTCAAAGAGCTTCGCGAGGTTCGGCAGGCGGTTCTCCTCCTTCATCCGCTTCATGAACGAGTAAGGAGTGCCGTCGAAGCCCAGCACCAGAACTCTTTTCGCCCTGCTCCCCCGGAACCTGTCGAGTATGCCCATCCTGCCGCCTTTCTCCGCTCGTGTATCAGTGCTTTCATCCCTGAGCTCGATGAAACTGTATTATAATAACAGTCCTGCCCCCGCTCAAGTGGGCAGCGGAGAACCGTCCCCCGAACTCTCGAAAGCACCTGCCCGCCGGAGGATTCTCGAACCGGCGAAGGAGGACACCGGCGGGTTATGTCAGGACCCGGGGTGGAAGGGACGGCTCAGCTGCCGGGAAGCGGTTCGCGCAGAAGCCGGATATCGTCGATCCACACGGTGCCGCTCCCGTCAACGACGAGGTTGAGCTTCACCTGCATCGGATTCTCTCCTTCTCTGAGGAAGAACGGCGTTTCCCCGGTCGTCCAGCCGGTCGTGCCCGTCACCGGCGAATCGAGTCCCCTCGAGAAGAACTCTCCTTTTCCCGGAAAGTAACAGAGCATCTCCAGATAGGCCTGCCCTTCGAGATCGGCCGTTTTGAGGTGTGCGCGGAAGACGAGCCGGGCATTCTCGACATCGACATCCCCGACTTCCACCAGCCTGATCGTCGTCGAATCCGGCACGGTGTAACGCAGCGATCCGTTCCCGTCACTCGACGTCTCCGGGTCGACGACGACATTCGATTGCGTGAGAACGTTCTCGAAGGTGTCGAGGGGAAAATGCTCGAGTACGACGCTCTCGGCCTCTCCGGTCCCCTTTCCGGAGCACCCGATCTGCAGGATGAGGAGCACGAGGATGAAGCTCAACGCTGCATATCTCGGTTCCATGGCGGATACCTCCGTTATCGCCCGAATTACACAGACGCTTTCGATTTTGGCGGTCCGTTGTTTCTACGATGCTTCCGCCTGGCTCACCATGTGTACGGTGCGCTGCGGGAACGGAATCTCGATGCCGTTCGCATCGAACTCTTCTTTCACCTTTCTCGTCACGTCGAATTTCACGGACCAGTAGTCTTCCTTCTTCACCCAGGGCCTCACCACGAAGTTGACGCTCGAGTCGGCGAGCTCCGCGACGGCGATCTGCGGCGCGGGGTCGTCGAGTATCCTTCCTTCCTCTTTCAGGACTTTCTCCAGGATCCCGATGGCTTTCTCCATCGAGGATCCGTAGCCGATCCCGAAGACGAAATCGATCCTCCTCGTGTCGTAACCGGCGTAGTTCTTGATCACGTTCCCGTAGATCTGCCCGTTGGGCACGATCAGCTTCACGTTATCGGGGGTGGCAAGGATGGTGTTGAAGAGCTGAATCTCCTTCACCGATCCGGCGACACCAGCGGCGTCGATGTAATCCCCGACCCGGAACGGCCGTAACGTGAGCACCAGGATCCCGGCCGCGAAGTTGCCGAGCGAGCCCTGCAGTGCGAAACCGATCGCGAACCCCACGGCTCCCAGGACGGCAACGAGGGATGTCGTCTCGACACCGAACCTGGCAAGGGCTGCGATGACGGCGAAGACCAGAATCAGTATCCGCACGAGGCTCCCGGCGAAGGCCACGATGGCCTCGTCGGTGTCGGTGCGCCTGAGAACCTTCACCATCGACCTGCGAGCGATACCGGCCACGAGCCAGCCGATAACGAGTATCACGATGGCACCGAGCACATGCATTCCATACACGGTGACCCAGCTGACCGCCTGATCGACGTTCTCGTCCATGTGCTTCATTCCTCCTTCACGGAAAGGGTGGGATCTCCCCGAGCTCGGAAACCGATCCGGGGACGGGTGTAGGAAGGTTTAAACAGGATGTATTTGGGATTTGTTAACCCGAGTTATTCATACGATTTCGAGCAGGAGGCTCATCTTTATCGATAAGCCACTTGATAGCACAAAATCTACGGATCTCAACCGAGCGATCGAATCACACATTTGGCGAGACGATTTCGTGAGTGATTCGAGGCCCGAGGCGCGGGCAACCCGGAGGCGTACCCGGAGGGTACGTTGAGGATTGCGAGCGCCGAGAACGAAGAAGCAGTCCGAAAGCGACCGCCAAAATCGAAAGCGCATGAATGATTCGGGTTAAAATCAAGCCCCGGCCATACACGAAGATACACCGGCCGCACATGGCTGTCAATCGTCATCGAGCTGGCGGTGTCATGGCCGTATCGGGCTCCTGCGGAAGATGCAATCGACTCGATGACAGGCGTCTGCGGGCCGTCACGGCGGGGATCGTGTTGACAGGCTGTACGGCCTGGTATAATTTCTCCCCGTGGCGCTGTTCTCGATACGACGGCCTGTGGTCGCCGATGCCTCCCGGACCTCTGAACGGGACCACACCGGTCGCGACACGGCGGGAATCCGCGGTCGGACCCGTGGAAGAGGCGTGATGAACGACGACATTCCGGAAAAGATCGGACAGTACGAGATAACCGATGTCCTGGGATCGGGCGGGATGTCGACCGTCTACAGCGGGATACAGTCGTCGCTCAACCGGTCGGTGGCCATCAAGATGCTTCCGGTCCAGCTCGCCGAAGACGACGAGCTGATCGACCGGTTCGAGCGCGAATCCTCCATCATCGCCGGGCTCAATCACCCCAACATCATCCAGATCTTCGACCGCGGGACCGACGAGGGAAACTACTACATCGTCATGGAACACGTGGAAGGCTACAGCCTCGACGAGCTGATTCATGGCAGCCAGATCCCCATCTACCAGATCGTCAATATTGCGCTCCAGGTCGCCCGGGGCCTGGAGTACGCACACGGGAAAAAAGTCGTGCACCGGGACATCAAACCATCGAACATTCTCGTCTCGAGCGACAGCGGCACGGTGAAAGTCACCGATTTCGGCATCGCCAAGCTCGCGGAGGAGCAGCTCTCCGACCGCATGCTGACCCGCGAGCAGGTGGCCATGGGCACGGCGGACTACATGTCGCCGGAGCAGCGGCGCGACTCCCGCAGCATCGATCACCGCACGGACATCTTCTCATACGGCGTCCTCCTCTACGAAATGCTCACGAAGCGCCTGCCCGTCGGACGATTCCGGGATCCGCAGGAGCTCCGGGACGACACGCCTCCGCTTCTCAACCAGATCGTGCTGAAATGTCTCCAGGAGGATCCCGAGGACAGGTACCAGTCGTTCACCGACGTGATCGCCGACCTCAACAGGCTGACCCAGAAGGGGCTCGCCTACCGGGAGGCCCTCGCCCGGATGTCACAGTCGGTCAGCCACATCCAGAAGAAGGCGAAGACCGCGATATCGAGCCGCGTCACCGACCGGAACTGGCGGAAACGGCTGGGGCTCCTGGGGATCCTGGCACTCAGCGCGGTCGTCGTCGTCTTTCTCGGATCGATCATCATCGAAGCATTCAGCGGTGGCTCGCGGGAGCCCCCTCCGGCGGCCCGGCGGGGATCTTCCTCGACGCTGTTCTCCCGCGCCGATTCGCTCCTGGGAGCGGAACAGTACAACGAGGCTCTCGAAGTCCTCCGGGACATCCGGACAACGGCCGGCGATGCAGGAGACCAGAAGACTGCCGCCGAGGCGCAGTGGAGAATAGCCTCCATCCATGATCAGAGGAAGAGTATCCATTACGCGGGGATCGCGTTCGGCTGGTACTCCGACACGTTCGGCCCCGGGATCGTGGGAGACGAGAGGGCGGCGGACGCACTCTACAAGGCCGGAAAGTACAAGGCGCAGGACCGTGAATACGAGCAGGCCATCCGCTACCTCCGTCGGCTCAGGGAGGAGTATCCCGGCTACGAGGAGGCGGAGAGCGCCCTGCTCCGCGAGATCCAGATCATGCACGATCACCTCAGAGTGTCGCGGAGTGAACGCGACCAGCACCGGCTGAACATCATCAGCCGCGGCAGGTCGTTCCTCGAACGCTTCCCGCAGAGCGAGCGCTGCGAGGAGGTGTACTGGCGTATCGCCGGCCTGTACCAGGACCTGGGGGAACGGAAGCACTACCGGCGTGCGGTCGACACGCTCGAGGAGATGGGAAACCGGTTTCCGAAGTCGGTGTACCTTCCCCTCTTCGAAGCGGCCGAGCTCTCGCGGGCGAAGCTCAAGGACAAAGCCCGGGCCCGGAGACTGTACGAGAAGTTTCTGGAAACGATGCCGGAATCGGACAGGGCGTCGAAAGCTCGTGACCGGTTGAAGAAGCTGTAGCGCCGGAAGCGAACGGCAGGGTCCGCCAAATCCGGAAGGAGACCCCATGGGAGAGACCCCCTTCATCGATCTGCTGAAAGCGGTTGCCGCGGCGGGCGCTCTCATCGCCGCGGTCCTGGCGCTGACCAGGCTGCTGGGAAACCGCCGGTGGTTCGCCCACTGGCTCGAGCGGCCGTTCCAGTTCGTGGCGATCTCCGTGACGATCTGGCTTTTCTTCCGCGTGGCCGGCCTCACGGCGTTCGAGGGGTACGCGGACGCCGTCGTCGTCGCCGCCGTGCTCGGCGGTCTCGTTCACGTCGTCGTCAATTTCATCTTCACCGTATTCTTCAGCAGGAAGCGCGACATACACCTGCCGCCGCTCCTGCGAAACGTCATCCTCACCGCCACCTACCTCACCATCCTCGTCATAGCCCTCAAGGTCGCCGTACCCGGATTCTCCCTGTCACCGCTCGTCCTGGCCTCCGGCGTCCTCTCCCTGGTCGTCGGTCTCGCCCTCCAGGACGTCCTCTCGAACCTGATCGCCGGGGTCACGCTGAGCGTCGAGAAACCGCTGCGCAAGGACGACTGGGTTCTCATCGAGGGACAGGAGGGGAAGGTCGTCGAGATCACCTGGAGAACGACGAAGATTCTCACCCGCCAGAACGATTACATCATCTTTCCCAACCGGCTCGTCGCGGAGCGCCAGCTGCACAACTACATCTACCCCTCCCGGCTTCACCGTCCGATACTCGCCGTCGACCTCCCGTACTCGACGCTTCCCTCGATCGCCGAGGAGGCGCTCCTGGAAGCGGCTTCGAAAACCACCGGCGTGCTGCCGCGCCCCCGTCCCAGGGTTCTTCTCCGCGGTTTCGAAGAGTCATCGATCTCCTACGGCCTCGTTGTCTCGATCGACGACTTCGACAACTACTACATCATCATGAGCGACCTCCGGAAGGAGATCTTTTACGCCCTCAAGCGCTACGGTATCGTGATCCCCTTCCCCATCCGCACGGTCTACGTCCAGAAGGGTGAGAAGCACCCGGCCGAGTGGAAGGGAGGCTACCGCCATCGCCTCGTCGCGGTGGAAGGACCGAGACGGGGGGAAATTCTCCCGCTCGAGGAGAAGAAAGTCTCGATCGGCAGGGGTTCGGACTGCGATCTCGACCTGAACGATCCCGTGGTGTCGAAGGAGCACGCGCGGATCGAGTACAGCCAGGGCAGGTACTACGTGGTCGACTGTGACAGCAAGCACGGGACGACGGTGAACGGCGTCGCGGTCGAGAAGCAGGAGCTTCGCTCCGGCGACGAGATCGGGATCGGTGAGACGGTGCTCCGGTTCGAGCAGCTCGAGTTCGCGTGAAGGAGGCCGGGTGATCAGAACGAGATCTCGATGCCGTTCTGCAGGTCGATGTCGTAGGTCCTGACGGCGGCGGGCGGCTCGTTGTCGTAGCGGAGCCTCAACGACAGCTCGAAGGC
>CAZMKB010000155.1:8302-8539 GCA_964566685.1 uncultured Gemmatimonadota bacterium | reverse complement strand
TCGGTGGACGAGATCCGGCACGACCTGGTCCGCGAGACCATGAAGATGACCGGCGTGCTCGAGGGCGTCGAGATCACCACGCTGGCCGACATCCCCTCGGAAGGGACCGGCCTGGGCTCTTCCAGTTCGGTCACGGTGGGCCTTCTCACCACCCTCTACGCGTACCGCGGCGAAGTGAAACCGGCCGGCTTCATCGCCGAGAAGGGCTCGATCTGCCTCGACGGCACCTCGCTCACC
>CAZMKB010000155.1:0-8292 GCA_964566685.1 uncultured Gemmatimonadota bacterium | reverse complement strand
AGGCCTGCGAGATCGAGATCGACGTCATCGGGAAGCCCATCGGCAAGCAGGACCAGTACATCGCCGCATTCGGCGGGCTGAACTACTTCGAGTTCGGCAGGGACGGCCGCGTCGACGTCCGCCCGGTTCCGCTCGGCGCCGACCGGCTCCGGGAGGTCTCGAACAGGCTCATGCTCTTCTATTCGAACAGGACACGGAAAGCGGACGCTATTCTCCGGGAACAGGTGAAAGGCACCAACGGAAAACGCGACACACTCGCGAAGATGCGCCTCCTCGCCGATGAGACCCGCGAGGCGCTTCTGTCGGACAGGGTCGGGGACCTCGGAACCATCCTCGACAGGGGCTGGAACCTGAAGAAGAAACTGGCCGGCCCGATCTCCAACGGCGACATCAACACCATGTACGAGGCGGCCCGGTCGGCGGGAGCCGGGGGCGGAAAGCTCTGCGGAGCAGGCGGGGGAGGGTTTCTCCTCCTCTACTGCGAGCCGGAGCACCAGGCAGGCGTCCAGCAGGCGCTCGCCGGGCACAGGCAGCTGGCGTTCGGTTTCGGGCGCTACGGTTCGAGGATCATCTTCCACATCGCACCCTGAGAGGAAGCCGCATCGCCATGATCATGAACGGTGCGAACGCCTACATCAAGGATTACCTGGAACGCGTCATCTCCACGGTCTCGCTCGTCGACATCCTCGAAGTCACCGAGGCGATCCGGATCCTGACCAGGGCCCGGGCGAGACGCGGGAAGGTGTTCGTCTGCGGGAACGGGGGCTCCGCCGCAACCGCCTCTCACTTCGCGTGCGACCTGGCCAAGGGAACGCTGCGCGAAGGGGTCGAGCCGTTCCGTGTCATCGCACTCACCGACAACATCCCGCTCGTGACCGCGTGGGCGAACGACACGGACTACAGGCTGGTGTTCTCCCGCCAGCTCGAGCCGCTGATCTCGGAGGGGGACGTCCTGGTGGGCATCAGCGGAAGCGGCAACTCCCCGAACATCGTCGAGGCGATAGAGACCGCCAATCTTCGGGGAGGAGTTTCAGTGGCCGTCGTCGGCTTCGACGGAGGCGAGTGCAGGCAGCGTGCGCACCACTCCCTTCTCGTGGCATCGAACAACATGCAGCACGTGGAAGACGTCCACATGATACTTGTCCACCTCATCAGCTCCGCCCTCAGGGACCTCGCCCTCTCCGTCGAACTCGAGCACCTGCTGTCCATGGATGTGGAGCTATGAGGCGGGTTGCGATTGCGGGTCTTCTCGGCCTCACCGCTCTCTTCACCGACTGTTCGACCTGCTTCCCGGAGGAGGTCACCCCCTACCTTCCCCTTGACCACTGGGCCTACACGTACATCGGCCTGCTGCAGGAACGCGGGCGGCTCGAAGGACTGGAGAGAAACGTCAGGCCCTACGACAGGGGCGAGCTTCTCGAGGAGGTGGAGGAAGCGCTCCGCACCGGCCGCGACCTCAGCGAGGTCGAGAGAACCTGGCTCGCTCTCGTGAAAGAAGAGCTCGAGATGCTGGAGGGAAAGCGGGGCGAGATCTTCTCGGTGCGGGCCGAAGGTTCGGTGAACGGCAACCACGTGTGTGATGCCGGCGGTGAGGAGGAGTTCGACGTCGACTACACCCTCGGCCTCGAGCTGTCGATGCGGTTCCCTCACGGGACGGCACTGCACAGGACGGTGGTGGATCACGGGCTCTTCGACGACCCTGCCTACCGGGGCAGGCGGGACATCGACATCGCCGCGGTGGTCGAGGACGCCTACCTCATGATCGAGGCGTGGAAGATGACGTTCTTCGCCGGTCGCACCCGCCGCAACCTGGGCCCTTCCATGCCGGGCCTCTTCCTCTCCACCAATCCGTTCTCGTTCGACCACGTGTACTTCGAACTCGACTTCGGGAGGCTGGGTTTCAACTTCCTGACGGCGAAGCTCGACGACATCGAGGACCCGGAAGGAGGAGCACCCTTCCAGCGTTACGTGTCGATGCACCGCCTCGACATCAGGCCCTTCGAGGATCTCCAGCTCGGGCTGTTCGAGGCGGTCACCTACGGCGGCCGCGGCCGCAGCCTCGACTTCGCCTTCACGAATCCGTTCTCCCTCTATGTCGTCGTCGAGAACGCTTCTGACAAACAGGCCAACTCCCTGCTCGGCATCGACGGCTACTACCGCCTCACGGACAGAGTCGGCCTGTTCGGCCAGCTCCTCATCGACGACGTCAAGATCTCCCTGTTCGGGGAACCAATCTTCTTCGACGACGAGGTCGAACCCAACGAGTTCGGTTTCACGGTCGGCGGCGAGCTGTCGGACCCGTTCGGGCTCCGGGACTCCCGCTTCACGGCCGTCTACCAGAAGGTCACCAACCACACCTACAACTCCATCAACGCATTCGAACGATACACCTACGAGGACAAGCCGCTCGGCCCTCCCGACGGGAACGACTTCGACAGGCTCACGCTGTCGATGCTGTTCGCTCCCCGGCCGGAGCTCGTGCTGGAAGGCACCTACGCGAGATCGAGGAAAGGAGAAGGCCGCGTCTCGGATCCGTTTCCGGCGGTGTTCGAATCGAGCGACATCCCCTTCCCCTCCGGAGTGGTCGAGACCACCGACACGGTGCTCCTGCGCGCCCGCTACCAGAGCACCCCCTGGCTCTACGTCGACGGCCGGGCCGGCTTCGAACACGCGGACAACTTCCTCCACCGGCAGGGGATGACGGAAACGACGCCGCGCTTCGACGTGGTTGTCGGAGTGGAATGGAAAGGGGCATTCTAACGCCTGGGAGACAGTGATGAGAAACGAGGAAATCAGGCTGCTCGAAGGAGTGATGATCGACAGGAGGACCGCGATCCTCCTGACCGCCGACGCCGTCTCGGTGGCATTCGCGTTCCTGCTCGCGTACACTGTCTCGCCGCATCTCAAGGAACTCCTGTTCACCGCCGATCACGCGCCTCTCGCCCACTTCAGGGACTACGCCTGGCTCCTCCTCATCATCTATCCGGTCTACATGTTCACCCTGGCTCTCAGGGGCCTCTACAACGGCGGTGCCTCCCGGAGACAGGCGAACATCGTCACCGGTGTCCTCTACGCTTCCCTGGTGACACTGACTTTTCTCACCCTGTTCATGTTCCTGTTCAAGATCCAGTACATCAGCCGGTTCACCATCCTCGTGTTCTCGTTCCTGCTGTCGGTCTCGACGGTTCTCGTCAGGCTGATCCTCCCGCACTCGGATTCGTTCCTCCGGAAGCTGGAGGGAAAGCCGCAGCGGATCCTGGTGGTCGGATCGAGGAGAAGGGCGAAGGACTTCCTCGAGTCGACCCGCCGCAGCCCGACGATCGAGATACTCGGCTGCGTCGACACCCGGTCGGAAACCGTCGGCAGGAAGGTCGGTGACACCGTCGTGGTGGGGACGACCGAAGACCCGAGAACGCTCCTCGCCGGCATCCACCCGGACCTCATCGTCATCGCCATGCCGCTCGACAAGATTCCCGGCGTCGAAGAGTTTCTTACGGCCTGTGAAGAGATAGGCGTTCCGATCATGATCATGCCCGACTATCACCTGACGAAGTATCAGAAGAACCTCACTCTCAGCAGAATGAGTATCGAACGCTACTGCGGCATCCCCATGCTCCGCCTCGCAACGACGACCCACTCGAGGCTTGAGCTCTTCGTCAAGCGTGTCATGGACTGCACTGTCTCCGCCGTTCTCCTCCTGCTCCTCCTGCCGGCATTCGCACTGATCGCCGTGCTCGTCAGAGCCACCTCCGAGGGGCCGGTCTTCTACCGCTGGCAGGTGACCGGCAGGAACGGCCGCGAGTTCACCGGATACAAATTCAGGACCATGGTCGCCGACGCCGACAGGCGGAAGGCGGAGTTCGCCGGGAAGAACGAGATGTCGGGGCCGGTGTTCAAGATGAAAGAAGACCCGCGCATCACGCCCGTCGGTCGCTGGCTGCGGAAGTTCAGCCTGGACGAACTGCCGCAGCTCTACAGCGTGCTGAGGGGGGACATGAGCCTCGTCGGACCGCGTCCCCCGCTCAGGACAGAAGCGGAGCGGTTCGAGTTCTGGCAGCGGAAGAAACTGAGCGTGAAGCCGGGCATCACCTGTCTCTGGCAGGTGAACGGGCGGAACAGCATATCCGATTTCAGCGAGTGGGTGAAGCTCGACCTGGAGTACATCGACAACTGGTCGCTCCGCCTCGACTTCATCATCCTGCTCAGGACCATACCGGCGGTTCTCAGGGGAACCGGAAGGTAGGAAGCACGGATCATGTGCGGCGTGTGCGGCATCTACACGATTGAGTTCCGGGAAGGCAGAGAGGACGACATGTCCCTCATGGTGGAGTGCCTGGAACACCGCGGGCCGGATGACGCGGGCTGGGTGACGCTCGAGGGGAGCAGTGGTGAAATGGTCTCCCTCGGAAACACGCGTCTCAGCGTCATCGACGCGGGCCCCCTCGGCCACCAGCCGATGGCCACGCCGGACGGGAGCGCCTGGATCGTCTACAACGGTGAGATCTACAACTTCCCCGAGATCAGGGAACGCCTGGCGAAGAGCGGCTGCAGATTCGTCTCGGGAACCGACACCGAAGTCCTGTTGCATGCGTACCGCCGGTGGGGAATGGAAGCACTCGACCTGCTGAACGGCATGTTCACGTTCGCCATCTGGGATACCGTCGGGGACGAGCTCTTCATCGCCAGGGACAGGATGGGGATCAAGCCGCTCTACTACTCCGTCGTCGACGGAACGGTCACCTTCGCCTCAGAGATCAAGGCAATCGTTTCCAGCGGCGTCAGCCCGGAGGTCGACCCGGCCGGCCTCGCCGATTTTCTCGCCTACCAGTACATCCCGGCGCCGAGGACCATCTTCAGGGACATTCGAAAGCTCGAGCCGGGGACGTTTCTCTCGGTCAGGCGCGGGAATGTCGTCCAGCACACCTACTGGAGTCCGGCCGGGAATGAGCGGCCCGGCCGGCGGCTCCGGCCGGAAATCTACGAGGAGGGGCTCGACCTCCTCCTCACCGACGCGGTCCGGAAACGGCTGATCAGCGACGTGCCGCTGGGAGCCTTTCTCTCCGGCGGCATCGATTCGAGCCTCATCGTCGGGATCATGGCCGAGCTGGCGGGGACGAAGGTCCGGACGTTCTCCATGGGATTCCTGTCTGAGGGTGAGGAGCCGTACAACGAGATCGCCTATGCCAGGAGCGTGGCGGATTACTTCTGTACCGACCATCACGAGCACATCGCTCACCCCCGGGACATCCTTCACGAGATCGAGGACATCGCCTGGCACTTCGACGAACCGTTCGGGGGCGGTCTCCACACCTACTTCCTGGCGGGTCTCGCCCGCCGTCACGTGACGGTCGCGCTCTCGGGGCTCGGCGGCGACGAACTCTTCGCCGGCTACGAGTGGAACCGGCTGGCACGGATGGTCGAGCTCTACGGGAGAGTGCCCGGCGTGCTGCGCAGGCAGGTGCTCGAGCGCCTCCTCTCCCCGTTCCCCCCGCGGCCCCTCTCCGGCGGCCTCGTCCAGAAGTTGAAGAAAGCGGCACGGTTCCACCGCATGGATCCGCGTCACTGGTATCCCTTCTGGATCAGCGTATTCGAACCCGACCGGATCGACGAGATCCTGAACAGGAATTACGCACTGGCGGCCGCGGGTCACGATCCGCTCGCGGCGTTCCGGTCTGCGTGGGACGGTGCCCCCTCTCCCCTGAAGCAGGACCGCCTGCTCTTTCAGCAGATCAGAACCACGATGCTCGACGACTTCCTGAACTACACGGACAAAATGACCATGGCGCACTCGCTGGAGTGCAGGGTGCCGTTTCTGGACCACCGCCTGGTGGAGTTCGCCCTGGGGATACCCTTCGAGCTGAAGATGAGGAGGCTGGACGGCAAACAGATACTGAAACGGTACGCGAGGAAGCGCCTGCCGGACGAGATCATCGACCGGCCCAAGCAGGGATTCATCATGCCGCTCGACGTCTGGATGCGGGGGGATCTCAAACCGCTCGTCCTCGATCACCTGCTCGGCGAGCGGGCAAGGAACTGGGACATGCTCGACATGGAGACGGTGCAGGAGCTCGCCCGCGGCTTCTTCGAGCAGGGCGAGCCGCTGGGGAGGCACATCTGGTCGCTTTTCACCTTCGCTCTCTGGCGAAACGTATTCTTCGAACACCTGCCCGCTCGAAAGAGCCAAGGCGACATCCATGGAGAAATTTATCAGAATCGCGGATCATAGCGCACGGGAGCTCTTCCCCGCCATCGTGCTGTTCGGGATCCTCCTGCTCTACGCGGCTACAGCGGCAACCGGAGTTCCGATTCTCGTGCCGCATCTCCTGCTTTTGGCTGCATCCGCCTCGCTCGTCCTCTTCGTCCGTCCGATGGCGGTGCTCTACCTCCTGATCCTGGTCTCCCTGTTCGAGAACATTCTCGGTCACTGGCTCGAACCGCTCTACGTCGGCACCTGGCGTGACATCCTGACCATGCTCATCCTGGCTCTCATGGCCGCGAAACTGGTCGTCCTGCGCCGCGGGTTCGAGGTGAGGACACCGATCACCGGCCTCCTCCTGCTCCTGGTCGGCGTCATCTTCATCCAGATCTTCAACCCGGCACTCCCGAACATCGGGATGGGGGTATTCGGGTTCAGGTCATACTTCATCCCGATCCTGGGGCTCTTTCTCGGCCTCAACTTCATCGGCTCCCGGGATGAGTTGAGCAAGGTCGGCCTCCTCCTGCTCGTCATCCTCACCTGTGCCGCCGTGGTCGGTATCATCCAATCGAAGATCGGATTCACCTCGTACGAAAACATGAACCAGTACATCAGGACCGACCTCACACACCACTACTCGGGGTACTCGTGGTACCGGGTGTCCTCGGTGTTCGGCAGCGTCTGGGAGTTCGGCAACCTCATGACATTCATGATCCTCGTCACCCTGCCGGTCTACGCCGTGATGCGGAAGAAACGGCTGAGGATTCCCTTCTTCGTCGCGATCTCGCTCCTGTTCACGGGGCTTATATCCTCGGCGGCGCTGTCCAGCATCTACGGCGCGTTCCTGGGTATCTGCGCCTATGTCCTGTTCATCAAGAAGAGGAAGACTTCGTTCGTCGTGGCCGCCGTGGCGACGGTCGTGATCTCGGCGATCTTCATGGAGCAGGCCGGCTGGGAGCGGGTGCTGTTCTACTTCTTCAGCGGCGCGCGGCACAAGAGCATCTGGGCCCCGCTGCCCTTTCACGAAGCGCTCCTCGAGAACCTGAAGGGGAACTTCTTCGGCAAGGGGATGGGGATATCGCTCGACGCCGTCGGTGCCCGCTTCGGCTACCAGACCAGCGTCTTCAAGGAGATGCACCCGGAGCGGGCGATGGAAGGCGACTACTTCATGTTCATGCTCCAGGCCGGATTCCCGGCGATGATCCTCCTCATGGCCATCCACCTGAGGACGGTCATCTGGGGACTCCGCATCAGGCAGCACCTGCGGGATCCCTTCTTCCGGGCGGTGGCCATCGGCATCACCATCCTGGTCACTTCCGCGATAGTGACGTCGCTCTTCAGGACGTTCATCGCCCAGAGGCCCCTGGATCTCCTGATATGGTTTTCGATCGGCGTCCTCTTCGCGCTGCCCCGGCTCGAAAGGAAGGAGGTGAGCGTCCGCGCGGATGGGAAGGATTCTCCTGTTCAATCACACCGGCTGGCTCGGCGGCGCTGAGCTCTCCCTGCTGCGATACCTGGAGCGAACGCGGATTCCCCGGGAACGGTTCCTCTGTGTCTGTGACAGCGAGGGGCCGCTGTGCGCGGAGCTCGCCGCACGGGGCTTCGAAACGGTCCCGGCCAGAATCCCCGTTCCGGGTCTCGAGAGCCGGTTTCCCGCCCGCCTGGAGAGCTGGGCGGCGCTCGCCGGAGCGGAGCGACGGCTGGCCCGGCTTCTCCGGGAGAAGCAGGTCGACCTGATCTACGCCAACAGCCACCGCAGCGCCCTGGTCATGGCACCGCTCAGGGTGTTCTTCCCGCGCATCGGGATGGTCACCCACGTGCGCGACAGGATACCCGGAACCCTGAAGAGATCCCTCGTCCTCAGGAGCTCGTCGGACCTCATCGTCATCTCGCGGTTCGTCAGGTCGTTCCTGGAACCGGTCGGAAGCGGCCGGGTGAGCCTGATCCCTTCCGGTGTCGACACGGACCGGTTCCGGGCCAACGGCTGCGGCGGGGGAATCCGGGAGGAGCTGGGAATACCGCCGGACTCGTTCGTCTTCGGCATGTTCTGCCAGGTCCTCCCCTGGAAAGGGGTGAGGGAGTACGTGGAGGCCTCG
>CAZMKB010000154.1:0-8566 GCA_964566685.1 uncultured Gemmatimonadota bacterium | reverse complement strand
CCCGCCTCTCGACAGCCTCCGCCTGCCCGGCCTCGAGGGCATCGTAGTGGGTGAAATCGAACCGAACTCTGTCGGGAGCGACGAGGGAGCCCGACTGCTGAACGTGTTCGCCCAGTGTCTCCCTGAGGGCGGCGTGGAGGAGGTGGGTGGCCGTGTGCGCCCTCATGTAGCCTTCCCTCTTCTCCCGGTCCACTTCCGCCCGGACACGCTGCCCCTTCCGGAGAACACCCCGCTCGACGAGACCGTCCAGGACGATGGTTCCGGTTCCGCGCCGCTTCGCGGTGCGGACCTCCACTGTCAGGCCGTCATCGACGAGCCTGCCGGAGTCGCCGAGCTGTCCCCCCGACTCCCCGTAGAAGGGGCAGGGATCGATCACGACGGCGGCCTCCGTTTCCGGGGGCGCCTCCGGAACTTCCTCGCCCCGGACGGCGATGTACTTCACGACCGACGACGAGGACGTTTCCTCGTAGCCCGTGAAGTCGGTCCCGGGGAGTGCCGACTCCTCGACGTCTCTCTCCTCCTGCCGGGCACCGCGCGCCCGTTCGCGCTGCCGTTCGAGAGCCTGCTCGAAACCCTCCTGGTCGACCTTCATTCCCCGTTCTTCGGCCATGACCATGGTGAGGTCGATCGGAAAACCGTACGTATCGTACAGGACGAACGCCTTTTCACCGGGGATGACATCCTGATCCTTCCCCTCCAGGTCGTGGACGAGCGACTCGAACATGTTGAGGCCGAGTGTGAGAGTCTCCTGGAAACGTTCCTCCTCCCCGCGGACGACGGTCTTCACATGATCGCGGTGCCTGCCCAGATCCCCGTACTGGTCGATCATGACCTCGACGACCTCGTCGATGAGCTCGAAGAGGAAGGGATCCTCGAGACCGAGCAGCCGCCCGTGCCGCGCCGCCCTCCGGAGAATGCGCCGGACGACGTAACCCCGCCCTTCGTTCGAGGGCATGACTCCGTCCGCTATGGCGAACGTCAGCGCCCGGGCGTGATCGGCGATGACCCGGTAGCTCACGGTGTTCTCGTCGTAGGAAAGACCGCAGAGTTTGCGCGTCCTTTCGACGACGGGCATGATGAGGTCGATTTCGAAATTCGAGGGAGTGTTCTGGAGCACACTGGCGATCCGTTCGAGCCCCATCCCCGTGTCGATCGAGGGTTTCGGGAGCGGAGATATCGTCCCTTCGGAATCCCGGTTGTACTGCATGAACACGAGGTTCCAGAGCTCGAGATAGCGGTCGCAGTCACAGCCGACGTCGCAATCCGGCCTGCCGCAGCCCCGCTCCTCACCGAGGTCGATGCCGATCTCGGAGCACGGACCGCAGGGACCGGTCTCGCCCATGCTCCAGAGATTCTCCCCGGCACCGAGGCGGTGGATGCGCTCGTCGGGCCTGCCGGTCAGCTTCTTCCAGATCCCGAAAGCCTCGTCATCCTTCTCGAACACCGAGATCCAGAGCCGGTCCGCGGGGAGGCCGAGCCCGGCCGTGAAAAACTCCCACGCGAGGGTGATGGCTTCTTCCTTGAAGTAGTCGCCGAAGGAAAAGTTTCCGAGCATTTCGAAGAAGGTGTGGTGGCGGTTCGTCTTGCCGACGTTTTCGAGGTCGTTGTGCTTCCCCCCGGCCCTGAGGCATTTCTGGGAGGACGCGGCGCGCGTGTACTCCCTCTTCTCCTCGCCCAGGAACACGCTCTTGAACTGATTCATTCCCGCATTGGTGAAGAGCAGAGTCGGGTCCTCCGCCGGCACGAGCGACGAGCTCGGGACGACGGTGTGACCACGCTCCGAGAAGAAACGCAGGAACAAGGATCTCAGATCAGAACTCCTCACCTGCACCACCCTCCTCATTCATCGCCGGTCGAGCTCCCGCTCATGAGCTCGAGCTCCCCGACGATCTCCCTGATGACATCCATCTCGAATCCACGCCGCACGAGCATGGCGCTCATGCGCTTCAGTGCTCCCGGGTCGGACCGCCTCGACTTATTCGTCCCTGCTCTCCCGACGACTCGCCATGCAAGGTCCCGCTCGCTTACGCCTTCTTCACGGAAGATGTCCTCGACCACGCCGGCGGCCTCTTCGAGAGCAAGGCCCCGCACTCGAAGCATGGACACGAGACCCGATCTGCCGTGAGGTTTCGTCCTGATCCTCGACCGGACGAACTGCTCGGCGAACCGGCGGTCGTCGACGATGCCGGTCCTCGAGAGCCCGTCGACGACATCGATCACTACTTCACGGGGAAAGCGGCGCGAGACCAGCTTGTCCTCGAGCTCCTTCCGGGAGTGCTCCCTGAACGAAAGCAGCTCGAGAGCTTTCTCCCTGACAGCGGTTTCCGGTTCATCGTACACAACCGGTTGCCGTTCCCTTTCTCATTCTAAGAAAAAAGCCTGCTACCGCAGGCTGCCCTCCCTGACGCCCCCCGGCTTTCGACCCGGATTCATGAAGCGTCCGCTTCGACTTCCTCCTGTTTTTCGGTCGCTCCCCTCAGATTGTGGAGCACCCTGATCTTCCCGTCGATCTCGATCAGAATGTCGGGATTCTCCTTCAGGAACATCTTCGCGTTTTCCCGCCCCTGACCGACGCGCTCGTCTCCGTAGGAGTACCAGGACCCGCTCTTCTCCATGATGCCGTCGTTCACCGCCTGATCGATGACCGTCCCGATGAAGGATATGCCCTCGTCGAACATGATGTCGAACTCCGCCTGCCTGAACGGAGGGGCGACCTTGTTCTTGACGACTTTGACCCGGGTGAGGTTGCCGATTACGTTCTGCCCTTCCTTGATGGCGGCGATCCTCCTGATGTCGAGCCGGAGGGAAGAGTAGAACTTGAGCGCCCGTCCACCGGTGGTGGTCTCGGGGTTGCCGAACATGACGCCGATCTTCTCGCGGATCTGGTTGATGAAGACGACCGCGGTCCTGGACCGGTGGATCGCCGCGGTGAGCTTCCGGAGAGCCTGCGACATGAGCCGGGCCTGGAGACCAACGTGGGAGTCGCCCATTTCGCCTTCGATCTCGGCACGAGGTACGAGAGCCGCGACCGAGTCGATGACGACGACGTCGATGGCGTTGCTCCTCACCAGCGTCTCGGTGATGTCGAGCGCCTGCTCCCCGGTGTCGGGCTGGGAAACGAGCAGGTCATCGATGTTCACGCCGACTTTCCGCGCGTACTCCGCGTCGAGAGCGTGCTCGGCGTCGATGAACGCCGCGACACCACCTGCCTTCTGGGCATTCGCGATGATGTGGAGGGCGAGTGTCGTCTTCCCCGACGACTCAGGGCCGTACACCTCGGTGACTCTCCCCCGCGGGATCCCGCCGATGCCGAGGGCGATGTCGAGATTGATGGCGCCCGTCGGTATCGAATCGATCTGCAGCCCGACTTCGTCGGAGCCGAGCCGCATGATCGCCCCCTTGCCATACTGCCGTTCGATCTGCGTGACAGCGAGGCCGAGCGACTTCTCTTTCTCCTCGGCGGTACCGGAAGCACGACCCTTCTTGTCGAGCATACTCCACCTTCCTCTGAACCACACCGCGTTCTATTTTCCTCAATTTACCCCGGCGAATTTTTCGTGTCAAGGCTGTCGCCGGAGATGTTCGAGCTCGAGCTCCACGAGAGCGAGAGGATGGTCGAGACCCAGCTCCTTGAAGATGTCCCGCGCATGACTCAGGTACCGGAGCGCTTCCATCCTGCTGCCGTAGTCGTCGAATGCCCGGGCGATGAACGTGCCGGCGGCGCGGAGCGTCTTCGCCCGCTCGTACTTTTCTCCAATGGACCGCAGAGCATCGACGCCGAGGATGAAATAATCACGTGCGCGCTCACTGTCGCCGAGCAGATCGTAGGCGCAACCGAACACCCTGAACACCACGCCTTCCTCGTACCGATCGCCCAGCCTCAGTGAAATGTCCCACGACTTCTGGCAGAGCGCGAGCGCCTTCTTCCCCTGTCCCTGGTACACCTTCACTTCGGCGAATCGCCGGTAGACTTCGTTGACGAGGTCGCCGGCAGGCGCGATCGACTGTGCGATACGGAGACTGCTCTTGTACAGCTCCCCCGCCTCGTCGACTCGATCCATGTCGAATGCGAGCTCCCCCAGGAACTCGAGCGACAGGGCCAGCTCGCGCCGGTAATTCTGCTCTTCGGCGAGCGCCTTCGCTTTCTCGTAGAGCTTCTGTGCCTGAGACCACTCCCGCTTCACCTGGTGGAGGTTTCCCAGCAGAATGTAACGCCGGGCGATCGACAGGCTGTCTCCCAGCACCCGGAAGATACTGAGGCTGCTTTCGTTGTACTGTCTCGAAAGGCTCCAGTCGCCTCTCATGAAGTGGAGTGTACCGAGGTTCGCCGTAATCACTCCGACGAGCCTGAGCATCTCGTGCTTCTCCGCGATCTTCCTCGCTTCTTCCAGAAGGCTCACACAGCGCTCCCAGTCGGCGGAGATGAAGTACAGATGCGCCATTCTGTTCATGACGCTCGCCATCTCCTCCTGCCTGTCGAGCTTCCGGTAGGTGTCGAGAGACTGCACGAAGCTCGAGTACGCGCCGGACACGTCGCCCGTGAGCAGCTGAATCTGTCCGAGATACTTGTACACCTTCGAGGCTTCCTCTTCGTTGCCCCGGATCTCGAAGACCTCCAGAGCCTTCCGGCACTCGCTCCGGGCCTCGTCGTAGGAACCGAGCTGCGAGTGGATGAACGCCGACAGCGAGTGGAGCCTCCCGATCTCGAGAGAGATCGTGTCGGCGTCGGGGAGGAGCCGATTCTGAATTTTTTCGATCTCCTCCAGGGCGCTCATGTACTCTCCCTTGTCACAGAGGCACTCTATGAGGGAACGCTCGATCTTGGTTCGCTTCACGACGCTCAGATCCGAGGGCGGCAGGCAGCCAAGCGCCTTTTCGTACTGTGTCATTGCTTCTTCGTATCGATGACCGAGCCTGCTCTTCTCGGCCCGGGTCAGGCATGTTTCCACCTCGTCCCTGGCCCAGGACACAGGATCGGTCATGACCGGGGAACCGAATCCCTCCCCTTTTCGATTGTTCATGATCCTCGCCATGTATCACACCTTTGTCCGGGTTCACAGGTTAGAGATGAAAACGACCGATGAGATCGAGCCACCACCTCATGATCCACATCATCGATCCCCGCGTCTGTCTCCCTGCGGCCGTCGTCGGCGAAACGTCGAGATGATGGTTCGTGTCCGAATCGGGCCCCCTGAGCTCCATGGATCTCAGGTAACCGTCGCTCCCGAGGATCCCCTCTCCGCGATCGGAAGTGACACCCTCGTCGACGTACGGAAGTGCGACACCGTCGACTTCCCAGGGTCTCCCGACTTTCTGGAACTGCGTCTGAGCGGAAACGGCGTCCGCCCACATTATCGAGGTCACGGCGAACATCGCCATCATGAGTACTGCGGTTTTCCTCGACATCATTCAACTCCCCTTTTCGAATTCGGCGGCCGTGTTCGTGCATGCGAACGGCACCCGGTCGGCGATCACCCCGCTCCGTATCCCTGCCCATCACGGTGAACGGGAAACGGGGAATACTTCGCGCCGTTACCCTTTTCGCCCCCCGATGATCGGGTTCCCCGACGCTCCCGGTGCGTCACCCTGTCGTGAACAGGACCACCTGGACTTTCTGTCTCTATGGTTCCGCGTGTCATCGTACCAGCGTGAAAAACGACATGACCTGAAGGATATCACCCCCTTCCCGGAATCACCGCTCCCCCCGCAGGGAGCATCATGCATGCCGGTTTGTTCCGATTTCCGTCACTTCCGTAACACCTGATGCACCTGCTCCTTGCGGAGAAAGCGGCTGTGAAGTGACGATCGAACCGAAGGCAGCGGTCGTGGATCGCTGCGAATCCGGCGGACGTTTCGTGACATGTCACGGGTTCCTCGCGCTCCAAGCGGAGTCACTGTGTGAACAGTTCCCGAATGATCTTCACCGACCTGTCGATTGCTTCCCGCCGGATGTGCAGGTTGGTGACGGCCCTCACGCGGGACGTTCCGACGGGAAGCATGAGCACGCCCCGTCCGCCGAGGATCTCGCACCACCCGGCGGCGCTCAGGCCCAGGCCGCTGACGTCGAAGATGACGATGTTGGTGTCAACGCCTCCCGGATCGACCTCGACCCCGGGCAGTCCGGAAAGCCCCTCCGCCAGGGTCCGGGCGTTCCGGTGGTCTTCCCTGAGACGGTCCACGTTGTGCTCGAGAGCGTAGATGCCGGCCGCGGCGATGAGTCCGACCTGCCGCATGCCGCCTCCCAGGGTCTTTCGAACGAGCCGGGCCGCTTCGATGTCCTCCCGCGTGCCGGCGAGGCAGGACCCGATGGGAGCACCGAGGCCCTTCGACAGGCAGATGGACACCGTGTCGGCGAGAGCGGCGTAACGGTCGACCGGGATGCCGGTCTCGACGGATGCATTGAACAGCCTGGCCCCGTCGAGGTGGACACGAACACCTCTCTCCCGGGCGAATTCCCGGATCCGTTCCATCTCCTCGAACGGATAGATCTTCCCCCCGGCCATGTTGTGGGTGTTCTCCACGCAGATGAGGGCGGTCCTTCGGCGGTGGAGGGACCCTTCCGAGTAGAGCTCCTCGACCGCTTCGAGAGGCATGACTCCCGCCGCACCGCGGACGGGGCGCAGCACGGCGCCGGAGAGAAAGCCCGGCGCACCGACCTCATTGATTCCGATGTGCGCCGACTCATCCAGGATCACTTCTTCGCCCGGTCTCACCTGGGTACTGAGTGCGATCTGGTTGGTCTGGGTGCCGCTGGAACAGTAGAGTGCTTCTTCCTTGCCGAGAAGATCGGCGACCACCCGCTGGAGCCGGTTGGTCGTCGGATCGTCTCCGAGTACATCGTCTCCCACCTCCGCTTCCGCGATCGCGAGCCGCATCTCGGGGGACGGCTTCGTTATGGTGTCGCTCCTCAGATCCACGACGGCGGAATAGACGGTGCCTGTGTCCATCTTCCCTCGTTCAACGCATGAGAACCATTTTTCTGCTCACCCGTACCAGGGTCATCTCCGTGTCGGGATCCCGGACCAGGAGCTGGTAGTAATACGCCCCGCTGCCGACCTCCTCGCCGTTGTCGTCCCGGCCGTCCCACCGTGCGGAGAACGTTCCGGGATACGCCCGACGCTCGAAGAGCCGCCTCACGATGCGGCCCCGGGGGCTGAAGATGATCACACTGATGTCGATGGGTTCCCCCGTCCCGAGAAGGTCTTCGATTTCGAATCTGATTTCCGTGTTCGGGTTGAACGGGTTCGGAAAGTTCTGGCCCATGGAGACGGAGTAGCGGGTCGGTCCCGCGACGTCGCGCAGCGATATCGTGACCGGCTCGGAGAACTTCTCGACGCCGCTCTCGAACACGACACCGAGCAGATAGTTGTAGGTGAGGCTCGAGTCGATGGCCGTGTCGAGAAAGCTGGTGGTGTCGGCCGGAACGGGAAACGGGTTGAGTCGGGTGAACGTGCCGGTGGCCTCGAGCGGATTCAGCCGGTCATCGACCGAACGGTACAGGTGATAATGCGAGACATAGCCGGCGGTTTCCGGATCCCACTCGAGGAGAATGGATCCTCCGGTGACGGCCGCCCGGAAGTCGGACACGAAGGGCGTGATGACCTTCGTGCTGTTGAGCGAGCGGGGGGTTCCATAAGCGATTCGATCTCCCCCGACAGAGCTCCGCCAGTTCCCGGCGGCGTATCCCCTCTCCTCGTCGATCAGCTCCATCGACACCGCCGTTCCCCCGGTGATCCCCGCCGGCCAGCCCGATTCCGCGGAGTTCACGACGGCAACCACATCACCCCACCGGTCGAGCAGTGAGAGGCGGTCGCCCCCGTCATCGAGCTCGAGAGCCGGAGCGTTGTCACCGTAAACTTCGTCGGCCATCACGGGAGTCGCTCCCTCGTCGTACTCCAGGAGAAAATATCCGCCGGGGGCGATCTTCCGCCGCAGGATGTAGACATCCTCCCCGTCCGTCAGCGTCCATCCCTCGAGATCGATCTCTTCGCCGGTGACGTTCAGGAGCTCGATGTACTCGTCCTTCGCCGCACCGGCCCATCGGATTTCGTTCACGACCACGGGAGGAGTTCCGGAGCCCCCACCCTCCCGGCTCTCCCACTCGCCGACGAGCCAGGCGAGCAGGTTTTTCAGGAGTACCGTTTTCCCCCGGCCTGCCGGGCCCGGCACAGCGTCTTCCCCGGGGCATCCTGCCACGGACCCGCCCGCTCCGAACGCCGCGAACTTCCCGCCGCCCACGACGGCGGCGGCGAGGAAGGGCCACTTGCCGTCTCCCGGCGTTTCCACGGAAAATGCCCTGACGGAGTAGTTCAGCGAGGAGTCGATGGAGAGGACGGCTCCCTCTCCGAGTCGAACCTCCCTGACATCGCCGAACATTCCGCGGACGATGGGATCATCGGGTATCGAGGCCAGCACGGTTCCGGTCGAAGCAGGTATCACCCGGAACTCGTAGCGGAATCCCGGCTCCAGGCCGGCGTCGGAGAGGTCCTCGAGCAGATCATTGAGCGTCTCGATCCCGGTGTGGTCCACCGGAGAGCCGGGACAGGATCCCGTGGTCAATAGGAGC
>CAZMKB010000153.1:0-8635 GCA_964566685.1 uncultured Gemmatimonadota bacterium | reverse complement strand
AAACGACCACGTTTCCGAGACGAACATCGAGCCCGATATCCATCAGTGTACCGGTGCCTTCGATACTCAGATAGGCCAGTGCGCTGACGACTCCGCTCACCGCGAAAAACGGGATCTTCTCCAGGACGAGCCTTCCGACCCTTCCGGCCCCCCGTGCGCCCCGGTCGCCGTCCACGCGGCCGAGCGGCCAGTAGTCCAAAAGGAGCAGAACGAACGGAAGGGTCACCAGGATGGCTTTGGCGAAGAGCCCGGTCGTGAAGAGGAGCAGCGTGAGAAGATAGCGCCCCCGGCTCCGGCTCCGGGCATACGACACGTACGAGTGCATGGTCAGGAACCAGAAGAAGGCACTCAGGAGATTCTTCCGTTCCGCGACCCACGCGACGGACTCGACGTTGATCGGATGGAGCGCGAACAGTGCGGTGACGACGGCCGTACGCCACACCGATCCCGTCAACCGGACGAGGACGGTGAAGAGGAGGCAGGCGTTGACGAGGTGGAAGAGCAGATTCACCGCGTGATGGCCCGATGGATCCGGACCGAACAGCTCGCAGTCGATCATGTGGGAGATCCAGGTGAGCGGGTGCCAGTGACCGGCATACGAGGAGGTCAGCGCCCGGGCGACGGTTTCTGTCGTCAGACCGCGCTGGATGAAGGGGTTGTCCGTCACGTACCCGATGTCATCGTACACGAAATCGTGAGTCAGGACGGGCAGGTAGACGACGGCGGCGAGAACGATGATCAGTGCACAGGCGGGAGCTCCGGTGCGGGTTGCACGGGAAAGACGGCTCACTTGCACTCTCCTCGCCGGCGGGGCTCTGTCCGAGCGGCCGGCCCGTCATGCGCGACGGAGATGGATGCGGACGATGGTTCCTTCTCCCGCGGTGCTCCGGACCTCGACACTTCCCTGCCAGCTCTCGACGATCCTCCGGACGATCGTGAGGCCCAGGCCCGTCCCGTACGTCCGGGTCGTGAAGTCCGGATCGAATACCTTCCCCAGGTACTCCCGCGGGATGCCTTCTCCGTCGTCATGGACACTGAGAGTCACGCCGTCATCCCGCACATCCAGGCCGATGGCGATCGTCCCTCTGCCGGCGACCGCCTCACGGCTGTTTTCGATGAGGTTGAGGAGCACCCTGCGGAGCCCTTCCTCGTCCGCGAGGACGGGGACTTCGACCCCGGGATTCTCGAACGAATAGCGGACGGGAGCCCGCTCACCGGAGTACAACCGGATGATCTCCTCGATGACGGGCACGGCATCGACAGGCCCGGCCGTGGATGTTTCGGCCTTCGCGAAGGTGGAAAACTGCGATGCCGTTCTCCCGAGCCGGGAGATCTCTTTCAGGATAAGCTCGACGTTCTGATCGAGCTTTTCCCCGAAGTTCGGGGCGCCGTCACGGTGAAGCCGGCGGATGTGCTGGACGGCGAGCCTGATCGGTGTGAGAGGATTCTTGATTTCATGCGCGATCTGCCTCGCGAGATCCGCCCACGCCAGAACGCGCTGCGAACGTATGCTTTCGGTGGCATCCTCGAAGATGACGATGAGGAGGAGCCCTTCCTCCGCCGAGTGAGCCACCGTCTTCGTCGACTTCAGGACGAGCTCATCCCCGTCCGAAGGAACGACGAACTGCTTCTCTCCGGTCTCCGAGGGATCGGTCGCCCACTCGATGAAATCCTTCCAGACTCCCCCGGCCAGCGACGTCGAGGTCAGCGGCCGGTCGACGAATCCGGTGATGTCCTCACCGAGGATGCGCGCCGCCATTTCGTTTCCGAGCTTGAGCTCGCCGAAACGGGTGAGCACCAGGACACCCGCGCCGACATTCCTGACGATACTCTCGATCTTCGACTTCTCGGAGAGGAGCATACGATGTGAATCCCTGATCTCCCTCGCCATCTCGTTGAAGGAATCGAACAGCTGGCCGAACTCGTCGTAACGCTTCTCTTCGAGCTGATAGTCCAGGTTCCCGGAAGCGATCTGTCCCGTACCGGTCCTCAGCTGGCTCAACGGTTTCGACAGGAGCGACGCGACGAACCAGCCCATCAGCACAGATCCGATGAGCATGGACATGACGGCGACGAGTATGGTGTAGTTGAGCTCGATCACATCATTCTTCACCCGTTCCTGCCTGAGCAGCATCGGGGTCGCGAGGACGTACTCCCTTCCCGTTCCGCCTCCGGATATCCTCCGGTACACCATCATGTAGGGATTGGGACCGATATCGAGGACATCGGTCGCGGCCAGCGATCCCTCGAGAAAGAGCTCCCCGTATGCCGCGGCACCGACCCACGGTGTCAGAATGCCGGACTGGATCAGATCGGGACGGCTGGATGAGATGAGAACGTTGTCCGCATAGAGAAACAGCTCCGCCTCCATGATCTCCGCCAGCGAAGCCATGTACTCATCGGTCGGAAAGGGGAAATCCGGGAACCGCTCCTGATCGACGCCCTCTCCGGCATCGGTCTCGACTTCACCGAGAAGGAACAGCTGGGAATCGGTGAGAATCCGATCGGCTTCCGCCTTCGTTTCCCGGGCCATCCGGTCGACGATCGTCCTCCTGCTCAGGACACCCCACATGATCGTCGGGATGAGTGCGAAGACGAAGAGAGAGATGCTCAGTCTCATCCTGAAGGAACCGGGGGTCGAACGTTTCCTTCGGAGTTCGAGCCGGCGCCGGCGGTCGTGACACAGAAAACCGATGATCAGGGAAAGGGGGAGCGTGAACGCCGCATTCAGGAGGAGGACGGCAACCAGCATGCCCAGAATGACCCGCGTCGCGATCACGGGTATCTGTACCAGCATGGATCTTCCTCCGGGTTCGACACTTCGGGCGGAGGCCAGCACCCTTCCCTCCCTGTCGATGCCGTCTTCGAGGACGATCCACTTCGTATCCCTCTCCCGCTGCCTGAGCGGCAGGGGGAGATCCTCGTCGGCTCCGAGCACGGATATCCGCAGACTCACACCCGGGGGAAGGAGGTCGGCATTGCGCAGGAACGGCGCCGTGTCCCACTCTACTCTCCGCTGCAGACCGGTCGGTATCCGTGCCAGCATCATTCCGGTCACCCCGAGGCTGTCGGACAGAGGTACAGCCGCGATGTAGTACTGTTCTCCCGCAACGAAACCGCTGTAAATGAAAGGTTCCTGCCGCGAGTAGACTTCTCCGAGAAGATACGCCGCCAGGTCGTCGGGGAGAGGCTCGGCGAGGAGGGAGAACGTGCTGATCCGCCTGCCCTGGCGATCGAAGATCGAGAGTGAGGATGCCGATCCCGCATCGGAGAGCGGACTGTCGGCCCAGCGCGCAAAGGCGAGCTCCCGGGAAGCGATCTCATCGGACAGCTCGATCGATTGTCCTTCGGACTCGCGGATGAACTCTTCGAGTATGAAGGTGGCCCACGTGTCGATCGGCTTGACGGCTGTCTCGAAGAGCTCTTCCGCGCGATCGACGATCACCTCGTAGCGCTTGTCGATGATGAGCGGAAACAGGATGGCCGATGCGGCGACGACGCCGACGAGGATGGAAACAGGAGACTCGATGGGTCCGGCCCGGCCGTCTTTCCGGAGGAACCCGCCCGCGATGATGTAGGCCGCCGACAGTACCGCGAGCGGAACCAGGAAGAGGGTCAGTCGTCCCGGATCGGCCATCGGATCACCGAGGGAGTACGGCAGCAGAAGACCGAAACCGAGGAGGAAGACAGGGAATGCCGCGGCCGCTCCCTTCACTTTTTCCAGCGACAGGTGGATGAGAGCAGCTGAGAGGAACACGACGGTGAGGATGAGCATGAAGATCGCACCCTCCCAGAACGCGAAGGGCGGCGCCTCGATCTGCCGCGCCATGACCAGGAGCTCGGTCGATGTGTCTCCGAACAGCCGGTAGAGTACGAGCGGCAGGATGAAGGGCAGGAGGATGCCCGCGGCGAGAGCGGCGATCCGTGCCACCCTGCAGCCGGGAACGCCGACCTCCCTTTTCAGCAGGCGGCTTCTGAACAGAAACCAGAGAGCGCCCGCCAGGAGGAACGATGAAGACAGGAAGAAATCTCCCACCGATCTCGAGAACGTGTCGAGAAGACTCGACGCGAAGAGATTCGGCGAGAAGAGGGAAGTCTCACCGAAAACGGAAGGGACGTTGAGCCAGATGAGTGCCTGCCGGAACAGCAGGAGAATGGACAGGATGACGATCATGCCGGTGCCGAGGACGGCATAGGGCTGCTCCCTCCCCTTCATGCCCCCGGTCACCATCCGGTCCACGCCGCGGAGGCTCAGGCCCGATACCAGGAGCCAGGTGATCAACAGAAACACCACTGTTATGAGGAATCGGTTGCCTCGAGCGCCGCGCGCGACGGATAATTCACCCTGGGCGGGGGGGTTGAGTACAGCGATGGGCCGGTCGAACGAAGTCACGGAGATCCCTGCCCCGTCCTCATCGACCACCTCTGCGGGGACGACTTCCCCCCAGTCCCCGCCGGCCCCGACGGTCCTCCTGAGCTCGTCCAGAAATCCGTTTCTCAGGAATGCGACACCCTCGAGACGGGAATCGAGGGACACCAGATCGCTGAGGAAGACGACGCCGGATGTTTTCCCGCCGGGATTCACGATGGGAGCCGCCATGGTGAGAACGGTGTACACGGCACCTTTCAGAACTCTGGCCCGGGCTCCGTGTTCGGCGGCGTTTCTGACCGGACCCATGTCGACACCGCGGGGCTCACCGCTCCAGGCATACCAGTCCATGTCCTCGTCGAATACGACGAGCCCCCTTCTCCCGTCTCTCCCCTCGGTCGTCTCCCTGAGCAGCTCGAACGCCGAGAGACGGGAGGTCACATCGTCGCCGAGTCTCCGGTCCATGTCGACCGAGGATCCGAGGAAGAGAAGGAGCTGTTCATCCCTCTCTATTCTCCCCTGGAGCAGCCGCGATGCCTCTCCCATGAGAACGCCCCGTTCGGTCTCGGCATATCCGTCGGGATCTTTCCTGATATTCTCCCGGTCACGATGCACGAGGACGACCAGGAGCAGGATCACCAGCAGGAGAGGAAACGCAGGCGACCGCAGTTTCACCTGAACGACGACGAGGATCGCGAAGAGGAAAATGAAGGAGAACGAAGCGGCCTCGACGGCCAGCAGGGTCGCGAGCGTGACCGCCAGGAGGTCGACGAGCATCGTTGTCCAATCGGTCTTGATTTTTTGCACCATTCGTACTTATGTACTTCGGAGAACACGGGCCGTGCAGAGTGCCCTCCACACGAATGCGGCGGCGTTCGGCACTCCCCGTGTTCGTGAACCGATCCACCCGGAACCTGATTCACTGCCGGGTCGTGAGCGTGCAGATGGAAATCGGCGTCAGTAAAGAGTACATCAGGAAGCTGCCCCTTTTCAAGTGGTTTTCCGGCGAGGGCATCGAGCGGCTGGTGGAAGCGCTCTCCATCATCGAACTGCCACGATACTCGGTCATCCACATCCAGGATGATTACTCGGACGGCGCTTACATCGTCCGGAAGGGGCTGGTGAAGACGACGAAGCTCCTCCCGTCGGGGAAGGAGTGCACGCTCGATCTGTTCTTCCCGGGAGAACCATTCGGCCTGCGTGCACTCTTCGGACCGAGCAGCAGGCCCTCGAATGCGCTGACCATCGAGCCTTCGATTCTCCTGTTTCTGCCGCAGAAAGAGCTCGGAACCCTGGGAGCGGACCTGGTGAATCTGCGAAACAACGTGTTCCAGATCGTCGATGAGCACCTCAGGAGCCTGGAGAACAGATTCAGCGATCTGGCCCACCGGTCCCTGCGCGAACGCCTGGCCATGCTCCTCGTCATGCTTTCCTCCCGGCTCGGCCGGAAGAACGGCGATCAGCCGGTTCTCCCGCTCAGTCAGTGGGAGCTCGCCAATCTCATCGGTTCGACCCGCGAGTCTGTCAGCGTGACGCTCAATCATTTCAAGAGAGAGGGCCTCATCTCCCTGAAGAGAAGACATGTCAGGATCGAGAAGATCGAGGGTCTCCTCAGCATCGCCGAAATTCACCATGCCGGATGACATTCCTCCCGGCCCTGATGAGCCGGGCCACAGGGACGCACCCCAGTCGATCAGCCCCGGAGCGGCGTTGCTCTTCTTCCTGCTCCTGGTGCCGGTTTTCCTCCTGGGCGGTACGCTCCTGCAGAGCTGGCGGCTTGTGGAGGGTACGCTCGTAACCGAGTGGCTGCTCATCTTCCTGCCGCTCCTTTTCTTCATCCGGATCAGGGGAAAATCGATCCGCGACAACCTCCGCATCACCCGACCGCACCCGGGCCACGCGCTCGCTGCCGTCATCATCGCCCTCTCCGCCATTCCTCTCGTTGCCGAGCTCGCCGTGCTGCAGGACATGTTCTATCCCATCCCGGACGAGTTCATGGAGTTGATGGAGGAAGCGTTCACGATTGCAGAGGACCAGAGTGTTTTCCTGACATTTTTCGCATTCTGCATCACTCCGGCGATATGCGAGGAGGCGCTCTTCCGCGGTCTCCTGCTCCACTCCTTCCGGCGGAAAACGGGGTCGGCCGGCGCCGCCGTCGTGACCGGAATCCTGTTCGGTCTCTTCCACGTCAATGTCTACCGGTTTCTCCCCACTGCGGTCATCGGTTTCATCATCGCCTACGTGGTGCTGTCGAGCGCATCCCTCCTTCCGGGCATGATCTATCATGCCGTCAACAACGCCGTCGCCCTCGTGGTTCTCAACCTCCCCTCGCTCCGTCGCTATCCCTGGCTCTACGAGGAAACCCACATTCCGCTTCCGGTCCTTTTGATATGCTCGATCGGTTTCATCTGGGGAATCACCATCCTCAGGTCTTCTCCCGGCAGGGAGAGGGAGCCTGACAACCGAAGGAGGTCCGCATGAGTTTGCTGATCAGAGTATTCTTCAGTCCGGTCGAAGCGTACGAAGAGATGAAGGGGAAGAACGTTCTCCTGCCGGGACTCGTCCTCATCATCCTCGTCACCGGTATCATGACCTACATCCAGGCACCGGTACTGGCACAGGATCAGCTGCGCATGATCCGGGAAAATCCCGAGCTGGCCGCGAGGGTCCCGGTCGAGCATCTCGATGCCATCACGGACATGACCGTCGGGAAGAAGCTCGCGACGGCGGTCAGCCAGCCGGTGACGCTCGTGATCGGCCTCCTGTTCTACTCCCTGATCCTGCTCGTCATCGGCCGGACAGCGGGCTTCGACTTGACTTACAGAACAGCACTGTCCATGGTCCTCATCTCGGCCATGATCCATCCCGCACTCGCCGTAATCGTCAAGACGCCTCTCATCCTGGCCAGAGAGACAGCCGTCGGGGTGTCGATGAGCCCCGCGGTACTCCTGACGGATGTCCGCCCGACGTCGGTCACCTACCAGATACTCGAGCGCTTCGATATCTTTCTCCTCTGGTCTCTGGCGGTGCTCATCGTCGGCATCCCGGTCGTCACCGGCGCTCCCCGGAGAAAGGCAGCCGTCATCGGCGTTCTCCTCTGGCTCGCCTCGGGTATCATCGTTATATTGATGTTTGCTGTCTCGATGAAGCTATCCGGCATGTCGTAAGCGATGGCGCGGGCAGGAATACGCCGGCAGTACCTGCAGCTCATCTCTGACGTGTGCACGGGAAGGCTGCGGGAAGTCCGGGAAACTTTTTTCGCGTTCGCTGCGTAGTTGTAGAATAGTGCTGTACGATCCAGACGAAAGGAGACCGGGGTATTCATTCTGCAGAGTCCCACCCGCACGCACCGAAGGAGGTCAGAGGAGTATGAAGAGAAATCCCTTCCCGAATCTGATTCTCACCGTGTTCCTGTCGCTCGCTCTTGCGGGACCCGCCCGGAGTCAGTTCGAGCTGTCGGATTTCGGGTTCGAGGAAGATGAAGCGCTGGGCCTCGATGACTGCATCGAAATCGCTCTGAGCGGCAATCCTTCGCATCAGAAGACGCGGTTGAACATATCGCTCTCGAGCTCGACCACCCTCACCGCGTGGGGGAACTTCCTGCCCTCGGTGAGCGCCGGGTATCAGGTCTTCGAAGACGACTATCTCAACAGGACCTATCTCAGCCCTGAAGGAAACGCCCGGAGCCTCCCCGAGACCATTTCAATACCGGGGGACACCTCCCTCACCTGGATCGATCAGAACGGCGACGGCGAGCTCCAGCCCGAGGAGATCGGCGCCAGAGTCATACCCCCCGGGACGATCGTGCAACCGGTTGCGGAGGGAACCCGGATCTTCTCGGGAGGACAGATCTCTCTCACGCAGACTCTTTTCGCCGGCGGTCGAAACATCTTCAACCTGAGGAGCGCCCGCAGCGCCGAGCGCGCCAGCAGGCTCGCATTCGACCGCGACGCCCAGCTCCTGGCCTTCGACATCAGCCGGGCATACTTCGACGTTCTCGCCAAGCAGCAGCTCCTCGAACTGGCCGAGCGCGTGCTCGAGCAGCGCCGCGAGCAGCTTCGTCTCGCCCAGGCACGATACGACGTCGGATCGGTCACGAAGCTCGACGTGATGCAGGCGGAAATCGATCTCGGGAATCAGGAGAATCAGCTGCTCCAGAATCAGCATGAGCTCGACATCGCCAGAATGGAGCTCAACCGGCTCATGGGCATCGAACTGGAGGAGTCCTACGCCGTCGTCGAGGACTCCATCCTCTTCGAGCCGGCG
>CAZMKB010000152.1:0-8695 GCA_964566685.1 uncultured Gemmatimonadota bacterium | reverse complement strand
GAGAGAGCGATCCCGCTCTTCAGGAGAACAGCGACGACGGGGACGACGACGAGCATGAAGAAGGTTCTCCGCCGCCGTGGATCGCTTCCGAATCTCCGCCTGGTCGTTATTTTGTCCGGCATGCTCACAGTATAGCACAGGCCGACGAAAACAGCAAATCTTGACGGAGGCTTCTGAAAAACCGATACTAAAAGTAACCCTGGTGACCGCAGCCCGCCTCTCCGGTTTCACGACCAAAAGTGAGGTGCACCATGGATCAAAGGTTCTGTTCTTACGCCATGCTCTTATTTCTCCTCGCTGCCGCTGTCATCACCGCCTGCAATGAGAACAATCCGTCCGGCCCGTCGGGGGACGAGTTCCAGCTCGCCTCGCGGACGCTGCCTATGGGGATGGTCGGGTCATTGTATTTATTCGAAATATTCCCTTCCGGTGGGACGACTCCCTATTCCTACACGGTCCAGACCGGAAACCTGCCTCTTGGCATCGCCTTCACGGGAAAAGAGGAAAACTTCGAACTGACCGGTACTCCCACGGAAGCCGACACCTACACGTTTTCAGTCACCGTCACCGACCAGGAGGGGGCCGAGGTCACGGCGAACTTCACCATGACGGTCGTCGACGTGCTCGATCTCACCGGCACCTGGACCTTCTCGATCGTCGTGACACAGGCCGGGGGCGATTGCGAGGGAGAAGCCGGTCCCACCGTCTACACGAGCAACATCGAAATCGTTCAAACGGGGACGGATGTGACCGCCACCGGCTGGCTGGGCGATTCATCCAATGAGCTCGCCGGAGAGGTTGACGATTTTCGGACGGTAGAGCTCGACCTCGAAGGGTGTTACCCTGAGGACGGCGGTACCACCGAGAGCCAGCACGATCTGGCTCTTTACACGCAGAACAGAATGGAAGGACGGGAGCTCTGGCGCTGGTGGAGTGAGGTGAATCCTCAATCCTGCCCGCCGCAGGGCGATGCGAACTGCCCCACGGGAGTGGCAACCGTGACAGCGATGCGTCAGTGAGCAGGCGCCGGCTGAACGCCACTCCGTGAAGAGAGGTCCGCACAGGATGTAGCGTTCCCCTCCTCTCCGGTTGAAGCACCACCGGACCCAGGAAAGTCCGAACACACTATCTTCGCCTCTGGTGGCTGTCGCAGAAATACGCGGAGCGGCCGGAGATCTGCTCCTTTCGTATGGTGCCGTCGCAGCGGGGACACGAGGCTCCGGGCTCGCGATGCGGAAGGAGACAGGTCCGGGGAAACTCATCCGGATCGACCTTCTTCTCGATGGCCCTCCGCATCACTTCACCGACCGCACGATACACTTCTCCCGCATCGCTCTCGGAGAGGTTGCCGGCGGATACAGCCGGATGGATGCCGGCGCGGAAGAGGACCTCGTCGGAGTAGATATTCCCGATGCCCGCCATCAGCTCCTGGTTCATGAGCAGGGACTTCACCGAAGCGCGGCTTTCCCGGCAGTTCTCGAGAAAGTACTCAAGAGTGAACTCCTCCCCGAGAACATCCGGCCCCAGGTTCTTCTTCGAGACGAGATCATCGATGGTCTCCACGACGGACACGCGACCGAGCTTCCGCTGGTTGTCGTAGGCAAGACGGCACCCGCCGGTGAACCGTATGAGGACGCGCACGTGATCGGGTGCACTTTTCTCGTTCTTGAAGTACTTCAGAAACCCGGTCATGCCGAAGTGGAGCACGAGCCACTTCTCGTCGTCCATGCCGGCGAGGAGGTACTTGCCCCTCCGCCCGGTCGAGGTGAACCGCCGTCCCTTCAGCTGCATCTGGAGACTTCGTGAGGAAATGCCGTCCAGGACATCGGTGTCGTACACTTCCACCTTCTCGATCTTCTGCCTGAGGGCGGTTCTGTTGAAGTACCTGCGAAAAACTTCCACATCGGGTAATTCGGGCATGGTGGCCCTCCTTCGAGAAATCCTTCGTTTGCAGCGTTTCCGGGAACCCGGGGAAACATCGACGAGTTTCACCGCGTCCCTCCCGGGCGCATGGAGCTTCGGCGGTCCTGTTCATGACTGCGGTGAGTCATCGAGGGCGCCCATGCACCCTGAGTCACGAAGCGACGTGAGAAGACCGCGCGTAAAGCCTTCCGCTCAGGCCACCTGTTCTTCGCGTTCCCGTTCGAGCTCGGCCCGCACCCGCGGAAGGCTCTCGGGGAAACGCTCCTCGATGAACGCGACGAGCTTCTCGCGCGCTTCGCAGCGGAGCTCCCACAGCGCCGACGAATCGGCCGCGCTCATCAGTGCACGCACTTCCAGCGTCCTCTCGCTCGCGTTCGTCACCTGGACGAGCCCGACCTTTCCGTCCCACCGCGGGGAGTCTTCGAGGATCCGCTCGAGTTCCTTCCGGACGGATTCGAGCGGGACCCGGTAGTCGAGATAGAGGAACACCGTCCCCAGGAGCTCGGATGAGACCCGGGTCCAGTTCTGAAACGGCTTCTCGATGAAATAGCTGATCGGAATGACCAGGCGCCTGAGGTCCCAGATTCTCACCACGATATAGGTCAGCGTGATCTCCTCGACTCGTCCCCACTCGTTCTCCACGATCACCACATCGTCGAGCCTGATCGGCTGGGTGATGGCGATCTGGATTCCAGCCAGGAGATTGGAAAGCGCCCGCTGAGCCGCCAGGCCGACGATCAATCCGGCCAGGCCCGCCGATGCCAGGATGCCGGTTCCGAGCTGCCTGAACCTCTCGAAGCTCATGAGAATCATGGCCACCGCCAGAATGATGATAACGGTAACGAGGAGTCGTTTCAGTATCCGCACCTGCGTCTGAACACGACGTGCCTGGAGGTTGTCCTTTACGTCGACCCGGTACCGCTCGACCGAGACATCCTCCATGACCGAGGTGAGCGATGTCAGCAGCCAGGCGAAGGCGAAGATGAGAAGAACCGTGAGGAGCTTACCGATCAACTCATGGATGCCGGGAGGAATGGGCTCCCCCGCGAAGGGCATCGCCGCGTGCAGTGCGGCCAGGATGAAGATGAGCCGCACCGGCCCCCGGCAGTGCCGGAAGAGTGAGTCGTCGAAGCCGGTCCTGGTTCTTCCCGCCAGCCGGCGTATGGAGCCCCAGATGATGAAATAGAGAACGAGACCGAGGACGATTGCGAGTGCCACGATCCCGATGCTCTTCGTCAGAGGTCCGAGATACCGGATGATGTCCTCTACCATGGTGCACTCCTTCCTGTTCATTACAGGATGACACAATGAAACAAAGCTCTCCGGCGGACCGCGAACGGCCCGCACAGAGAGCTTAGCCATTTCACCGCATCTCTTTCAAGGGCGCCCCGCACCGTGCGGCCTGCCGGTACAGGGCGACGCCATCACTCGTCTTTTTCCATGTGCTCCTTCAGGCTGTCGAGAACCGACTCGTCGAGGTCGACCCCCAGATTACCGATCGTCTCCAGGTTGATCGTGCCGATGACGTTGACGAATGCGGCTTCGCTGCCGGGTTCGAGTGCCATGACGAGCAGGCCGACGAGGTTGTCGCCCTCGGGCTTCACGCTCACGACCACCCGCTCATCCTCGCTCTTGACCAGGACGAGCCGCTCCCAGCCTTGTTTCCTGAGGTTTTCTTCGATCCCGTCCATGATCGGCCTGAGTTCTTCGGCAGCGGTCTCATCGATGGAGAATGACTTCACCTGAATGCCTTTCATCCCCTCCAGGGCATCGGAGAGGTCTTCGTCGCCGTTTCCCTCCATCTTCGCCGCCAGTTTGAGGACGGCCGGTCCGAGGAACACTTCGGTGACCTCGCCGGCGTCTTTCGCGATCACGATGTCGCTGAGATCGACATAACCGGGATACTTCTTCAGATCCTCGTCCTGTGCGACAGCGGCCGCGAGAATGCCCGCGACAACGAGGAACAGGACACTCGTCGTGAAACACTTCATACTGCACCTCCTGGAAGCTCCCGCAGCGAGCTTCTGATGCCTTTTTTCACGGTTCGGGGGAGATAATCGAGCAGGACAGCACGCGCTGCTGCTTCCTCCGCCCTGCTCACCTGCTTCGCCGTGAAGGCGAGAGTCCACTTCGCACCGGTCCTGGCGCGACGAATCTCTTCCGGCGAGTAAGCGGCCGGGACCTCGGCGATCCGGTCCGGCCGGCGAGTTGCAGGCTCCGGGATTCTGATGAAAAGGAAAGCGACGATCGCGGCAGCGGCTGCCGCCAGAACAAGGGGACGGCGAAGGGTCCTCAGGACCGGAAAGACGGCCAGCTCGAGGAGGGACGCTTTCTCCCTGCTTCTCACGGTCTCCCGGATGTTCTCGAGAACGTGTTCCGGACACTCCAGTTCTGGCAGATGTTCGAACATCGTGATGACGTCCATCTCCCCCTGCAGTGCGTCACGGCAGGAGGGACAGGTCTTCGTGTGCTCCGTGACGAGAGACTCTTCCTCCCGTGAGAGCTCTCCGTCCAGCAGCCTTTCGAACATCTGCCTGACTGCATGACAATCGGTATTCATCTCAAATCTTCTCCGCTCGTTCCGGAAAATCCCCGGCGAGGATCTTCCTCAGTTCCTTTCGTGCCCGGTGCACTTCGACCTTGACGGTGTTGATGTTGAGATCGAGCATCTCTCCGATGGTCCGGTACTTCAGGCCCTGATAGTAGTGCATCACGAGCATGCTCCTCGATCTGACAGGCAGTTTCCTCAGGGCCTGGAGCAGTAATCTCCGCGTTTCCCGGGACTCGCTCCGGAGTCCGGGATTCATTTCCAGGCTCACCGGTGCAGAATCGGTGTCCGTCGCCAGCATGTCCGGATCCTCGCGCCGGTGAACCGTCCTCTTCCGGCTTCTCGCCAGGTCGATGCACCGGTTGTGTGCCACGCTCATGATCCAGGATTTCCGTCGCGACAGGTCGATGTCTCCCAGATTCCGCCACAGCCTGATGAACACGTCCTGCGTGACATCTTCCGCGTCCTGTCGATTTCCGAGCACATAGAAGGCGTAGCTGAAGACACGGTCCCTGTGCTCGGCGAGGATTTTTTCGAATGTGTCCATGCTCGCGGCCCGGGTATAAGACGAACTTCCGGAAGAAAGGTTACGGGTTTCCTGAGCACCGTGAACCCGGAGCCCGGGACTCAGTACTCATAATACCCCGGCATACATTCGGAGTCAAACGAAACCGGCTCACCGGGGGGCTACCGGCCGCCTGCCCCAGTCCGGCCGGCACGTACGGTTGACATAAGACGTCCCGTCTCCTATCGTCCATCCGGGGGGGATTGACATCCGGCCGGGAAGCCCGGCTGATGCGGCCCGAACAACTCGAACGCGAAGGGATCAGCCAGTGACGAAAAAAATCGGCTTTCTCGGCCTCGGCCTGATGGGATCCCGCATGGCCGGTCGCCTCCTCGAGAAGGGTGCGGAGCTCACCGTATACAACCGCTCGCCGGAGAAAATGGAACCGCTCGTCGAGCGCGGCGCCCGTGCCGCTTCGACACCCCGGGAGGCGGCCGAGGCCTCCGAGCTGACGATTACCATGCTCCTCGACGGGGATGCGGTCCGTGCCGTCCTCACCGGACAGAAGCCCGGGGAGGGTATGCTGAATGCTCTCGGCACCGGAAAGATCCACATCGACATGAGCACCGTCGGGAAGAAGGCGAGCCTCGAGTTCTCCGGGATGGTCCAGGCGACCGGAGCCGCTTTTCTCGATGTTCCGGTCCTGGGCAGCATCGATCCCGCGGAAACGGGGGAGCTCCTCCTCCTTGCCGGCGGTGATGCCGCCGACCTCGAACGCTCGCGGGACGTGCTCTCGATCCTGGGAAGCCGGCTCATCCACGCCGGAGGTATCGGCCAGGGCAGTGCGCTGAAGATAGTGGCCAACATGGTGCTCGCGAGGATGGTGGAGGCGCTGGGGGAAGCCCTGGCTCTTGGGATCGGCCAGGACCTCACACCGGAAACCGTCGTGGAAATGCTCCAGGCGGGAGCTCTCTCCTGCCCGATGTGGGACAAGGCCGGGAAAGTGCTCGGGGGTTCACCGCCCCTCCACTTTCCCGTCACCCACATGGTGAAAGACCTCGATCTCGTCTCCGACACGGCACGCTACGGCAAACTCGAGCTTCCGGTCCACGAAGCCGTACGGAACCTGTTCGAAACCGCCGCCGTGGAGGGAACCGGGCACGAGGATTACTCCTGGCTCGCGACCTGGCTCCTCGACAGGAACAGGGTCCGGACGTGATCGACGGGGCAACTTCATGCTGCTCGAAGCATCCACGGAGAGAGCCTCCGGCGGGATGCCGCGCAGAGAAAGGGAATAAATCTCTTCGAACCGTTGTCTAACCGTAAAATGGGCGTTTAACTTCTTCGAGCCCGGCGTGTCTGACATTCAGGAAACCGCTCACGCCCATGCCCGTCGTCATCCGGTCTTCAGCCTCCGGAGCAGGCCGGCCGGAAAAGACGTATCGAACCGACGAAGGAGGAAAACCATGTATTTCCGGAAACTGCTTTCGGTCCCGACACTCTGTTTTCTGGCTGCAGCCGTGGCCGCCGGTTGTTCGGATGTGACATCACCCGACAGCCAGAGTTCGGATCCCGGCGCGTCGTCGACCATCGACGACGAGCTCTCCCTCATGGCCGCGGGTGGAGCAGAGGTCAGCGGCGGTATCGGAGTCTTCTCGATCACGTGGGACGACAGGCGCCATCCGTTCGAGGACGGCAGCCAGAGCGAAGGGCACGCGTTCGCCGTCGGTTTCACCGACGAGGCCGAGGGTGCTCCGCCCTTCTGTCACGCCGGCATCGACATGGGCTCCGTGTTTCTCTCATGGAACGAGACACAGATCGAAGTCCCGAAGCGGGAGGGACGCCGGGGAGAGATCGTCTACTCCACCTTCTCCCCGCCGTTCGAGGAGGAGGGTCCGCCGGTGGACTTCGTCCCCGGAACGGCCTACGAATTCGAGGTCACCGGCTCCGACCTGTTCGACCCCATAACGTTCTCCGTGACATCGCCGCCCGCACTCATCGACATCACGAGCCACGACGATGGTGAGCAGATCTCGGGCGACCTCACCATCACCTGGGAGGGAGGCGAGGAGAGCGAGCCCGTCATCGTGCACGTCACCGCCCACCGTCCCCGCCGTCCCGGCCACGGGCCGCGGCCCGGTCCCGGACCGCGTCCGGGCGAGGGGATCTTCGTTGTGCTCGAAACGAACACCGGCGAGTACACGGTCACCGAAGATCAGATCGAGCGGTTGCTCTCGGGCGTCCCGGCGAACATGATCCGCGCCGGTGTGGGCCAGCATGTCGATGTGGCCATCCCCCACGGCGAGGGAGAGATCAGGGCCATCGTCCACAACGGCGACGGCGTCGTCCTGGGCGTGCTGTAGATCACCCGAAGTTTCCCCGAATGATGCGGAGCTTCCTTTTCGCAGGATAATGAAGAAGGACCGGGGAAAACGCCGCCTGTCCCCGGCCCGTGCCCGGACGGAGAACGCCGAAGCACAATCTTTGATCCGGCAAACCACCTTGTTCGAGCTTGACACGGATCCGAATCCGTGGTAGAATCTGAACAGGGGAGGAAAGAGACATCGCGCTCGAAGCCGGATCGATCCTCACATCTTCTGCTGACCATCCACACACTGCCTGACCCGGCTCTGTCTGCCGTTCGTTTCATCAGCTTCCCGCTGCAGTTTCATCCATGCATGTTCTTCCATCTTCGCATGCGAAAGGGGGTGGGAGCCGACATTCTCTACGATGTTTGTTGCCCGAACAGGGCGAAATGCTTCTGACCATGCACCTGGGAGGAATCATGGCAAAGACCATCTTTTCCGCGGGCCTGGCCGTCGTGCTGGCGGTCTTCGCCGCCGTCACACTGGCGCCCGCCGATCGACCGGCATCGCCGCCCGCCGCATTCTGGGCCGACGAAGGACCGGAACCTGCGGAGATCGGCGTAGCCGACTTCGGCATGGTGAAAGTGCGGGACCTTCCCGTCCCCGGGGGCACGAACGGCTTCTATCTCAACGTCATGCAGGACTGCTGGACGACCGACATCGAGGAGGTCTACATCGACCCCGAGCTCGAGAACTACCTCCTCATGCCCGAGAATGTCGTCTTCGTCTGGAAACACAAGATCTTCGAACTCTGCGAGAACTACATCGTCACGATCGTGGGTCTTCCGTGCGAGGACGGCAAACCGCCGATCGCTCGCCGGATCGCCTGGGTCGTTCCCAACGTACAGTTCGGCTTCATCGAACCCGGCGCGGAGTACATCCTCTGGATTTCCGTCACCGGAATGCCTCTCGGTACCTGGGACTGGTTCGTGGTGACGGAGTGCAACGACACGAACGGCATGATCACGCCGCCGCTCAAGGACGGTGACATCGACGACGTCATCGGAGCGAACCTGGGCGTTGTGACCTATCCGCCGCTGGTCTACGGACCGGAACCGGCCGAGGTGCTCGATCCCGACCCGGGCGGATTTCCTCCGGGAAGGCTCCCCGGCGAGGAAGGCGCCTGCCGCTGCTGGTGCTTCACGGTTGAGGAGGAGCCGCAGTGCCCTTCCCTGGAAGGGACCTGGGACCTCTATTACAACTGGTTCACAGAGCCGGGAGAAGTCTGCGAGGACTCACTCGAGATTCAGCTCGCAGGGATCACGTTCTACGCCGACGGGACGTTCGAAACGACCGACGGCGGTTCCGGCACCTGGACCCAGGACAACTGCAACGAGGACTGGGTCTTCGACA
>CAZMKB010000151.1:0-8739 GCA_964566685.1 uncultured Gemmatimonadota bacterium | reverse complement strand
GAGTCGGGGAACCCGTACTTGAGCGTCGGGAGATCGGTGCCCTGCCGATAGGTCAGGTTGAGGATTCTCGCGCCGATCTCGGCGCTCTCGGCCTCCTTCTTCCCGTCGGCGGTCGTCCTCTGTTCTTTCTTCTCTTCCTTCTTCTCTTCCTGCCCCTCTCCGGCGCCTTCTTCTGCTGCCAGCGGCTCCTCGGCCGGGAGGTCCCCTTCGACCTTCGTGGTCGGCACCATCCCGGTTGCGAGGACGACCATGTCGGCCTTGATCGTGATGTCTTCGCCGAGCAGCGTCTCCTCGACGTCGATGGCGACGGTGCCGTCCGGCTCTTTCGTGACCCCGGCGATCTCACCCTTGGTGAAGAAGATGCCGTCGTCCTCCTGAACGTACGCGTAGAACCGTTCGAACTGCTGCGGCGACCGCAGATCCTTGTAGATGATGTAGATCTTCGCGTCGGGATACTGCTCCCGGACATACATCGCCTGCTTCAGCGACACGCGGCAGCAGACGGCGGAGCAGTAGGGCAGGTGCTCCTGGTCGCGGGAGCCGGCGCACTGGATGAAGGCGACGCTGTCCGGTGACTTCCCGTCCGATGGTCGCTTGATGGGCCCCGCCTTCACCATGTCTTCCATCTGGATGTTGGTGATGACGTCGGGTGATGTTCCGTAGCCCCATTTTCCGAGCTTCTCGGGTTTGTAGGGCCTCCAGCCGGTGGCCAGGACGATGGACCCGACCGTGAGATCGGTGGGGCTGCCGCCGTTTCGAAGCGCCACCATGAACTTGCCGGGCTGTCCGACCGTTTTCTCGACCTCGGTCGAGAGGTGCACGGTGATGTTCGGCTCGGCCTCGACTTCCCTGGCGAGCTCCTCGCAGCCCGAACCTTCGAGCTCCCGGTACGGCGGGTGCTTGGGGAACGTCTTCCTGAAACGGTTCGCCCAGCCGCCCAGCCGGTCCTCTTTCTCGACGAGGGTCACCTTCTTGCCCGACCTGGCGGCGGCGAGGGCCGCGGTCATGCCGGTCATCCCGCCTCCGACCACCATCACGTTTTTGCTCGTCTCCTCGATGAGCGGCTCGGGCGGGCTGCTGTTCATCAGCTTCGCGAGGCCGATACGGATCTGGTCCTCGGCCAGCATCTGCGTGTCCTCGTCCCCCGGCTCGTGGCACCAGGCGACGTGCTCCCTGAGGTTCGTCCGCTCGACCAGGATGTTTCCGCCGAAGTCGAACAGCTCGGGGAAGACCCGGTAGGAGCAGGCGGCGATGACGACACGGTTGAGCTCTTCGCTCTCGATGCCGGAGCGAATCAGCTCGACCCCTTCCGGGCTGCAGAGGATGTCGTGCGTCTTGCAGACAGGGACCTGCCCCTCTCCCGTCGCGACCTCGACCATCTTGTCGACGTCGACGGATTTCCCGATGTCGCATCCTTTACATATATAACAACCGATTTTCGTTTCCATTTCACTCACTCCCGCCTCTCATGTTGATCGCCCTGATCGCCGCCCCGGTGGCGTCCTGAACGGATGTGGCGACGTCGTAGGGCCGCATCACCGTACCGGTTCCGATGACCCCGGTTTTCTGATCGGGTGCGATGAACCCGAATTCGTCGAGGGCCGTGTCGAGCGGCGGCGGATCATCTGCCGTCGCGGGCACCATACCCACGGCGAGAACCGCCATGTCGACCTCCATTTTCGTCATCTCCCCGGTCAGCGTGTTCTCGGCTTCCAGGATGAGATTCCTGTTCTCCGGATTTTCGGTGATCCTGCCGACCTTGCCGCGGTGGAAGAAGAACTTCTCGTCCTCCTGCACCTTCGTGTAGAAGTCCTCCATGCGGCCGGGTGACCTGACATCGATGTAGAAAAGATGGATTTTGGCATCGGGATACCGGGACCGGATGTAGGTGGCCTGCTTCATGGACGCAAGGCAGCAGACGGCCGAGCAGTAGGGCAGGTGGTTCTCGTCACGGGATCCGGCGCACTGCACGAAACCGATCTTCGTGATCTCTTTTCCGTCCGACGGCCGGGTGATCTTTCCGTCCGTCGGTCCGCCCCTCGAGGCGAGCCGTTCCATGATGACATTGGTGACGACGTTCGGAAATTTTCCGAAACCGAGATTGTCGAGTTTGGTGGCGTCGTACGGCTTCCAGCCGGTCGCCCAGACGATGCCGCCGACTGTCGCGGTGACCGTCTTCGGCTGCATGTCGAGCTCGATCGCGTCGTAGGCGCAGGCGTCGACGCATTTCTTCATGCGCTCGTCGCCGGCGTACTGCGGGTCCACCACGTAGCGCTGGGGCCAGGCCATCAGGTGCGGCAGGTAGATGGCCGTCGTCCTGTCGAGACCGTAGTTGAACTCGTTGTCCCGCTCGATATCGCAGGCCTTCGCGCACTCCCCGCAGCAGGTGCACTTCTCGTTGACGTAGCGGGGGTGAAGGGTGAGCGTGACCTCGTAGTTGCCGGGAGTCCCGGTGACCTTCTCCACTTCCGCCAGGGTGAACACGGTGATCCGCTCGTTCTGCCGGAGCCGCCGCAGGTTGATTTCCATGCCGCAGGTCGGCGGACAGAGCTTCGGGAAGTACTGGTTGGAGGATGCGATGCGGCCCCCCAGGGTGGGGCTCTTCTCGACGAGAATCGCCGTTTTCCCCGCCTCGGATGTCTCGATCGCCGTGGTCATGCCGGCGATGCCGCCGCCCACGACGAGCGTGTCCGCTGATATACTTTCAAGTTGTTGATTGGCAACCATCTACTAACTCCCGTCTGAACGGTATACTGTCGGTCGTTTCCGGTGGGGGATTTTTCGCAGTCGCAATAATAATGTAGCGCCTGTCTCAGGTCAAGGACAATGCGAGGACTGCTAAACGCGGCAAACGGCTTTCCGTAGAGGAAGTTCGGGCTCCAGGTTTTTTCGCTTGACAGGGGTGCGATTTTGTGATATATTGAATCCATAGAATCCATAAAATCAATAATCAAGAATTTCCATAAATCCAGGAGGATCGTCATGCAACGGAAAGAATCGCCGCGGCACACAGCCCCGCAGGAGTATCTCTCGACCGGCAAAGCCGCCGAGCTCTGTTCTGTGACGCCGGACACAGTCCTCAAGTGGATCCGGGCGGGTAAGATCCCGGCGAATCGCACACCGGGAGGTCACCACCGTATCCCGATCGAAGCGATCGAGAAGTTTCTCGAGGGGAGAGACGGTAAGACTGCGCGGAGTGTGACCGAACTGGGATTCCAGTACTGCTGGGAGTTCAATTCACCTTCCGGTGCCGTTCCTGAGGGGTGCCGGCGCTGCATCGTATTTCGTTCGAGAACGCGCCGCTGCTACGAGCTGACGTCCCTGCCCACCGATTCCGGTTACGTGGGTGTCTACTGCGAGGGGAACTGTCAGGAGTGCGACTATTTTCGCATGATGCACGGTCAGCCACCCAACATCCTCGTGGTCACGGACCGCATCAGGCTGAAGGAGGAGCTCGAGAGGGACTCGGAGAATTACGGTTACAATCTGAGAGTCGCCGACTGCGAGTACCGGTGCTCGATGCTCATCGAGCGGTTCCGCCCCGATTACGTGGTGATCGACTGCGCCCTCGGAGTCGAGCGCAGCGGCGAGTTCACGAAACTCCTGAGCGAGGATCCGAGAATTCCCTTCGTGAGAATCGTACTCGCCGGGAATCGCAAGGAGCTGCCGAGGGAATGCGACAGAATCGTATTCGCCTGGATCGATCGTCACTTCAACGCAAACACCCTGTCCGCTCTCATCAGCGATTCCCGGCCTGCTCTGCCGGGAGCTTCCTGATCCGGGAGCGGAGGAGCGGCCCTGCCGCCGCGGCGAGACGGGTGCAGGGAATCCGATGTGTCTGGAGGAAAAACAATGGCTGACGAAGTAAAGGTGGGAGGGGCCACTCTCCGCCTGGTCAAAGGAGACATCACCGATCTCGAGGTGGAGGCGTGCGTCTACTACGCCCGGAACGATCTCCTGCTCGGCTCCGGCTTCGGGAACGCCATCTCGATGCGCGGCGGCCCCTCGGTCCAGGAGGAGCTCAAGCAGCACGGCACCGTAGATACAACCCGTTCCCTCGTTACCGGCGCCGGCGAGATGAAAGCACGGTACATCGTTCACGCCGTCGGGCCGAAGTTCCGGGAAGAGGGCCTCGAGGAGAAGATGGTGGAAACGATCCGTAACGCACTCCGGGCGGCCGGTGAGAAAGGCATTCGCCAGATCGCCTTTCCGCCCATGGGTGCGGGGTTCTACGGTGTTCCGCTCGCCGTCTCCGCCGAGCTGACCCTCGGGACGCTCGTCGACTCCCTCTCCGGGGATACGAATTTCGAGGACGTGCTCGTCTGCCTTCTCGACAACCGTGAATACCGGGCATTCCATGAGCAGCTGAACGCCCTGCAGAAAGCATAAAGGAGCGGTTATGAGCGATTTCCTGCATTTCTCGGAACACACACTCCAGGAGGCGGCCCTGGTGTTCATGGCGGTCGTCTACATCACCCGCCTCACCTGGCTCCTCAGGTTCAAAGCAGGCGGCGACCGCCAGGCCGCAACAGGGAGCATCGAAACGACGCCGAGGAAGGGAATCCTCTACTCCTGGGCCAACATCGCCATGCCGTGGGCCATGGAGAGCACGCGTAGAAACGTATTTCTCTACGCGCAGTTCGTTGCTTTCCACCTGGGAGTCGTCGCCGCCATCACTCTGTCCTTCGTCATTCCGTACGCCCCCGGTCTTCTGGAAAGCGGCGCCCTGGTCGTTCTCTTCCGGGTACTGATCGGCGCGGCGTTCCTCGTCGGAATCCTTCGCATCGTCCGGCGGGCCGGCAATCCCTATCTGCGGGCCATCAGCTCGCCCGACGACTACTTTTCGCTCATTCTCCTCACCGTGTGGTTCTTCTTCGCGTTCCTCGCGGCTCCGAACCGCATCGACGGCGGGGAGTGGCATCTCCTGACCTATTTCCTGCTGACGGCCTTCTTCCTCGTCTACGTGCCGTTCAGCAAGATATCGCACTATCTCTACTATCCGTTCACACGGTACTATCTCGGAAAGACTCTGGGGCACCGGGGAGTGTATCCCATCAGGCGCCGGTCCGGAGCGCAGGGTTGCTGGAGGAGCGAATGGCGACGAATCAACGATCACTGAAGGCACAGCAGTTCATAGAGAATCTGGGAAAGAAGCTCAACCGTCAGGTGGTCGGCTCCCTGACGGCCTGTGTCCACTGCGGTATGTGCACGGAGTGCTGTCACTACGTTCTCGCCAATCCGGGCGATTACACGTATGCGCCCGCATACAAGGCCGACAGGCTGAGAAAGATCTTCAAGCGCCACTACGACTGGACCGGGAGGGTCTTCCCCTGGTGGGTAGGCGCGAAGAGCGTCTTCACCGACGAGGAGCTCGAAGAGCTCAAGGACATCGCCTTCGGGAAGTGCACGAATTGCCGCCGCTGTTCCATCAACTGTCCCATGGGCGTGGATTTCGCCACGTTCAACAGGGTGACCCGGGGTCTCCTGGTGGCCCTTGGTGTCATGCCGGAGGGGGTGGCCGTCGTCAGCAAGGACCAGTGGGAGATCGGGAACCAGATGGGGGTCCTGAAGGAGGACTACGTCGAAACCCTGGAGTGGCTTTCGGAGGAGCTCGTCGCCGAAGTGGGGGACCCGAATGCTGCGATTCCCATCGACAGAAAGGGTGCCGACATCGTCTACGCCATCAACCCGCGGGAAGTCAAGTACGATCCGAGGACCATATCGGATGCGGCCCTCATCTTCTATCTCGCCGGCGAGAACTGGACCATGCCGTCCGAGTGCTGGGACATGACGAACTTCGGCCTCTTCTCCGGGGACGACGATCTGGGCGGATCCGTGGCCCGGCGGCTCTACGAGAAGGTGGAAGAGCTCGGCGGGAGGAAGCTGGTGATCTCGGAGTGCGGACACGGCTACCGCTCCACCCGCTGCGAAGGCCAGAACTGGGGGAAGGTCGATGTGAACTTCGAGATGGAGAGCTCGGTCATCACCATGCTCCGCTACATCCGCGAGGGGCGCATCAGGGTGGACAGGTCGAAGAACACGGAGCCCGTCACCTTCCACGACTCCTGCAACAACGCGCGGAGCTGCGGCCTGTTCGAGGAGCCGCGGGAGCTCCTGGACCTGGTGATCACCGACTTCAGGGAGATGTACCCGAACCGCTCCGAGAATTACTGCTGCACGGGAGGGGGCGGTGCGATGTCGATGTCCGAGTACACTCCGCGCCGTCTCAAGTCGGCGAAGATCAAGGCCGACCAGCTTACCGCCACCGGGGCGAAGATCGTGGCCACCTCCTGCCACAACTGCGTCGACGGCCTCACCGACCTCATCAAACACTACAAGCTGGGGATGCAGGTCACGCAGCTGGTGAATCTCACCGCGAACGCCGTCGTCGTGCCGGAGAAGAAGGTCACCGTTCCGGTCGAAGAAATCCCGGTCGAGAAGGTCCCGGCCGCCGAACCCGAGGGCGTGCTCGCGGGATACCGGATCCTTGTCACGGACGACGAGCCCGACTTCCTCGCCTACGCCTCGGCCATCCTCGAGGACCACGGCGCCACCGTCATCACGGCTCACGACGGCGATGAGGCCATCACTCTGGCGAAGCGGAAGAAGCCCGACCTCATCACGCTCGACATCACCATGCCGGGGAAGTCGGGGGAAGAGGTCTTCGCGATCCTCAGGACCGAACCGGAGCTCGAGTCGATCCCGGTCTGCATCATCACGGGACAGCCCCAGCTCAGGAAGCTCATCTACGACCGGCACGTGCCGCCGCCCGAGGGCTACGTCGACAAGCCCATCAGCGAGGAGAGCCTCCTCAGGAACGTGAGGAAGGTCCTGAAGATTCACACGAAAGACAGGGCGGCGTCCGAGAAGCACTGACCGCTCCCGAGGGGGATCCGTGAAATATCAGACATACTTCGACTCGATGCCCTGCTACCTGACCGTCCAGGACAGGAACTACCGGATCGTCGACGCGAACCGGCGGTTCCGGGATGAGTTCGGCGACTGGGAGGGTCGGCACTGCTACCAGGTGTACAAGAAGCGCCCGGAGAAGTGCGAGGTGTGCCCGGTCGAGCGGACGTTCCACGACGGGCAGTCCCACCGCAGCGAGGAGTGGGTGAGGTCTCTCGACGGAAGGGACATCGGCGTCGTCGTGAACACCACGCCGATCAGGGACGACGAGGGGAACATCGTCGCCGTCATGGAGATGTCGACCGACATCACCGAGAACAAGATGCTGCAGAAGCAGCTCAGGGAGAGCCAGGAGCGCTACCGCCTGCTGTTCGAGGAAGTGCCCTGCTACATCTCGATCCAGGACGAGAACCTGAACATCGTCGACGCCAACCGGCTGCACCGGGAGGCGTTCGGCACCTCGTACGGCGACAAGTGCTACCGTGTCTACAAGCACCGTGACAAGCAATGCATGCCCTGCATCGTGCGGCAGACCTTCGCAGACGGCCTGATCCGCACCCACGAGGAGATCGTCACCTCGGTGGACGAGCGGCGCATGAACGTCCTCGTCTGCACCGCTCCCATCAAGGACGCCGACGGGAATATCTCGAAGGTCGTGGAGATGAGCGCGGACATCACGGCTATCCGGGAGCTCCAGGACAAGCTTTCGGACGTGGGGCTTCTGATCGGCACGATCTCCCACACGATCAAGGGGTTACTCAACGGACTCGACGGCGGCATCTACCTCGTCAACACCGGCCTCAGGAACGCGGACCAGGCCAGGATCGACCGCGGCTGGGAGATGACGCTCAGGAACCTCGACCGCATCAGGTCCATGGTGATGGATCTCCTCTACTACGCCAAGGACCGCGAGCCGGAGTGGCAGCTCATCGAAGCGAACGAGCTCCTCGACGAGATCTGCCAGATCATGGCGGAGAAGGCCCAGAAGCTGGGCATCGCCTTCAGCTGCAACCTGGAATCCGAAGCCGGAAAGTTCGAGGCCGACCGTCTCTCGGTCAGGTCGCTGTTCGTCAACCTCATCGAGAACGCGTTCGATGCCTGCCGGCTCGACAAGAAGAAACCGGAGCACGCAGTCACGGTTGAACTGCGGGGCACACCGGAAGAGATCATCTTCACCATTTCCGACAACGGTATCGGTATGACGCAGGAGACCCGTGAAAAGGCGTTCAGCCTCTTCTTCTCCTCGAAGGGAGCAGGGGGGACCGGGCTGGGTCTCTTCATCGCCAACAAGATCGCCCAGTCACACGGCGGCAACATCAACATCGAATCGGCACGGAACGCGGGGAGCTCCTTCACCGTGAAACTGCCCCGTGAGTGTGCCGGCAAGAACGGCGTGGCGATCCGGTAGGACCCTGCGTGGACACCCTCCTGACACCGGGTCCGAGACGGCTTCGCACACGGTTTTCAACGGCGGACTCGATTTTCGTGACTCTCCACGAATGACTGGTCGTGCCATGGACCGTTCCGCAGCCAGCTGGGGCGTCAGGCTCCCTCCGGTGAATCCCTGTCTCTCAATCGGTTGGAGAGCATGAATCTCTCCCCGTCTCCTCCCGGCACGATGATTTCACTGCTTTTCGATCTGTCATCCTCTCGCCACGACACGAGGCCTTTCATTTCTGTCACAGAAAGACAGTGCCGTGGCCACGTCGCAGTGTCTCAAGAGTTCCGCCCCAGCGGTCTACCGTCCCCGGCGTCCCCGGAGCTCACCGCTTTATCGTCTCATCGAGGAGCACTTCGAGCGGTTCTGTGTGATCTACGAGGAAGAGTTCG
>CAZMKB010000150.1:0-8773 GCA_964566685.1 uncultured Gemmatimonadota bacterium | reverse complement strand
CCCCGGGGAGTACCGGCGCGTGACGGAAGAAGACGTGAGGCGGGTCGCCGAAGAGTACCTGAAGAAAACCAACAGAACCGTGGGGGTTCTCACCGGGAGCGAGGAGAGTCCATCATGAGCCGAAGAAGAGCATCAGGACGCGCCGGTGCCGCCGTATTCACGGCCACGGTGCTCGTGGTCCTCACGGCGACGTTCGCCGGCGGGAGCAGCGGGGGATTCAGTCTTCCTCCTTACGAGAAGATCGTTTTCGATAACGGCCTGACGGTCTACCTCATGGAGCAGCACGAGGTACCGCTCGTGTACGTATCGGCAGTCTTTCCGGCAGGTGCGGTGAAAGACGGCGACAGATACGGCCTGGCCTCGCTCACCGCGCAGTCCCTTTTGTTCGGAACGAAGAGCTATACGAAGGAGGAGATCGAAGAACAGCTCGAGTTCATCGGCGCCTCCTACGGGGCCTCCGCCTCGAAAGAGTACGCCGAGGTGTCGATGTCGTTTCTGAACGAGGACGGGGACCGGGTGTTCCCCCTGCTCGGAGAGATCGTGACCGCGCCGGCGTTCGACCGTGCCGAGTTCGAAAAGCGGAAGACCAGGCTCCTCCTGGAGCTCGAGCAGGACAGGGAGCGGCCTGCGCGGGTCATCCGCTCCTACTTCGAGAAATTTCTGTACGGCGACCACGTCTACGGCAATCCCGTCGAGGGAATCCGCAGCGCGGTCGAGACGATCACCGTCGATGACGGGAGAACATTCTACGAAGAGAACTACCTGCCCACCGGTACGGCAGTCGCAGTGGTGGGCGATTTCGAGACGGCGTCGATGATCGAGGAGATCCACGATCTCTTCGGATCCTGGAATCCGGCGGGCTCGCTCGAATCCGTCGAGCCGGGCCCCGTTCCCCGGCCGACGGAGAACCGCGTTCTCCTGGTCGACAAGGAAGACGCCACCGAGACCCGGTTTCACATCGGGGGTCCGGGGATCGAGCGGGACAATCCCGACTACATCCCCGTTCAGGTCATCAACACGGTGCTCGGCGGGCGTTTCACCTCCTGGCTCAACGACGAGCTCCGGGTGAACGCTGGTCTCACCTACGGTGCGTTCAGCTATTTCCTGACCTACCGGGACGCGGGGACCTTCGCGGTGAGCAGCTTCACCGCCACGGAAACGACCACCGAAGCGATAGACCTCGCGCTCCAGGTGCTCGACCGCCTCCACACGCAGGGGATCGACGAGAAGACGCTCGAATCGGCCAAGAACTACATGAAAGGGCAGTTTCCACCCCGCTACGAGACGTCGGGCGAGCTAGCGGAGCTCCTGACACAGATGTTCGTCTACGGTTTCGACGAATCCTTCATCAACGATTTCGAGGAAAACGTGGAACGGATGACGACCGAGCGGGCGCGCGACATCATCACGGAGTACTTTCCGTGGGAGTATCTCACCTTCACCCTGATCGGAAAGGCATCGGAGATCCGTGATGAGGTCTCACGGTACGGGACGCTCACCGAGAAGGAGATAACAGCGGACGGCTTCTAACCCGAGTTATTCATACGATTTCGATTTTGGCGGCCGGAACGCTGCGGAAGAAAAGACGAAGGGGAACGGAATGACATTCCGTCCCCCTGTTATTCCGAGTATTCTCTCAATAGGTGGCCGACACTGTGACGTCGCAGTAGTCTTCGTGAACGAACTCACCCGTATCCGATCTCGACAGCACTGATTTGATGACCGCCTGCAGCCCGTCCGGAGCGTTGCCGGGAACCAGCAGGTTGATGGTCCCGCCCAGGGAGGATTCGGCGGGAAGCGCGATGCCGGATGCGGGGATCGGCCCCGCCAGGGGCATTACGAATCCGTTCGGGAGCCGTGCGAACACCTCGACCCAGACCGGGAACGAAGGATCGGGGAGGAGGTTGTCGGCCGTCAGCACGAGCGGGAGTAACTGCCCCGGCGTCACGATCACTTCTTCGGGCGAACAGGTGATCGAGATGAAGGGGAAGTGGCACGCTCCCATGTCGCGCCTGGTGCCGTCGGGATCCATGAGGCCGGGATCGGCCGCATCGATGCACGGCGATTCGGTGCTGAGCACGAAATCGTACTCATCGGGATTGACCATCAGCGGATCGACGTTGATCTCACCGGTTCCGGGGGAAGGGGAGAAACTCTCCCACTCGCCGCCCCCTCAGCCGGAGCAGAATTGCATGTAGTTCCCCCCGGTGTTGTTCCACACGTCATTGTACCGGATGACGGGGTGCATGGCATCGTCGACGGCGATGCCGAACATGGAATTGTTGACGATGACGTTGTTCTCGATAGTGACGGGGGCGAGGAGGCACCGGACGCCGTACGATCCGTCGCAGATCGTGTTTCCGCTGATGAGGCCGGATGCCCCTTCCTGATATCAGAGAGCTCTCTGACCGGTGATCACGGTGTCGAAGATGTCGAGGCTGGCACCGGTGGAGACCCGGATGTCGAGACCCCCCGGCATACAGACCGCGTCATTGCCGCGGATGCAGCAGTCGATGCCGCCCGGTATGATCAGCGAGCCGGTATAGACCTGTCCTCTCTCGAGGATCACGAGCTTGTCGTAGCCTTCTCCCGGACCGGCCTCGTCGTACGCGTCCTGCAGGGTGCCGGCGATGCCGATGCCGATCCCGAAGACAAGGAGCGCCGAGAGCGCCAGGCCCAGGGCGGGGGCCACGCGTGGACCCACAGTGTTTCGCATACAGACCTCCTTCAACCAGACTGGATCCTGAGCGCAGGCGATCACCGGTTCGGGGCCGTACAGACGTCCCGTTACGTATCCGGCCCCCGGCGACCCCCCAGGAATCCCCACACCGGAATTGTAGCAGAAACGGGCATGAGTGTCAACGGAAATCGGGAGTTTTCAGGTCGAGGAGAGCCGGTGTCAGCGGTTGTCTCGTGGTCTCGACCGTCGTTGACAGGAGGAAACCGGCAGGGTATACTCAGCCTTGACCGATCCCCGCCGCGGCGGACGTCTCCGGAGGCAGGCAACACCGCGGCCTGCCCCGGCGTAGGGGCACAACCGGCATAAAGCCACTGACAGTCGGGAAGAGGCCATGGAGAAAACCGGCGACCGGAGCTGGCACCGTTATCCCCTCATCGTCCGGAGGGACATCGACGGCTTCTTCGGACTGATGATCGACAACCTCGTCAACCTGATCGTCGCAGCCTCCGTCTGCACCTGGCTCTTCGACATGCCGAAGTGGCTGGTGTTCGGACGGATTCTCCCCGGCGTCGGTGTGTCCATCCTGCTCGGGAATCTCTACTACTCCCACCAGGCGAAACGGCTGGCCGAAAAGGAGCGGCGGACGGACGTCACCGCCATGCCCTACGGCATCAACACCCCGAGCCTGTTCGCATTTCTCTTCCTCGTCATGGGCCCGGTCCACGCTCTGACGGGAGATCCGGTGCTGACCTGGAAGGTGGGGGTGGCGGCCTGCTTTCTGAACGGCGTCCTGGAAGTCCTGGGGTCCTTCATCGGAGAACGGATCCGGAAGATCACACCACGCGCGGCACTCCTGTCGACGCTCGCCGGCATCGCGATCGCGTTCATCTCCATGATCCCGACGCTCGAGATCTTCGCCATGCCGGTCGTGGGCCTCCTCCCGCTCGGAATCATCATGATCCAGTACTTCAGCAGGATCCGGTTTCCCGGAGGCCTGCCCGCCGGCCTGGTCGCCGTCGCGACGGGAACCCTTGTCGCCTGGCTCACCGGCGAGATGGCCGGTGAGGAAGTGACCGGGGCGATCGCGTCGATGGGGTTCTTCCTCCCGCACCCGAGCCTGTCGGAGCTCGTGGGGGGCCTCGCGATCATCATGCCCTACACGGCAATCGTCGTTCCCATGGCCGTGGCCAACTTCCTCGGCACGATGCAGAACGTGGAAAGCGCCGCGGCCGCCGGGGACCGGTACGAGACCTTTCCGACCATGTTGGTCGACGGCGTCGGGACCGTGGTCGGAGCCTTCCTCGGCAGCTGCTTTCCGACGACGGTCTACATCGGCCACCCCGGCTGGAAGGAGATCGGTGCCCGGCGCGGCTACTCCGTCATGAACGGCCTGTTCGTGATGCTCGTCTGCGCCACCGGGGGCATGGGGCTGGTCATGGCGGTGGTGCCGATCGAGGCCGGCGCCGCCATCCTGCTCTGGATCGGGCTGATCATCGGCGCACAGGCGTTCCAGGTGGTGCCCTCGAGATACTATCCCGCCGTGGTGCTGGGCTTCGTACCCCACATCGCCTCCTGGGGCCTCCTCCAGGTGCAGAACGCCCTCAAGGCGGCGGGAACCGGACCGGGGGTGGTCGGCACCGCCGCACTGAAGGAAGCCGGCATCGACTACACCGGCCTCACGGTGCTCGGATCGGGAGCCCTCCTGTCCGCGATGATGCTCACCGCCGTCCTGGTGTTTCTGATCGACAGGAAATTCCTGACTGCGTTCTGGTGGACTCTCCTCACAGCGGCGTTCGCTTTCGTGGGCCTCATCCACGCCGAGGAGCTCGACCCCGGCCGGGCTGTGGGGCCGGCGCTCGGCTATCTGTTGATGGCCGCCCTCTTTCTCTTCCTCCACGTCTCCGGTGCCCGACAGGAAAGCGAAACCGGCTCCGCCGGACCGTGATCACGGGAAAGACCATCCCTTCCCCGGTCTCCGCATTGACAGTGCCGGGGCGGATGTCTACTTTATGACACTGATTCGAGACACCGTGAACGAGAGAGCATCCGGGAAAACGGCAGGGCCGGACACTCACGGAACCGCTCCCGCAAGGAGGGAAAGGAATGAAAAAGAACATCGCTGTCAGTCTCGTCATGCTCTTCGCAGGGTTCGCCTTCGCCGCGAACTTCGCGCTTGCCGGCGAGGGGAAGCACTGCGGATCCGGAAAGAAGACGGCTTCGGCTGAATGCGCCGCCCACTGCCAGAATGTGCTGAAGACAGCTGCATCAGGTGAGGAAATCGCCGTCTGTGCATGCGGGATGGAGTTCACCGTTACGGAAAACACACCGTTGATCGTGCACGACGGGAAGAAATACTTCGTGTGCAGCGACCACTGCGCCGAGAAGATCGGGGCCGACCTCAACACCATGATCCCGGTCATCGAAGCGAAGATGTGCGATGCGAAGAAGGAGCAGAATATCTCGGGAAACGTCTACAAGGTCGATGACGAGGGCAACAGGATTACTCTCTGCTCGTGCGGTGCAGAGATGAAGGTGAGCACGGCCTCGGTCACGACAACGCACGACGGTGAAACCTACTACTTCTGCTGCGGCAATTGCCAGGCCGCATTCGAGAAGGATCCCGCAGGTGCCATGAAGAAGATCCACGACGGAACCTGCGACAAGAGACACGAGAAGCCGAAGGGGCAGGAAATCTGAGACACCCGTTTCGTACGCGCCGGCACGGTGTCACTGACGGTGCCATTGCGCGTGCGACCGGAAACACTGTGATTCACAGGCAAAAGAGCGAAGCGATCAGAGAGCGGCCGTCGAGTGCGGCCGCTCTTTTTTTCTTTTAGCCCGAGTTATTCATACGATTTCGAGCAGGAGGCTATGATTCGGGTTAAAGGAGCTCCCCCTGCTCCGGCGGCACCAGGTGATCGGCCTGGTACCCCAGTTCCCGCAGCGTGTAGACGAATTCCGGGAATCCGTGCGTGACGAGAACCTTCCCGGGATCGGCCAGTTTCACGTAGTCGATGAGCTCGTTGAAGTCGGCATGATCCGATAGCGGGAAGACGCGATCGAAACCGGTGAGGTAGCGGTTTCTCCGCCCCATCGCCCACCCCGTCACGAAGGCGGTCCTCCTGCCGCGGATGGCCCTGATGGAACGCTCGTATCGGACCTGCGGCGGACAGATGAGCACGTGGCCCGACCACACGCGGCCGGTGTAGAGTTCGTAATCGCCGAGCGGCATCCCCGTCTCCTCGTAAATCCGGGCTATCTCGTGGACGGACTGGTGGACAAGCAGCCCGAAACCCCGGTCCCCGAGGATCTTCATGACCTCCTGGGCCTTCCCGAGGGAGTAGGCGAAGATGACCGGTACCCGCTCCCAGTAGAGGGTGTCGCGTACGAACTCGCACATCTCGTCGACGACCGACTCCCGGTCGGGAAAGACGTACTCGGGTTTCCCGTAGGTCGCCTCCATGATCAGGAGATCGGTCTTCCTCACGTCGGCCGGCGGAGCCGTCAAGCCGTGTTTCAGCTTGAAGTCCCCGGTGTAGACGACATCGCGTCCGTCTTTCCTGATCCGGATCTGTGCGGCCCCGTGGATGTGTCCGGACGGAAAGAGCTCGACCTCGGCACCGCCGATCTCCGAGGTCCTGCCGAAAGGAATTCCGACGGTGTTCTTCACACGGGCGCGGTGTACGCAGAGCCTCACCGTCTCGGGAGTGGCGACGACGGTCTCGTGCCTCCTGAGGTGATCGCCGTGGGCATGGGAGACGAAGCAGAGCGGCTTCTTCCGGGAAGCGTCCATCCACAGATCCGTCCCCTTCACCCTGATGCCGTGTGCGTATTCTATCATGCAGACCCTCGGGTTAGAGCTCCTCGAGAGCGCTCTCGAGGATACCTTTCACTTCCTCCGCGAGCGGTTTCACGTCATCCCTCCCGATCAGGGAGAACATCGCCATCGGATCGAGGATGGAAACGACGCTCTTCTCTCCTTCCTCGTAGACGATGACGTTGCAGGGCAGAAGGAGCCCGATCTCACGCTCGGCAAGGAGAGCCCTGTGGGCGATGGGAGGATTGCAGGCACCGAGGATCCTGTACTTCGGGAAGTCGACGTCGATTTTCTTTTTCAGCGTCTCCTTCACGTCTATCTCCGTCAGGATTCCGAAGCCGTGCTCGCCGAGCGCTTCGGTCACCCTGTCGATCGCCTCCTCGTACGAGCAGTCGAGTTTTTTTCTCATCCCGTAGCGCGTCTGTTCCATTCGTCATTCCTCCATGTCTTTCCGGCGGAACCGGCGGGCGCGGCCGGCCCCCGATCCGTGTAATTCTTTCCTGTCGTATGAGTTGCGAACCCGGTATTTCCCCTCTCACCCCGTTGATTCCCGCCGGGCCCGGGCATTCAGAACGACGGGCACTGGTACAGGTTTTGCACCACAATCGTGAGCACCTGACAGCACCAAACAACAGGTCACAATCAGGCGAGCGAGTGTGCCATGATAAAAAGAATCGAACAGGTCTTTCTCTTCGTAACCGACCTGGACAAGTCCGTGTCGTTCTATGGCGACATCCTCGGACTTCCGGTCGTTGCGACCGATGTCGACTGGGTAACCTTCGAAATCGATGATCAGACACTGACGCTCCAGAAATGGCACAACAAGGGAGCTTCGTTCCTCAACGGTCCGCGCAATGTCCAGTTCGCTCTCGAGGTCGAGAACCTGGATTCATTCTTCGAGAATCTCGAAGAAAAAGGGGTCCCCTTCTTCATGGAACCCACGGACCAGACCTGGGGCGGCAAACTCGCTCAGCTCCTCGACCCCGATGGAAACGTCCTGCAGCTGATCGAGTGAGTGCCCGGCTCTCACCCCTTCTCCGGGTCAGTGGGTGAGAGCGTACACGAAGATGTTGATCCCCATCCTGAGCGCCTGCTCCCGTTTCTCCTCCGGATCCCCGTGCACATCCGCATCGGCCCAGCCGTCACTGACATTCGTCTCGTACGTGTAGTACACGGCGAGACGGCCCTCGAGAAAAAGGCCGAATCCCTGCGGCGGTTTTCCATCGTGTTCATGGATCTTCGGCAGACCCTCATCGAACTCGTACGGGACGTGGTAGAGGGGAAAACCAAGGGGGAGCTCCGTCAGCTCCGCCTCCGGGAAGATCCTTTTCATCTCCCTCCTGAACGACTCGTCCATTCCGTAGTCATCGTCGGCATAGAGAAATCCGCCGGCCTCGAACCAGCTTCTCAGCCGGGCGACCTCACGGTCGCTGAACCGCACGTTCCCGTGGCCGGTCATGAAGAGGAACGGATTCTGAAAGAGTTCCGTGTCGGTCGCGGAGACGACCGCTTCCCGCTCCCTCATCGGTATGCCTGTTCTCCACTCGATGGCCCGGCTGAGGTTCGGAATGATGGAGGGATCGTTGTACCAGTCGCCCCCTCCGCCGTAACGGAGCCGGGCGATGGTGAGGCTTCCGGCACCACTCTCGGCCTCCGATCGGCCGGGCTGCTGAGCTGTGGCGGCCGAAACGATGACGGCGGAACCAATGACGATCGAAACTGCTAACCTCACGGAGCCTCCCCGGAGGATTGAACCCTGAATAACTCGGGGCCTGAAACGGTCGGGTAAATCTGAGAATAATACCACCTCCGGCGGATGTCAACCGATCCCCGTTCTCATCCATCGATGGGACACAGAACGGACCCGTCTCCCGCCGGATTTCCCTGAGAGTGGCTCCCAGACTGCGGCCGGTCGCCTCCCGCCGGAACACCCATCCATGCTTGATTCATCCCCGCTCCGTTGGTATATTGTACTGTACACCACAACATCTTGATACATAGAAATGTGTGAGGGCCCATGGAAAAGATCAGGAAGAGAAACGGAAGCATCCAGGAATTCGATGCGGACAAGATCACGAAGGCCATCGTCCGGGCTCAAGCTTCGCTCAACCGGGAAGACCTCGATTCGGCCGTGGCCGTGACGGAGGGGGTGCTCGAGCTTCTCGACCGGCGGTTCGCCGGTACCATCCCAGGCGTAGAGGACGTGCAGAACATCGTCGAGGAGGTTCTCATCAAGGCCGGCCAGCCGGAAGTGGCAAAAGCCTACATCCTCTACC
>CAZMKB010000149.1:0-8845 GCA_964566685.1 uncultured Gemmatimonadota bacterium | reverse complement strand
CTTATCACGGTACTCCTTCATCCAAGATCCCGGCTTCAATAGGTAGGTCCTTCCCCTGAAAACTCAACACTCTGGGACGTTCTTCATTTTTTTCATGATAGCAGGGAAAAAGAGAACATCCCTTCCGCCGGTGGACACTCCGCCGAAAGCGGAATCCCGGAAGATACAATCCATACGGGGATGTTTACAGGCCCTCTTTTATTGACAAAGGGGGGATCAGCCTTGTAATTTCAAACTCCTGTCCACCTGCAGACTCATCCGGAGGAATTCCGGAGGTCACGTGAAACACCGACTTTCCCTTCTCGACCATCTGGCGCACATCCGGACGACGCTCGCAAGCGAGCGGACGTTCCTCGCATACCAGCGCACGGCGCTGGCCCAGTTCGCGGCCGGAGCCACGTTCATCCATTTCTTCGAGAATTTCCTCATCAAGATCATCGGATGGGGGTTCATCGTCTCGGCAGTCGTCACGATGGTTCTCGGAACTCACCGCTACCGGAGAACCGCGAGGAATATCCGGGACCTCGAGGACAGCGTCGGGGAAGAATAGCTGGAGCCGAACGGCTACTGGATGTATCCCAGTGCACGGAGAGCTTCTTCCCGGATCGGATCGATTTCGATCTTCCCGCCCTCGCTTCCAATGCTCGGCCGGAAAAAATCGTGCATGACCGCAGCGAGACTTTCGGCACGTTCCGGTTCGGTCTCCACCAGGTTCTCGAGCTCGAGCGAATCGGACCGGAGATCGAACATTTCGAGTGTCGAATCAGGATAGGTTCCGATGATCTTCCACCTGTTTCCGCGGATACCATAGCGCGCTTCGGTCCTGCGGGGATCGGTGGTTTCCAGGAACACACAATCCCTTGACTCATAGACCGTTCCTCGAATGAAAGGAGTGAGAGTGCGGCCCTCCGAATCCTCGCCCGCCGGGATTGAGAGAATATCGAGAATCGTCGGCATGATGTCGATGCCCGAAACGAGTTCGTCCACCACCAGATCCTCCACGGGGGATCCGGGCAGGCGGAAAAGGAGGGGTGTCCTGACCGCCTGTTCGTATATCCTGAATCCGTGCCCGAAATAATCGTGCTCTCCGAGTGATTCTCCGTGGTCGGATGTGACCACGATCAGGGTGGAGTCGTATGTCCCCCGCTCCCTGAGATACTCGAACACCCGCCCGATCTCAGCGTCGGTGAAAGAGACTTCGGCCTTGTAATATGCACGTTGCACATCCGGAGAACGCCGGACGGAATCAGGAACATCCTCCCGTGCGAGGTACTTCTGTAGATATTCGTCCGGGGGATCGTAAGGCAGATGCGGATCATAGTAGTGAAGCCAGAGAAAGAAGCGTTGATCGCTGTGCTGCCGCAGCCAGCGGAGCGCATCGTCGGTCACCTCGTCTGCGGATCGCACGATGACGACGGATCTTTCGATCAGCCCGACCCGGATGAGAAGGCGGGGCAGAAGGTACTCCCCCTTCCTGAAGTTCAGGTACCAGAAGTCTTCGAACACATCTCCGTATGTGTCGAATCCCCGTCCGAGACCGGAATTCTTTTGAACTATCCACGCCCCGACGAACGCAGCAGTCTCGTAGCTGTATCCTTTCAGAATTTCGGCCAGGGTGAGGTGTTCGGGATCGAGCCCGCCGCCCTCTAAATTCGTTCGAACGCCGTGAGAGTTCGGGTAGTTTCCGGTAAAGATAGAGGCATGGGAGGGAAGCGTGAGAGGAGCTGTGGCGTATGCATTGACGAATTTTACTCCTTCCGCAGCTATCCGATCGATGTTCGGCGTCGAGACGAAATCCGGGTTGTAGCAACCCACATAATCGCTGCGCAGCGTGTCGATCGTTATGAGAAGAAGGCTGGGAAGCTCTTCGCCAGACCGATCGCCGTGAGCAGCCGGGCGCTGCTTCCGGTTCTCCTGAGCGGTTCTTCCTACACGGTGAAGGACGACAGCGACGAAAACGCTCATGACGACGAGGTACAGCGGTAAAGAGGGGCCCCACCTCCGATGCCAGGGCCTCGAGGACGAGCCTCGGACGGCCGGTCCCGGAACGCGAATGACGAGAAGAAAGAGGAGGACATGCAGAACCGAGCTCAGCACGAGAAGAACGAAGAGAGGCGGTTGAAAACCCGCCATGCGTGCCGCAATGAGTTTGATGAGGATTCCGGAATAGACCAGTGAGAGAAGAGCAGCAGGGAGTCCCGCTTTCCAGTCCGGCCCGGCCGGTTTCCTCCGGCGGAACAGGCGACGGATGAGGAACAGCACGAGCCAGCTCAGAACACCGATGAAGACGAAGAAGAGGACATTCAGACAGGCCGGAGCAAGAATGTTTTCCGGGCCGAGCTCGGCCAGACTCCTGTTCGTGTAAGCGTGCCGGGAGAAAAGCAGACTGAGCTCGAGGCCCGACACGATGATTCCAAAGGTCAGACCGGAGAGAATTCCTGTTTTCAGGGAACGCATTCTTTTCGACTCCAGGCCCTTCCGGACGACCAGGCCGGCACCGGCGGACGCTCCGGGACAGCTGGCTGATGTCACACGTCCGGGGTGGATTCAAACCGGGGTGCGATTCAGGGATTCGAGGAGACATACGAGCTCGATGTGCTTCTGTTGTCATTATATTACAGTACGGAAGCCCTGTCAACCTATCTCGGAAGCGATCCCGCTCAGATCGTTCGATTCCGTCCGACCCGTCAGCCGGCTGTCCTGGTACTCGAGGTCGTCCACACTGTCGAGAAACTCCACCTCCACACCCACCGGGATGATCTCGTAGAGTGCAGTGACCGTGTGACCGGCTCCCAGCTCACCGGCGTCCTTCCTGTCGTCGTTGAAGTCCTCCGTCTCGAGCATGCGGTTTTCGTATCCGATCAGCCGGTATGCCTGGACACGGGAGGGATCGAACTCGATCTGTATCTTCACGTCCTTCTCGATGGTAAAGAGCGTCGCGCGCATTTCCCTGACGAACACCTTGTTCGCTTCCATGATGTTGTCGATGTAGTAGTAATTTCCGTTTCCGGCATTGCTGACACTCTCCATCCTGCCGTCTTTGTAGTTGCCCATCCCGAAACCGCATATCGTCAGGAAGATGCCGTGCTGTCTCTTCTCCTCGATCATCCTGATCAGCTCCGAGGTGGAGGAGACGCCGACGTTGGCATACGAAGCCGCGTCGACGTCGATCGTCGTGCTGGCTGCGGTGGTCTTCAACTATTTCGGCGTCAGATCCGTCGCCTTCGGTGTCACCGTGGACCAGATCGGCGCCGCCGTGGTGCTGGTGTTCATCGCACGCTCCGGATGGGAACTCCTGTCGGACGGCATGCGCGTGCTGCTCGATGCCTCTGTCGACCCGCAGACACTGGAGCAGGCCCGGATGATCATGGAAGCCGAGCCGGCGGTGACGGAGGTGAAAATGCTGGCGGGAAGAAACGCGGGGCGGTTCAGGTTCCTGCAGGCGGCAGTTGAGATGAGGACCAGGGATCTCCAGAAGGCCCACCGGATCGCCGACAACGTGGAGTCGAAAATCCGGCGGGAGATTCCACACGTGCAGCGTGTGATTATCCACTACGAACCGAAATCTCCGGAACACGTGCGGCTCGCCGTGCCGCTCGCGAGTCACGACGGAGATCTGAGCCCCCATTTCGGCGGTGCGCCGTTCTTTGCGCTCATTCTCGTGCGGCTTTCGGACAACAGCATCGAGAGAAAGGAGATCATCGAGAATCCTTTCAGGGAACAGGAGAAGGCGAAGGGCATCTCCGCCGCCGAGTGGCTGGTGAGACGGAAGGTCGATGAAGTGCTGGTGAAGGAGGACCTCCGGCACAAGGGACCGGGATACGTCTTCTCCGATGCGGGAGTGAAGACAGGCGTCACCCCCGCAGACCGCCTGAACGAAGCAATCGACGGTTTCCTGTCCGGGAGAAAGGCCGCGGAATCAGAGCATTGAACGTTGCTCCTCTTATTCGTCATTTGTAGAGAGGTGGTCGTTACCCGCCGCATTGGCGTGGCAGATGACACCCCTCCCTCAGCAGGTCGAGTGGAACAGTCCGCCGACCGGCCGGCGCTCCCGGAGCTCGTTGTAGAGCTGTACGGCGTTCTCCGTCTGCAGAATGTGATAATCGACACCGCGCTCTTTCAGCATCTCGAGGGTTTCGGGTTTCACCTGAAGCCGCTCGTTGAATCCGCTGGACAGAACGACGACCGTGGAACCGTTATCGAGCAATTCCTCCACGTCGGCGGGCTGGATGCCGGGTACGTGCCCGGTGCCGGTCTCGTTCCAGTTCCACTCCCGGGATCCGCCGGGGTAGAGCTTGGCGTCCTTGAAGGTCTCCCCGCCTTCCACCTTCATCCTGCCCCAGGACAGATCCATGATCCGCGGTGAGGAGGGACTGTTCATTGTTCTGCCTCTCTTTCTATCGTGAAGAGCTCCTGGTGACCTGCAGGAGCTCGAAATCGATCACGGGTTCCGCCGGATCCTGCCGACGCGGTTCCTGGACAACGCTTCTGCTCACTTCGATAATAGGATGATCTGCCTGCCTGTCAACGGCGAGTCGGAGAGAGCGCTCAGGACAGTTTCGTCATCGTGTCACGGTGACGCGCCGTGAACCGGTACATCCGCTCCGACACATTCCGGAACACCGGCAGGTTCTCGTAGGTCCACAGCAGGAACCTGCATCTTCCGGCTTCTGCCATTGACCTGAAAACGGCATGTGCCCCCGAAAAAACCTTACCCGAGGGCATGACGAGCTGCACCGACTCTCTGCACTGCCTCTCACTCACCTGGGGAAACGAATCGAGAACCTCCTGATACGGCTCGTAACGCACGGATTCTCCCGTCACCCTCTTCCATCTCTCGATCCACTTCCGGCAGAACGTGCAGTCCCCGTCGTAGAGCAGGACCGGCTTATTACGAGATTGCGGTGAATTCCGGGTCATCGGGCACCCGTGCGGATGCGCCCGCCCTGCTCATCGAAAAAATACATGCCGCGGGGATCGAGCCTCAGGGTGACCTCCCCCTCGCGGCCGGAGCGCTCGTCCGGAGAGAAGAGGAACCGCATTTCCGTCCCGCCTCCGAACTCGACATACCCGAGATTCTCGTCTCCCAGTGTCTCGACGAGGGTGAGAGTTCCCGGATAGCCGTCTTCGCCGAGCTGGATTCGCGAGGGGCGGATTCCGAAATACACCTCCCGATCGATGTGCTCCTGCAGGACATCCGCATGGAGGCCGGGAACCTCCAGCGTGAGATCGCCGTGCTCGAGCCGCAGGCCTCCGTCTTTCCGGACGAGCCGGCACTTCAGAATGTTCATGGGAGGGGTTCCGATGAATCCGGCCACGAACAGATTCTCGGGATCGTCATACAGCTTCCCGGGCGGAGAACACTGCTGTATGCGGGCATCGTTGATCACGGCGACGACATCTCCCAGTGCCATGGCTTCCACCTGATCGTGTGTCACATACAGAGACGTTTTCTTCAGTTTCTTCCGAAGCCGCAGAAATTCCTTTCGCACTTCGAGCCGCAGCCGGGCATCCAGATTCGAAAGCGGCTCATCGAAGAGGAACAGCCGGGGCTCTCTCACGATCGCCCTGCCGGTCGCGACCCTCTGCCTCTCTCCTCCCGAGAGCTGCCGGGGATACTGGGAGAGCTTGTCCTCGATGTTCAGAATACGGCTCACCTGCCGCACCTTTTCCTCGATCTCTTCCTGTTCCACGTTCTTCACCCTCAGGCCGAACGCCATGTTTTCGTAGACGGTGAGATGCGGATACAACGCGTAGTTCTGGAACACCATCGCGATGTCCCGCCTGTGCGGAGGCTTCCCGGTCACATCCTCTCCATCCAGAACGATGCGTCCCTCATCGGGCCGTTCGAGACCGGCGACGATGTTGAGCAGTGTGGACTTCCCGCACCCGGACGGGCCGAGGATCACGCAGAAGGTCTCCGGGTCCACCCGGAGCGTCACCCCGGAGAGTACCCGATCTTCTCCGAACGATTTCGAAATGTTTTCGAGTTCGAGGTACCCCATACTGTTTCTTTCTCTCCTCAGGTCAGGGTTGACCTGCCTCGACCTGCCGCGCTGAGAGAGCTCACCCCTTCACCGATCCCGACAGATACTCGGGACGTATGTAACGCTGCAGGGCGAACGTGAGCAGCAGTACGGGAACAGTGATGATCACGGCATACGTCGCCGAGTAGAAAACGTTTCCGCGGGACACGTAATAGTACACCTCGAGCGGCATCGTCGGTTTCGCCAGAGTCAGGTAGGACGCGTAGACGAACTCGTCCCACGAGAGGAGAAAGGAAAAGATTCCCGCCACGCTGATTCCGGTCGCCGAGAGCGGGAGAACTATCTTCGTCACCGCCATGAAGCGTGAGTAGCCGTCGATCCGAGCCTGCCGTTCGAGATCGCGGGGAAACGCGCTGAACACCCCCGTCAGGATGAAACAGCTCACCGGCAGGATGCGGATCAGATGCGCGAGCACGAGACCGGGGATCGTGTCGAACAGACCCACCCGGATGAAAGTGATGGATACCGGCAGTGCGATACTTACCTCGGGAATCATCCGCGTTATGAAAATGAGCACGAGAAACAGATACTTCAACCGGTAGCGGAACTGAGCGATCGCATAGGCGGCCGGGGTGGCGATGAGAAGGCTGAAGACGGCTGCAAGGAGAGCCGTCAGGAGGCTCTTCCTGAGAGGACCGTAGAACGATTCTCCCGAATCGAAGACGTCTTTGAAGTGAGAGAGATCGATCTGCCTGATGAGGTAGGGAGGCCGTTCCGCGAACACTTCCTGCGGTTCGCTCAGGGATATCTTCACCATGATGTAGAGCGGGAAGAGGAAGACCGCTCCCACCATCGCAATGATGAGCCAGAGCAAAAGCATGCGTGACACACGGCTCATGCCGCTTGAACTCCCTTCTTTCCCGCTGTTCTGATGTAGGCGATCACGGCGCACATGATGATGAAGAACAGCACCGTTGCGCTGGCTGCTGAGAGATAACGGTTCCCGTACTCGACGTACTCGAGATAGGCATAGGTGCCGATCACCTTCAGATTCTGGCCCATGAGGACGAGCGCGAGCGAGAAGATCCGGAAGGCATCGATACCCCGGATGATCACCGCGGTGGTGATCGCGGGCATGAGAAGCGGCAGCGTCACCCTGCGGAAAATGGTGAAGCTCCCGGCACCGTCGATTCGAGCCGCCCGGTAGAGCTCGCGGTCGATCGACTGCAGTCCCGCCAGCAGAATCAGCATGACGAACGGCGTCACTTTCCAGCTGTCTGCGACCATGACCGTGAAGAGGCTCGTCAGCCCTCCTTCCAGCCAGACCACGGGAGCCGCGATGATGCCCGTGTCCTGCAGTATCCTGTTTATCCACCCCGACGTGGAGAAGAGGTAGCTCATCATCACGGCACTGACGACCGTCGGGACAGCGAGCGGAAGCATGAAGAGCGATTTCACGAACCCGGCGCCCCGTGGATTTGCCGACAGCACGAGCGCCAGGAGGAGGCCTGCCCCGATCTCGATCGTCAGGGAACCGAGCGCGATGACCACCGTGTTGGCGAAGGCCGAACGGAAGTCTGCCTGCGTGAAGAGCGTGTGGAAATGCGACAGGGTGAAGCCCGCACCCCGAGGATCGGTAAAACTGATGATGAACACTCTCACGACCGGTACGAGGGTGAAGACACAGAGGAAGAGAACGAGAGGGGCGAGACACGCAACCTGATACCCGTGGATCTTCATGAACGAGCGGGTCTTCACCGGTAGAGACTCTTTTCCTCTTCGAGCTTTTCTCTGTACATGTCGAGGGTCTGCCTCGCTTCTTCCCCCTCGAAGACGATGTCTCTGAAGGCCCTGTTGACATACCTGTTGTACGCAGGCCACCAGGTCACGTTCTTTCGGAATCTACCTTTTTCGAGGGCCTCCTGCACCGCGTCAAAATGCGGTCTCTGCCATTCCTCGACCTCCGCATATGCATCCGTCCTGACGGAAGGCCATCCCAGCCGGGACACCAGGATCTCCTGGACTTCCTTCGTCTGCATGAAGAAGATGAAGTCGAGTGCCCTTTCACGGTTCTTCGCGTTCACCGGAATCCCGAAAACGTCACCGCCGACGACGTGGAATTCCCCCGCCGGGCCTTTCCAGCCGCTGTAGGTGTCGATGAACTCCAGGCCGTACTCTTTGATCAGAATGCGCACACCGAACGGCCAGTTCGCTGCCAGGTACCCTTCCCGTTTCGCCAGGATTTCATTGACCGTGTCCCACTTCGCCCTCCGGGATTCGGGAGAAAAATAGGGGCCGAGTTTCCGGAGAAACTCGAAGGCACGGACACATCCGTCATCGTTGAACATGTAAGGGTCTCCCCCCGCCTGGAGAACGAACTCGTAGACCTGGGTGGCGGTGGGATCGCCGCCGTAGGCCTTGAAGACGACTCCTCCCCTGCCCTCCTTTTCCCTGAGCGCCTTTGCGACGGAGAAAAGCTGATCCCAGCTGCGGGGGACCGAAAGTCCGTGGCGGGAGAACACCTCTCTGTTGTAGTAGACGATCTGCACATTCGGCCGGAAAGGCATGAAGTAGAGACGGCCGTCGAACGAGCATGCTTCGATGAGGTTGGTGATGACCGGGTCGGGTATCCGTTCGCGATACTCCGAGAGGTCTGCGATGAGCTCCTTGTTGACGAGTGCTGCGAGGTTCATGTTGTCCTGGGCGAACAGGTCGATCTCGGAAGCTCCCGCCGCGAGGAGCGCCTCGAGCTTCATTTCGAGGCGACCCGACTCGATCTGGTAGGATGCTACCGGCGTGCCGTATTTCTTCTCGAACCGCGGGAAGACCTCCTCCCGCATTACCCGCCACTCCTGCTC
>CAZMKB010000148.1:0-8853 GCA_964566685.1 uncultured Gemmatimonadota bacterium | reverse complement strand
GCGAGGCTTCGCCTTCAGCGATCCCTTCCCACTCTCCCGATAGGCCTTCAGCCATTTCCCGACCGCCTGGCGGGTGACGCCGAATGTCTGAGCGACCTCTATTTGCGTTTTCCCCCCGAGGACTGCATTAATAGCCTTCATGCGGATGTCTTCTTGTGCAATCGCCGGAAGAGAACGAGCATCTCCGACTTTCATGCCATAAAGATAACAGATGCCGCACGAAAATGCAAACTATATATTGCACCGGTTAGTAACTACCAATATCGCTGATTCAATATCTTCCTCGAACTTGATACTGATTTCTAGAACCGTCACCTTTGTGCTGTTACTACGGGGAGCACATTATAGTTTACATTTCCCTCTGAAGTAATTGAAGAATTGTCCTGATTTGCAGGAATAACACCATTGGCGATGTAAACTATTTGTCGCTCTTGGTAGTAAGTGGCTTGCCGATAATGGTGAACTCCCTACTCGAAATTGAATGAATTGCTTGGGGCAGGTACGGTCGATGAGCGGAAAGTCGAGCGAGAGAAGAGGCGAAACGGTGCCGGAGCGCTGTCTCAACTGCGGGGAGCAGGTCGTCGGGGCCTACTGTCCCGCCTGCGGACAGAAGACCGCCGAACGCCGCGTCTCGATCCGGACCTTCCTCGGTGAATTCTTCGACGATTTCTTTACGCTCGATTCGAAGATCCTGAAGAGCTTCGCCTTCCTGGTGGTGAAGCCGGGTCTCCTCACCCGGGAGTACAACGAAGGCCGGCGCGCCCGCTATGTCCGCCCGCTCCGGCTCTACCTCCTCCTGAGCCTCGTCTACTTCTTCACCCTCTCTCTCAAGGACCCTGACATCTTCCGGCCCGCAGCTCTCATCTCTCCGGAGGAGACGTCCGCGGCCGACACATCGGATACCACTTCGGGCGTTCCTGTCATCGTCGGCGACCTGCCCGACTCGCTCCTCGAAGACGTTCTGGATCGAGCGGGGATACGCGGCGTGCTCGAGGAGCCGGAAGGAGAGAAGTCGAAACCCGGCGTCTTCACCCTGGGGCCGTTCGAGGGGGTTTCGGGATTCGAAGCGACAATCGACACCTCGGCCGGTATCATCACCGGCATGGTCGGGGTCGACTCGATCCTGGCGCTGATCGACACGACCGAGATGGACAGCTCTGCTTCGTACATCGAGCGGCAGTTCGCATCTTTCGTCGTAGATCGGTTCACTAGATTCAGGGGGATGAGCATAAAGGAGTTTGCGGAAGTCATGATGGCCGGGTTTCGTGACAATCTGCCCAGGATGATGTTCATGCTCCTGCCGGTTTTCGCCCTGATACTCAAAGTGTTCTACTTCCGGAGGAAGAGATTCTACGTCGAGCACCTCATCTTCTCTCTTCACTTCCATGCGTTCGCCTTCCTCGTCCTCCTCTGTCAGCTTCTTGTGGGCGGGGAAACATATGGCGATCTCGCAGCCGGCATTCTTCTCCTGTACCTCTTCCTGGCCCTCCGGACCGTTTACCGCCAGTCGGTCGGAAAGACGATCCTCAAGGTGTTTCTCCTCACGTTCTCCTATTCCATCGTCCTGGGCCTGGGGTTCGTGGCGACGATCCTCTTCACCGCGGCCGTCGTCTGAGGAGGGCCGGAAACCTCCGGAAGCCGCGACGGTCACACGCTCCAAACACACGCAACGAAAGCGGCACGGGCAAACCTCCTCCCGGCGGCAGCCCAAAAACCAGGGTATCGCCGGGAACGGGAACACGTTGCGCGGTTCGGGAATCCCTTGATCCCCACCATTGACAGTGTTTGACGAGGTTTCTATATTCAGCAAACTCAAACGAACGAGGGTGTTTCCACCGCAGTCTCTCGAATCTCGATCCGGTGATGAGTCGATGCTCAAAGAGTACGGTGTTCTCGCGCTCAACACGGTCCTCTGCGTTTCCGTCCCGCTTCTCCTGATGGTGCTCAATTCGATCCTGGGGCCGAAGCGGACCAGCACGGCGAAAGCCCAGCCGTTCGAGACCGGGTACATCCTGCCGACACCGAAGAGAAGCCCTTACCGCCCTGCTTTTCTCCTGTTCGGTGTCCTCTTCGTGGTGTTCGACATGGAGATCGCGTTCCTCTATCCCTGGGCGGTGAGCTTCGGGTACATCGGTTTTCCGGGGCTCGTCGTGGTGTTCTTTTTCCTGGCCGTCCTCGGATTCGGACTCCTGTATGCATGGAAGAAGGGGGCACTGCAGTGGGAATGACATCGCTTCCCGACAATATCGCCCTCACGAGAGTCGACAGGGCGGTCGGCTGGGCCAGGAGCTGGTCGCTGTTCGTCTATCCGTTCGTGACCGCCTGCTGCGGCATGGAGTACATGTCGCTCGCCGCCCCCACCTACGACCTCGACCGTTTCGGGGCGGCTCTTCCGCGGTTCTCCCCCCGTCACGCCGACCTCCTCATGGTGGTGGGGACGATCAGCCACAAGATCGCCCCCGTGCTTCGCCACGTGTACGATCAGATGACCGAGCCGAAGTATGTCATGGCATTCGGCGTCTGTACGGTCTCCGGCGGCTTCTACAACGACTACGCCACGGTCCTCGGTATCGACACCATCATCCCCGTCGACATCCACGTGCCGGGGTGCCCGCCGCGGCCCGAGATGGTCCTCGACGGAATCATGAAGCTTCAGGAAAAGATACGGAAATCCAAGCAGGAGCTCTGAGCGGATGGCCGGCACGCCAGGTGCGTCCGACAGGAAAGAAGCCGAAACGTCCCGTACACTCGGGAAGCTCCGCGAGCGGTTCGGCGGCGACATTCTCGAGACGCACTCCCACCGGGGAGACGACACTGCGGTCGTGCCGCAGGAGAAGATCCTCGAGGTGAGCAAATTCCTGAAGGATGATCCCGCACTCGACTACGACCTGCTCGTCGACATCACCGCCGTCGACTACCTTCCCCGGGAGCCGCGGTTCGAAGTGGTCTACCACTTCCTCTCGCTCGACAAGCTCCACCGGGTCCGCATCAAGGCCAGAGTGGCGGAAGAGTCGGCCGAGGTTCCGACACTCACCGGCCTCTGGGGCTGCGCCAACTGGCTCGAACGGGAAGTGTGGGACATGTTCGGCATCCGGTTCACCGGACACCCGGATCTCCGCCGTATCCTGATGTACGAGGAGTTCGAGGGACATCCGCTCAGAAAGGACTACCCGATCCGGAAACGGCAGCCGCTCATCGGACCGAAGAACTGATGAAAACGCGCGGAGAAGAGCTGAGAGAACAGATTCTGGAGTCGGTGGAAGAGGGCCCGGAAGGCCGGGAGCGGCACCCGGTCTTTCTCAACCTCGGTCCGGCCCACCCGGCGATGCACGGCATCATCCGCATGCTTCTCGAGATCGAAGGCGAGAAAATCCTGAGCTGCGACGTCGAAATCGGGTACCTCCACCGGGTGTTCGAGAAGCACTCCGAGAGCGGAAACTGGATGCACCCCTTCCCCTACACCGACCGGCTCAACTACGTGTCTCCCTTCATCAACAACTTCGGCTACGCCGCCACGGTGGAGAAGCTGATCGGCATAGAGATCCCGGAGCGGGCCGAGTACATCCGGGTGCTCCTGAGTGAAGTGTCCCGCATCACCGATCACCTCACCTGCATCGGCGCCTCCGCCATGGAGCTCGGCGCCATGACGGCGTTCCTCTATTTCATGGAGGCCCGCGAGGTGCTCTACCACCTGGCGGAGAAGGTGTCGGGCGCCCGCATCACGGTTTCCTACGGCAGGATCGGCGGGGTGAAAGCCGACCTCCCGGTGAACTTCGACGTGGACTGCCGGGAAGCTCTGAAGAAGGTGAAGCAGTCGCTCGGCGAAGTCGACAGGCTCCTCACGAAGAACCGCATCTTCGTCGACCGGGTGAAGGACGTCGGAGCCGTCTCGAAGGAGGAAGCCGTCAGCTACGGCTTCACGGGTCCCTTGCTCAGAGCCTGCGGCATCGATTACGATGTCAGGAAGGCCTTTCCCTACCACGTCTACGACCGGATGGACTTCGACATCCCGATCGGTCACACCGGCGACACCTACGACCGGTACCTGGTGCGCATGGAGGAGATGCACCAGAGCGTGCGGATCATCGAACAGTGCCTCGACCAGATGCCGGGCGGGTTCGAGCGCCGGGACCTGGAGGGCGTGCGCATCTCGCCGGCCGAGGTGATGGAGATGACGCAGCAGGGGATACCGGTCCCCGACTATGAGAAGAAGGTGGTCGACCTGCCGCCGACGCTGAAGGGCATGGAGCGCCAGCTGTACTACCGGGTCATGGTCGACGACCCCACCGTGGTCCTGCCGCCCAAGGAGGAGGTCTACTCCAACATCGAGGCCCTGATGAACCACTTCAAGATCATCATGGAAGGGCCCGGCCACGGCATACACGTTCCGAAGGGCGAGGCGTACATGGCGGTGGAGGGGGGGAACGGCGAGCTCGGCTTCTACATCGTGAGCGAGGGAGGGTCGGGCCCCCACAGGGTGCGCTGCCGGGGCCCCTGCTTCTTCCTCATGAGCGCCTTTCACAAAATGATCCGGAATCACATGATCGCCGATATCGTGCCGGTGTTCGGATCGATCAACATGATCGGGGGGGAGCTCGACCGGTGACCGTTCGGTTCGACGAGAAGCACGAGAAGCGCCTCCGGGAGATCCTCGAGGAGTTCCCGGAGGGAATGAGCCGGATCATCCCGGCTCTCAATCTTGCCCAGGAGGCCTTCGGCGCCATCACTCCGGAAGTCGAGGAGTACATGGCCGTGCGGCTCGACGTCTCCCAGTCGCAGCTGCACGAGGATGTCACGTTCTACAACCTGTACCGCAGGAAGCCTCACGGGCGCTATACCCTGACCGTGTGCAACGACATCTCGTGCAACATCCTGGGATCGGAGCCGCTGCTCGAGCACCTGAAGAAGCGCCTCGGGGTGGAGCCGGGAGAGGTGACATCCGACGGGCTCTTCACGATCGTCGTCGCCGAGTGCCTCGGCGCCTGCGATCAGGCCCCGGTGATCCTGGTCGACGGGCGCCCGCACGGACCTCTTTCCCCGGACGATGCCGACCGGCTGCTCGACCGGCTGGCAAAGAGCAGTGGGAACGGAGAGTCGATGAGGGAAGAGTGAGAAGGAGATCGAGACCCGGAGGATGGATGCCTCCTGCCGGCTGGAGAGCGTACTGATTCGATGGCGAGAGACATGAGTGAAAAGATTCTGACGAAAAACTGTGAAGTTCCCGACTCGCACACGCTCGCGGTGTACCGCAAGCGGGGCGGCTACCGGGCGCTCGAGAAGGCGCTCCGTGAGATGAAGCCCGAGGAGATCGTGGAGGAGACCGTAGCCTCCAACCTCCAGGGCCGCGGCGGCGCCGGATTCTACGCCGGGAAGAAGTGGCAGTTTCTCCCTCCGCCCGACGGGCAGCCGCGTTACCTCGTGGTGAACGCCGACGAGGGCGAGCCGGGGACCTTCAAGGACCGCTACCTCATGGAGCTCGATCCGCACATGGTCATCGAGGGCGCGGTGATCGCCGGCTACGCCTGCCGGCTGACGGACTGCATCATCTACATCCGCGGAGAGTACCGGCTGGCCTGGGAGCGCGTGCGAAGCGCCTTCGATGAGGCGGAGAAGGCCGGGTACATCGGAGACGACATCCTGGGCACCGGTTACAGCCTCCGCCCCCGCATGTTCCTGGGGGCCGGAGCCTACATCGCCGGCGAGGAAATGGCGATGCTCGAGTCGACCGAGGGGAAGAAGGCCTGGCCGCGGCTCAAGCCGCCCTACCCCGCCACGGTGGGCCTCTTCAAAAGGCCGACGGTGATCAACAACGTCGAGACGCTTGCCTGCCTCCCCTGGATCATCGAGCACGGCGGGAAGAAGTTCGCCGAGCTGGGGAGTCCGAAGAACGGCGGGACCAAGCTCTACGCGGTGAGCGGCCACGTGGAGAAGCCGGGAGTGGTCGAGTTTCCCATGGGAACCTCTCTCCGCGAGATCATCGAGGCCTGCGGCGGCGTACGGGGCGGGAAGAGGCTCAAGGGGGTCATTCCCGGCGGCGTGTCGGCCCCTGTGCTTACGGCGGACGAGATCGACGTCCCGATGGACTTCACCAGTCTCCAGGAGGCCGGTTCCATGCTCGGATCGGCAGCCGTCATCGTCTTCGACGAGGACACCGACATGGTCAAGGCCCTCGAGGTCATCATGGAGTTCTTCGCCGAGGAGTCCTGCGGCCAGTGCACGCCCTGCCGGGAAGGGACGGCCTGGGGACACAAGCTGCTCAGGAAGATCCTGGCCGGCGACGGCAGACAGCAGGACATCGACGACATGCTCCACATGATTCCGAACATGGACGGGACCACCATCTGCCCGCTGGGCCAGGCGGCTTCCTGGGCCATGGACGGGTTCCTGAAAAAATTCCGGTCCGAGTTCGAAGCGCGCCTCACCGGCAGCGAGGAGGACGTTGCATGAGCGGGGAAACGGTGAAGCTCGCGATCGACGGGAAGCCGGTCGAGGTGCCGAAGGGGACGACGATTCTCCAGGCGGCCGAGAAGCTGGGCATCCACATCCCCCGCTACTGCTATCACCCGGGCCTCGAGATCGTGGGTATTTGCCGCATCTGCCAGGTCGAAGTGAAGGGGAGCCCGAAGCCGGTGATAGCCTGCTACATGCAGGCCCAGGACGGCATGGAGGTCTTCACCGACACCGAGCTGGTCAGGCGCACGAGAAGCGCCGACCTCGAATTTCTGCTGCTCAACCACCCGATCGACTGCCCCATCTGCGACACGTCGGGCGAGTGCGACCTGCAGAACTACTACATGACCGACGGGAAGCACAAGTCGCGGCTGCGTCACCGAAAGATCAACAGGAAGAAGAAGACCCGCATCGGACAGCAGGTCGTGCTCGACCAGGAGCGCTGCATCCTCTGCTCCCGTTGCGTCAGGTTCCTCAGGCATGTCTCGAAGACACACGAACTCGGCTTCTTCGGCAGGGGCGACTGGTCGTACATCGACAACGTGGAGGGAAAAACCCTCGACGGAAACATCTATTCCGGCAACATCATCGACCTCTGCCCCGTCGGAGCGCTCACCGACGACGACTTCCGGTTCAAGTGCCGCGTCTGGTACCTGGAGCGCTCACCCTCGATCTGCCCCCACTGTGCGAACGGATGTAACACCATCGTGGAGTACAACACGGAGCTCTGCTGGAAGAACGACGGGAAGCGCATCATGCGGATCAAGCCGCGGTTCAACCCCCACGTGAACGATTACTGGATGTGCGACGTCGGCCGCTACAACTACGACTGGGCGGAGCAGCCGAGCCGCATCATCCGGCCGTATCACCAGAAGAGCGGGGTGTGCGATGAGATCACCTGGGACGAGGCGCTCGAGACGGCGGCGGAGAAGCTGGAGGAAGCCCGGTCCGGCGATGGCCCTCCCGCCATCGGGGTCGTTCCCTCGCCGTGGATGACCTGCGAGGCGGCGTATCTCTTCCGGAAGCTCTTCGTCGACGGCCTCGGTACGAAGGACGTCGGGTTCCGGAAGGACGCGGGGCCGGAAGGCGGCGACGGGCTCCTCTTCCGGAACGACCCGAATCCCAACCGGCTCGGACTCGAGCTCCTCGGGGCCGGCGGACCCGCCGGGGGCATGCGCCGCGACGAGCTGCTCGAGAAGGCAGCGGGCGGTGCGTACCGTGTCCTGGTCGTCGTCGAGGACTACCCCGCTACGGACCGGATGCCGCCGGAAGACTTGGTTCGCCGTGCTGCGGAGGCGACGGATTTCGTCATCGTGTTCGCTTCCAATGCCGGCTCCTTCACCGAACACGCCGATCTCGTGCTGTCCGTCTGTCCCTGGTCCGAGGACCACGGCACCTGGGTCAACTGGCGCGGGCGGGTGCAGCGGCTCACGCCGGCCCTGCCGCCGAAGGGCTACACCCGTATCACCGTCGAGGCGCTGGCCATGCTCGCCTCGAGCCTGCGCGTGGACCTCGGCGAAGGCCGCCCGGTCGACACCTTTGCACGGCTTGCGGGAGAGGTGAAGGCCTTCTCCGGTCTCACGTACGGGGAGCTCGGAGAGCACGGGACGCAGCTCCGGGGCTACTCCGGGACGAAGCGGGATGAGAGTGCCTGTGGGAAGGAATGAGAGGCGGCCGGGACTCCTCCTCGCCGGTGAAACCGGGGGAAGGGTTCGGTAAAAAGGAACATGATCGGAAACAGGAGCACGAACAGAGTGTGACATGACGGTCGACTGGACATACTGGATCGTGAAATCGGGCATCGCCGTTCTGGTTCTCTTCGGCGTCCTCAACCTGGCCGCCATCATGTCGTGGGTCGAGCGCAAGCAGAGCGCCGTGATCCAGGACCGGATCGGGGCGAACCGCGCATCGATTTTCGGCTTGCGGATCCTCGGCCTCTTTCACATCCTGGCCGACTCGATGAAGGCGATCACGAAGGAGGACTGGGTCCCGCCCTTCGGGAACCGCTATCTCCACTTCCTCGCCCCGCTCATCTCCCTCTGGACGGTGCTCATGACCTGGTCGGTGATCCCGTTCGGCGACACCATCAGGATCGGCGACCGTGTGTTCAAGCTGCAGATAGCCGATCTGAACGTCGGCTTCCTCTTCATCTTCGCCATGATGTCGCTCGGCGTCTACGGTGTGGTGCTGGCCGGGGTGGCCTCGCAGAACAAGTACGCCCTTCTCGGAGCGATGCGCGGTGCCGCCCAGATGATCGCCTACGAGGTGACGTTCGGCCTGACCATCCTCGGAATCTGCGTCCTGTTCGGGACCCTGCAGCTCGACGAGATCGTGCAGGCACAGGGGCGGCTGATCGGGGGGTGGATCCCCATGTGGGGCATCCTGGTCCAGCCGGTCGGGTTC
>CAZMKB010000147.1:8436-8874 GCA_964566685.1 uncultured Gemmatimonadota bacterium | reverse complement strand
AGGAACCGGATGATCTCGGCGTTGACCAGGCCGGGGCGTTCGAGGGTGAGGCAGTGTCCCGCTCCCTCGACGATGACCAGGCGCGAGTCCGGGATCATGGCGTGAAGCGTCCGCGAGAGCCGGGGCGGCGTGCGGTCGTCGAGAGCCCCCACCATGATGAGAGTCGGCACGCCGATAGTTCCCAGCCCGTCCGTGCCGTCCCAGTCCCAGATGCTCTTCGCCACCTCGAAGTAGTTCGTGCGGGGGTTTTCCCTGATGTCGCGCATGACCCAGTCGAACACCTCCTGGGAGGTCCCCGCCGACAGCATCCCCCGCACTTCCCTTTCGACCGGACTGCCCCTCGTTTCAGCCCCATCTTCCGGTTCCGGAGGCTCGGGTTCCCGGTCACCCTCGTAGTAGATCACGCGCGGCGATGAGAACTCCATCATCAGCCGCAGC
>CAZMKB010000147.1:0-8426 GCA_964566685.1 uncultured Gemmatimonadota bacterium | reverse complement strand
TACTGGAAGCGGATCCTGCGCTTCATCTTTGGATTCCGGGTACCCCGTGTGGCGATGAGGACCAGCGCGGCGACCTTCGAAAGACGGTCCATGGAGTACTGGAGCGAGATGAGCCCTCCCATGGACCAGCCGACCAGTACCGGCCGCTTTGCCCCGATGTGTTCGAGCAGATCGTCGAGATCCTTCGCGAACCCTTTGACGGACCAGGCACCGTCGAGCGGCGTGGACTTTCCGTGGCCCCGGACGTCGAATGTGAGCGTACGGTAGTGCCTCGAGAGCCCGGGAACCTGCCACCGCCACCACTCGTGGGAAGCCCAGGCACCGTGGATGAACACGAGCCAGGGCCCCTCCCCCTCCACCTCGTAGTAGAGCCGCCCCCCTTCGACCGGAGCATAGGGCATGGGCGATCAATCCCCCCGCAGCGAGTAAGAGAAGAACAGCGTGCAGATGCTGAAAGCTCAGGTCTGATAATAGCCTCCCGGCCCCCGGCCGTCAATCACGGATGGTTGACAGACCGGAGGTCCGCGGATATTTATACACGGGAAGACGTGCGTTTGCCGAGGTGTCCCGCCCGGAAATGCAGTTACTCATCCGGGGCATCGGTGAGGGCCCGGCCACGAGGTGCATTCCTGCGAAGGAGAGGGAAATGCTGGACGTCATACAGGACCGGCTCATCGAAGTGGGCCTCCAGGCGCCGGTCGCCGACCCGCTCTCGAAGGGGATCGCCTTTCTCGCAGTCATTCTCATGAGCTTCCTGGCCGACCGTGTCGTCAAGCTGATCCTTCTCCGGTGGGTGTCCGTCGTCGTGTCGAGGACGGCCTCCACCTGGGACGACGCGCTCCTCGAACACCGGGTTCTCCAGAAGATCGCCCACCTCGCCCCCGCCATCGTCATTTATCTCCTGGCGCCGGTGGCGCTGGAGGGAAGCACCCACTTGATCCTCTTCATCACTCACGTCTGCCTGATCTACATGATCATCCTCGGAATCCTCATCGTCGACTCGTTCCTGAACGCGGCGCACGACATCTACAACACCTACGGCGTGTCGAAGGAGATCCCGATCAAGACCTTCGTACAGGTCTTCAAGCTCGTTCTCTACATCATCGGCGTCATATTCATCATCTCGCTTCTCATCGGAAGGACCCCGATCTATCTCTTCAGCGGCCTGGGTGCCATGACCGCCGTCCTGATGCTGATCTTCAAGGACGCGATCCTGGGATTCGTGGCGGGCATCCAGCTCACGGCCAACAGGATGGTGACACCGGGAGACTGGATCCAGATGCCGAAGTACGGCGCCGACGGGGATGTCATGGAAGTGGCGCTCACGACGGTCAAGGTGCGCAACTGGGACAAGACGATCACCACGATTCCCACCTATGCACTCATCAGCGACTCCTTCAAGAACTGGCGCGGCATGCGGGAATCCGGCGGCCGGCGCATCAAGCGCGCGGTGAACATCGACATGAATACGATCAGGCTGTGCACGCCGGAGATGCTCGAACGGTTCCGCCGGATCCAGTACATCTCGGACTACATCGACCGGAAAAAGAAGGAAGTGGAGGAGTACAACCGGCAGCACGGCTTCGACGACACGAGCAGCGTGAACGGAAGGCGGCTCACCAACATCGGCACGTTCCGGGCATACGTGATCGCCTACCTCAAAAACCATCCCATGGTGAGGCAGGACATGACCTTCCTGGTCAGGCAGCTCGCCCCGACCGAGCACGGCCTGCCGATCGAGATCTATGTCTTCTGCAAGGACATCGTCTGGGCGAACTACGAGGCCATCCAGGCCGACATCTTCGATCACATCCTGGCAGTGGTACCGGAGTTCGACCTGCGCGTGTTCCAGGACCCAGCCGGGAGCGACTTCCGCCGCCTCGCCGAACCCCTCTGATTCCTGTTGGCCTGCATCCCACCACCGATCTTCACTCGATTTGACCGACGGATTCAGTCCGCACACAGCCAACCATGTGACTCTTGAAATGTGCGCTTTATCCTTTTAGTAATTCCGGTATGAAACTCATCGAGACCGGGATCACCAGGGACGAATTGAAGCAGATGGCCGACCGGATGTTCGGGGACCTCGTGAAGGCGGTCGTCGATGTGAGAAAGAGGATCATGGTGGTCGACGCGGAACTCCACGCCGATCAGGAGAGCTTCCTGCTCGAAACAGGATCCGAGCAGGAAGATCTGTGGGGGATCAACCTGTACCCCGAATTCCGTGGTGACGAGTTCGTCGAATTCGATTCCATGATCAACGTGCGTCCGTCTCAGGGAAACAGGAGCCGGACGATCGAGGATCCGGAGGTTCGAAGGCGGATTCTCGACATCGTCCATGAGCTGGTGGTATCATGAACCGGCACGCATCACTGGCGTCCGGCAGATGGTGGGAACTGTCTTTTCTCGAACAGATGGCGAACATCGGCAGTGAAGTCGAACGGGCGATCCGGCGTAAGAACGAACAGAAGGGCAGGTCCTTCGATCTGGCCGTCGACCGGATGCTCGAGCTGATCGACCTCACGGCGGCCGATCCTTCGAACCGGCGCCGGCTCCGGGAACTGATGCGGGCCAGGGAGCTGCTGGTGGACTACCTGCTCTATGACAACGAGTACGGGTCCACGGACATCATGTGGAGGAAGTACTTCACGAGCTTCGCCCGCGCCGCCCGCAGGGACCGCTGATTACGGCTCCCTCATCTTCCGTTCACCCCTCCCACCCCCTGCTTCGAAACGGGTACTCTCCCGGATGTCACTGACGTGTCTCAAGAAGTACTCGAGCGACGTGCAGACCCGGGAGCAGAGGAAGTCGTGCCCGGGGCATCGTTCCCGCTGTTCCCGGAGAAGCCTGTCCGCCTCCTGAAGCCGCCCGGCCACAGTCAGGTACTTCACCTCCATGCTGAATGCGTCGAGATTGGCGGGATCGAGCAGGAGAGACCGGCGCAGATTTTCCGTGAAGCGATCTTCGCTGATCAGCCTGAACTCTCCGTCCGGCCCCGCATATGCTTCGAGCATGGCTGCCTTGTAATAGCTCGCTGACAGATATGACTGCTTTTCCCCATCCGGTACGCAGTACCGGCCCGCGAGATAGAACAGGCTGATCAGGAGAACCGCGCCCGTACTGCGGCTCCATCTCCGGCGGGAGAGTTCCCGGGAGACAGCGAAGGCTCCGGCCACCGCCAGGGGCACCAGAAACGGCAGCCCGAGCGCGCGGTACCGGCTCGCGTTGAAGAAGATCACCTCGGCGAGGAAGACGGCGATCCAGGGAGCGACGAGAACGAGGAGCGGGCGTGATCGCGGAGCGACCGTGACCCACCCGAGGAGCGCAAGGCCGGCCAGGATCGAGTAGGGAACGAGCGGGAGTCGGAACGGCAGTGAGCTCGTTCCCAGCCAGGAAAAGTTCCTGTTCCGCGGGATTTCGTAGTTGGACAGGTGCCTGATCGCCTTCCTGAGCAGCCCGTAGCCGGCCTCGAGCGGCTTCTCCCGCACGTAGCTCACCACCTGAGCCCGGAACGCGCGGTCGAGGGTCTGTTCTCCGGTATTTTCCCTGATCGCGTCGAAGAGGAGCCGTGCCGGATTGTCATAGTCGACGAGCGGTATCCGCCAGAAGCCCTGCGTCGTGATGCGATAGTCCGGATGGGCATTGTTGCCCCAGTAGAGATTTTCGCCGGCGGTGTCGGTCACGAAGGTGAGCCGCCCTGATGCCCGGTAGTTGTGCCACACGGGCAGAGACAGAAGCACAAGGACCGGAAGGCTGAACTGGAGCGTTCTCCCCGCTCGCCCTCCCGGTTCGAGAAGCCAGAGGTACACCGCCAGAAAGGGGAAGATGATCGCCAGGTTCGGCCGGACGAGGAGCGTCATGCCCATCAGGATTCCCGGCGGTACCCACCGCCGCCATGCCCTTCCCTGCGGCCGGACGACCAGGGAGAGAGCCAGGGAAAGCAGGAAGAGGGCGGGCGGAGAATCCTCGAAAGAGGTATCGTAGAAAATCAGGACGGGGTGGAACGCGAGGACGAGCAGGGATAAGAGGGCAATCCGGAAGCTGAAGAGATGCCTGGCCATGAGGAAGAGAAAGAGGTACGCACCGACGGCGAGGACCGACTGGACGATAGAAACGGCCGGGCGGTCGAAGGAGCTCGCCCGGAAGAGATACATGAAATAGTAGGAGGCGAGCGGGGGCCGGTAATACGGCTTCCGTTCCCACTCCTGATAGTAAGGATGGGCGCTCCTCCAGGTGTCCGGACGCGCCTGATGGATGTACTGCTGGCCGTCGTGGCTCAGGACGAGCCGGGATACCTCCCACGCCCCGGGAAAGGCACGGTCGTGCCACTTCCAGTAGGAATCGGCGGCAACGATCCGGAGCAGGAGGCCGGCGAGGAGGATCGCCGCCGGGATCATCGTCTGTCCTGAGATCTTCAAGGTTTTGTATTCGGGTTAGATGTCGTAGAGGTAGTGGCAGATCCGGCAGCCTTCCGGAGCGGGAGGCATGGATTCCTTTGCGTTTTCGAGCGACTCCCGCAGCTTCGAGAGGGAGGTTTCGAAAGGAGCGCCCGAGAGAGCGATGTTGTATCCGCTCACCCGCTCCTCGAATCGTTCCCGGTAGAACCGGCAGGTGTCGCTCTTCCAGATGTCGAGGAGATCCTGCTCCGGCAGGCGCCCGTAGTGGACCGAGGGCATGGTGACATCGTCCCCGAGGAATGTGGTGGGGCCGCCGATGGCGAGGCTTATGCAGGGCGAAACCCTTCCGTCGCAGCTGACGAATATCGAGGTCCTCGGGTCCTGGCTGCAGACGGCAAGCTCTTCCGGCGTGAACGAGAACGCGGTGGTCTCGATGTCGAGCTTCTTCGCCAGCTTCCGTGCTTTCCCCAGCTCTTTCTCGTATTTCTTGATCTCTCTGTCCTTCTTCCGGCCGAAGAGGCCCCTGTCCTTTCCCTGGTCCCCGCGGATCACGTCGCACTGTTTGAAGTTGACCTGGTCTACTCCGAGACGTGCGGCGAGCTCCACGATGCCCCCGAGCTCGTCGACGTTCTCCGGCATCATGACGAAATTGAAGAGCACCCGTGGTACGACTCCTCTGCGGGAATCGGTCAGGCGCCTGACGTTCTCACAGAACTCGTCGAAGCTCGAGCCGCGCCGGATCCTCTCGAACGTCCCGGCGTTCGAGCCGTCGGCCGAAAAGCAGATCCAGTCGACATCCGCCGCCAGTATCCTGTTCATGGCGTGTTCGTCGAGGAGCGTCCCGTTCGTGAGAAAGCCGGTCCTGCAGCCGGCCGCCTTCGCCTGGGCGATCCGCTCCGCCAGCCGGGGGTGGGTGAGCGGCTCACCGCCGCCGGAGAAATCGACCTCCGCGACCTCGGTCAGGTGCGGCCCGAGCGCTTCCCACACCTCCTCGGACATGAGGCCGTCCTCCTTTTTCATATCTCTTCGCATCTCGCGCCACGGACACATGACGCAGCTCAGGTTACAGGCGAAGGAAGTCTCGATCTGCCAGAGCCGCCAGAGCCGCTCTTCGTGAGGTTTCGATGCCTTGCCGGTTTTGAGCACTCTGTCGCGCAGCGGAGTCATCTTTTCGTCGACCTCCCCGGGAGCGAGTATGGCACGTGCGGCCATGGTTCTCCCGTCTTCTTCGAGCCACACTTCGCCGGCCGGTCCGGCGGCCGCCGACATGATCCTGTCGACGATGACGTCGACAGGGCTTCCGCACCCTCCTCCGGGGCAGAGCCCCACCCTGTTCCGCTCCCGTGGTGCATTCTCTTCGAATCCCGTGTCCACGGTTCCCGGGTACACGTTGATCACATCCACGCCCGAAGGCTCGATCTCGAGCCTCATGATGTTCATCAGCATGGCCAGTGCCGATTTACTCCCGCCGTAGACCGCAACGGTCGGGATGGGAACCCGTCCCGCACAGGAGACGACGTTGACGATGCGCCCGCCGCGCTCCTTCAATCCCGGGAGGAGCGCCTGGGCCAGCAGAAAGGGAGAGAACGTGTTCACCTCGAAAAGCTGTCTGAGCTTCTCTTCCCTGGCTTCTTCGGCCAGGGCATAGTAGCCGACGCCGGCGTTGTTGATGAGCACGTCGATGCCTCCGTCGACCCCGGAGGCTTCGCGGGTGAGCCTCTTTACCTCGCCCGGGACGCTGAGATCCGCCGGAATCGGCGTGGCTCTTTCGGGAAACGGGAGCCCGGCTATCATAGTCCTCAGGTCACCGAGATCCCGGCTCGTCACGACGAGAAGCGCCCCCTGCATGGAGAGCCTCCGCGCGAGCCCGGCTCCGATTCCCTGCGATGCACCGGTCAGGAGAACGACCTTATCCTGGAAAAAGAGGCCTGCCACTGTCATAGCTCCCGCTCATATACTGTACACCGGACGTATCTCCGGTTGTCCCGGCACCGCTTCGGGCCGGACAGCGAAGACCCGACGGACTCGACCTGATTCTTCCGCCGGAAAAGCAACCCTCTTCCTATAAATAGTAAAATTTCACCGGAATTACCAGTAATTCGCTGTTTCCGCCGGCCTCACCGGCTCTTCCGTCTTGCTTTCAGAACCTGTTTCTCATACTATACGGCATCCGGTGAACATGCAGACGACCCCTTCTCTCCCGGGGAGGTTCAACGCCCGTGGCTCTGCTCATTCTGTACTGCCTGATAGGTTTCGTGCTGCTCTACTTCGGTGCCGAGTGGCTGGTCAAGGGATCCTCCAGCCTCGCGAAAAGCATGGGAATAAGCCCGGTGGTCATCGGTCTGACCGTCGTCGCATTCGGCACTTCCGCGCCCGAGCTCGTTGTCAGCGTCGTCTCGTCCGTCAAGGACAAGAGCATGATCGCCGTGGGAAACGTCGTGGGGAGCAACATCTGCAACATCGCCCTCGTCCTTGGGATGGCGGCCCTCTTCCAGCCGATCACGAGTCACCGGTCGGTGGTGAGACTGGACATCCCGATCATGCTGGGCATCTCCCTCTCCCTCCTCGTGCTGTCGTGGGATTCGATGCTGGGGCGGATCGAGGGGATGACCCTCTTCGCGGGCATCATCATTTACACCTACATCAACTACTGCCTCGGCCGGCGGGAAGCGGCGAAGACCGGCAACGAGGAACAGGCCGCCGCCGAGCTCGGGATCGAAGAAGTCGAATACGTCGAGTCGAGGTCGAAGCAGGTCTTCTTCGTCCTGGTAGGAATCACCGGTGTGGTGCTCGGGGCGGACGTGGTGGTAGACTCAGCCGTGGAGATCATGCAGATCCTCGGAGTGAGCGAGAAATTCATCGGGCTGACCATCGTGGCATTCGGGACCTCGCTCCCCGAACTCGCCACATCGGTCGTCGCGGCCATAAGGAAGGAAATGGACATCAGCATCGGCAACCTGGTGGGCAGCAACGTGTTCAACATCATGAGCGTCCTCGGCATAGCTTCGATGGTACGGCCGATCCCCATACCCGGCGGCTTCGTGGAGAGCGGTCTGGTGATCGACTACGCGGTCATGATGTTCACGAGCTTCCTGCCGTGGCTCCTGATGAGACGGAACCTGACGGTCTCCCGGAGCGGCGGAATACTCCTCGTCGCCTGCTACGCGGGCTATATCATTTTTCTCATTCAGAAACTCTAGCCCGAATTATCCATACGCTTTCGATTTTGGCGGCCGCTTTCGGACTGCTTCTTCGTTCTCGGCGCTCGCAATCCTCAACGTACCCTCCAGGTACGCCTCCGGGTTGCTCGCGCCTCGGGCCTCGAAGCCTTCTCGAAATCGTATGAATAACTTTGGCTTGCCCGACTCAGAACCGCCCGGAGACGAAGATTTTCCTCTTGACATGCCGTCTTTTTATATTATATTTATTATATATTAGTAATAATTACTGATTAGTGGAACGAGGGGAAAACATAACGTGCATACCGTCGAGGAACTGACAGCGCTCTGGAGAAGCTCGGGACACCGGCTGACCCCGCAGCGCCTGGCGATTTTCCGGATGCTGTGCGGGAACAGGGATCACCCCACGGCCGAAGAGATCTACCGGAGCCTCATCGATGACTACCCCTCCCTCTCCCGGAGCACGGTCTATACGACCCTGCACGAGCTGACTGATCTGGGAGAAATCAGGGAGATCTTCATCGAAAGGAATGTTTCACACTTCGATCCCGACATCCACCCTCACGCTCACACCCGCTGCCGCCTGTGCGGGAGAGTCGACGATCTCGACCTCGACCTCTCCAGCCCGGCAGCCGAGCGGGTGAAGGGTCTTTCCGGCTTCCGTGTCGAGAAGTTGCAGGTCCTCCTGACCGGACTGTGCAGCGAGTGTGGGGCCACGTAACCAAAACCGAAAACAGAGAGTGAAAAGAGGGACATCGGACCCGGACCCGCCGGTCCGGGAAACGAATATACCGAAGGAACCATCGGTACGAAAGGAGAGAAAACATGAGCGCACTGGTTCAGAAGAAGG
>CAZMKB010000146.1:0-8899 GCA_964566685.1 uncultured Gemmatimonadota bacterium | reverse complement strand
CCTCCGCGATCACCCGGTGCCCGGCAGGAGCCGGATGAGAGCCGTCGGGCCCGAGGAGGACTTCGAGCGAGTCGGAGAAGAGCGGCCGGAGGTCGGCCAGAAGGGCGCTCTCCTCACGTGCGATCCGGCGAACCGCCGCATCGTATTCGTCGAGGAGAGCCTCGATCCCTCCGAAGGCCTCATATCGCTCCCGGTCGTGATGCAGGTAGTACCTCTCCGCCAGTACCGGCGGCGGCGTGACGAGAACCGGCGCCGTCCCCCGTGCCACGGACTCCCTGACCATGAAGCGGAGAGCCTCCCCGAAATTCTCCGGCGTCACCCGGGGGCTCCCGCCGGCACCGGTGATCATGTCGTTCCGGCCGAAGAAGACGACGGCGACGCAGGGCTCCGTCTCCTGCAGATCCCCGGCGAAGCGGAGAGCCCCCTCGGCGCTCGTCTCTCCGCCTCTCCCCGCATTGACGACGGCCAGGGACGGCTCTTCCCGGCACACCAGCTCCTCGAGAATGGACGGGTACGCCCTCTCCGGATCGAGAGAGCCGTCGATGTAACCCTCGGTGACGGAGTCCCCGGTCACCAGGATCGTGCAGGCTCCGCAGGGTTCACCACCCGTCTGAACGGCGAGAAACGGAACGAGTAGGAATGCGGCGGGCCGCACCGTCATCCCGCCTCCTCCCTGCTCTCCCGCACGACGAGCCCCGAGAGGAAGAGGACGCCGATGAGATTCGGTATGGTCCCCAGCCCGTTCAGGATGTCGGCGATGTTCCAGACCGTCTCGACGTGCAGGATGGTACCGAGGATCATGACGACGCAGAAGGCCCAGCGGAAGGGTTTCCTGATCCAATCTCCGAAGAGATAGGAGAAGCACTGTTCGCCGTAGTAGGGCCAGCTGATGAGCGTCGAGTAGCCGAAGAGGAACGAAGCGGCCACGACCACCAGCCCCAGCCCCGGAAGTGTGGTCTGGAATGCCGCCCGGGTGAGGGCGGTGCTGGTGTCCCCGCTCGACCACACCCCCGTCATGAGGATGACGAGTCCGGTCAGGGTGCAGACGACCAGCGTGTCGACGAACACGTCCATCATGGCGAGGAGCCCCTGCTCTCTCGGGCTCCTCGTGCGGGCGGCGCCGTGGGCGATGGGGGCACTCCCCGTTCCCGCCTCGTTCGAGTAGATGCCCCGCGCAATGCCGAACCGCACGGCCATCCTCACCGTCGCACCCGCGAACCCGCCGGTCGCCGCGGCGGGGCTGAACGCGGACTTCACGACCAGGGCGAGCACCGACGGCAGGATGGAAAGGCTGGAGAGGACGATGAAAAGCCCCCCTCCGACGTAGAGGAGGACCATGAACGGAGAGAGCTTCTCCGCGATCCTGCCGATCCTCCTGATGCCGCCGATAATGACGAGCCAGGTCAGGAGCGAGAGGCTGACGCCGGTAACGATGTGGGGGATGCCGAACTCCTCTTCCACTGCGATGGCGATGGAGCTGGTCTGCACGATCGACGTCGACACTAGGGTCCGCACGCCGAGAAAGAAGGCGAACGCCGCCGCGAGGATCGGCAGGCCGGCTCCTTCGGTGAGATAGTACATGGGACCCGACGCGATCGTGCCGTCACGGTGGCGCCGGCGGAACCTCACCCCGAGAAACGACTCCGCGTACTTGGTGGCCATCCCGAGAAATCCGCTCATCCACATCCAGAAGAGCGCACCCGGCCCCCCCGCCGCAATGGCCGTGGCGACACCGGCGATGTTGCCGTTGCCCACCGTCCCCGCCAACGAAGTCATGAGAGCCTGGAACGGGGTGATGTCTCCGGGAATACTGTCGGGCCCGAGAGTCCTGGCCCTGCGTATCATGACCGAGAGAGCCCGGGGGAGGCCGGAGACCTGGATCAGCCGGAGCCTGATGGTGAGGAGAACCCCGGTACCGAGAAGGAGAATGAGCAACGGCGTTCCCCAGAGGACACGTCCGAGTGTCTCGACGACAGCCGACGGATTCACGAAACCTCCGGGTGTGAGAGGAACGCTGAACGGCCGCAGACGGGACCGCTGCTCACGCGGTCCGGACGCGACGAGACCGGACAGCTCTCATAAGAATAACGAGGCGGGAGCAGTCATACAAGCCCGGGTTGTCGAGGAGTGCAAACGCCGTGAACGAAAACAATGGAAGGCATCCCGCTGTTCGCAGGATGCCCTCCGGCAGAGGGGGACTGCTGGGGAGGAAGGCAATCCCCCAATCGAAACGACTTCCCGCAGGCTCTCCCGCATGTCGGCTACGGCTGTGCTCTCTGAGCACTGTGCAGGGGCCCGAGGGTCCTCGCCTGAACTATGCCGCTACGCAACTTTTACGAGTTTTCGCGCCTTGAAGATCCTGCAGTTGCAGTGATTCTTCGACAGGCAGTAGTTGAGGATCTCGTCCGGTGTCGGCGGTGCAAGACCATAGACGTGATCCTTGCACGCGTCGAACAGGAACGGGCAGATTGCTGGCGTTCTCGTCTTCATGAGAATCCTCCTCCTCTCATCCTTGCCATGAACCCCGGCCAGAAGCCAGGCGGGTATCTTTGAAACGCTTTTTTGGAATTCGATTGTTATGTGCGCGTCAATTACTCATGCACAAACTGTGCCGGAGAGTGATAAATTTCTATGTTCTTGAAATTCAAGAGGATGGAGAAAAGAGCGGCCGGGCGGGAGGAGTGTGGATGACGGATACTTATTACCCGTGTTTAGAATACGTCAGCAAAAAGCGTCCCGCTATGCCTCAAAATCAGCTTAACCACAGATCCTGCCTGCCTGTCGTCGGGCTGTCACCCTCGTGAAATCCCGGCGGTTCAGATAGCGGACACGCGGGCAGACATGACAGGAGACCGCCACGCCGGTGACGGTCTCCTGAAACTTCCTTCACTCCAGATCGAAGATGGAGGTGCTCACGGTCGCCGGCGACTGGACCGGACGGGTCATGCCTGCCGCGGCCTCGGAGCCGCCCCGGTCCGTGCCGATGAAGAACAGGTCGTCCGTCTCCCGGCCGGTCACGCGCAGGTACGAGTTGTCTCCGGCGTAGGCCAGCGCGTTGGGGAGAAGGATCTCCCAGTCACCGCCGATCTGGAAGTAGGTGACTCCGAAGTACATGTTGAGCGCAACCACCCGCGGAGCCTCCGCGTTGACGGCGACGCACGGCGTGTCGTTGCTCCACCAGGCCACGACTTCGGCGTTGGGCTGTGTCGGGGCGTCCACCGAGTAGGCTCCTTCGGAGAGTGTCGCCACGCCCAGCATGATCGGGTGAGAGGGATCGTAGGTGCCCAGCGTCACCGGGTTGAAGTAGCTGTAGCCGATTCCGAGCGGGCTGTACTCGCTCATCATCCGGCCCCCGATGGCCCAGGAGCTCGTGAACGAGAACTGGGACAGGAGTACCGCTCCGCCGAGGTCGGCGTAATCGGCCAGGACGTTCCCGAGCCCTGAGGCGTCGGCGAACTGGTAGTTCGACCAGACCTGGACGATGTCGTAGGGAAGGAGCTCGTCGACCGACGGCGTGTACGACTGGACATCCATGACGTCGACGCCGGTGAAGCGCCCGTCCGCCATGATCGCGTCCACGGCGTTGTTCGCTTCCCCTGTTGAGTAGTCCGAGAGAAGAATCAGCACGCTGTAGGGACCGCCGCCTCCCTCACCCTGCTTGTAGACGTTGAAGGAGCAGCTGTCCTTCGGAGCGTCGGGGAAATCGCCGTAGTAGATCTTGTACTTGTAGGAGCCTTCCGGGGCGCCGGCCGGAACGACCTGGGTGAGCCCCGTGACGCTCCTCATCTGATCCGGTGCGAAGGGGACGTTCTCGAACTCGAGGACCGGTCCGTAGAGGAAGCCTCCGGGCAGCCTCGCCATGGTCCAGATGTCGGTGGTGCGGGACGAGTCGCAGTGGTTGGTGAGCGACGCATCGAACGAGAACGATCCTCCCTCGGGGGGAATCACAGCCGGCGGATCATTGACCTCGCAGGTGAGCTCCCACCAGCACCCGGAGGCGCCGAGGATGTCGAGGGCGGCGTTCAGATCTATCAGGCCGAAGCCGTAGGTGTTGTCCTCCCCCGTGGTCCCAAGGTCCTCTGCCGACTCCATCAGGGCGAACTTCACCTGCTCGCTCGTGGCGTTCGGATCGGCCTCTCTCAGCACGGCGACCGCTCCGGCGACATGGGGGCAGGCCATCGAGGTGCCGGAGAGATAGGTGTACCCTCCGCCGGGGTAGGCCGACCGCACGTTCACGCCGGGGGCGCTCACTTCCGGTTTCGTCGTGAAGCTCCCGCAGTCGTTCGGAACCGGGCCGCGGCTCGAGAAGCTCGCGACGGGATCGTTCCCGTAGTTCGAACCGTCGATGGCACCGACGCAGAAGGAGTTGTAGGGATCGACACCCCGGTTGGCCGGATTTCTGACCGCATTGGGGGCCGACGTGCCCTCGTTGCCGGCCGCGAACACCACGACGACGCCGGCGGCTTCGCACGCATCGAGTACGCTCCAGAACATCTGGTCGCAGGCACCGTCGGGGAGGTAGCTTCCGTGGTAGATGGGCGAGATGCCCCAGGAGTTGGACGAGACATCCGGCACGTCGTCGACCGTTCCCGGATCTCCGTCCGGATCGGCGGTCCACTGGAACGCGGTGATGGCATCCGCGATCGTCGTCGGGATGTCGACACGGTCGATGACACCGGCCGCGATCCACTCCGCGTCGTAGGCCACGCCGATGTGGTCGTCGGAGCTCGCCTCGTAGCCGCAGGTCGTCCCCATGGTGTGCGTGCCGTGACCGTTGAAGTCGAACGGGTAATCCGTGCCGGTCACGGGGTCGTACCAGCACTCCCCGCTCGGCTCGTGCGTTCCCCGCCAGCGGGACGAGAACGCGGGATGGTCGCCGTCGACCCCGGTGTCGAGATTGCTGACGAGCCTGCCCTCACCCGTGTAGCCACGAGCCCAGGCGAGAGGGGCGTTGATCCGCTCGAGCCCTTCTTCGATCGAAGCGACGTCCCTGGGTCCCGAGGCATTCATCGCCACCGGCTCGATGGTCTCGATCTCGTAGTCGAGATACAGGGCGCTGACGTCGGCCCGTCCGGCCAGCTGCCGGAGGAATTTTTCCGTCGCCTCCACCACGATCATGTTCGCGATCCAGAGCGTCTCGAAGTCGTTCACCGAACCATTGGACATCGCAGCTTCGAGGAGAGCGACCAGCTCTCCCTGTGTCTCCTCCGCCTTGTCCCTGAGGGCACGAACGACGACTTCGTGGCGATAGGCCCGCGGCGCCTTCATCTCCGCCAGGGTCTGATCGAGCGCGACGATGTCGGTCTGATCATCCAGCATGACGAGGGCGGATATGAATTCACCCTCCTCCATCCTGTCGAGCTGATGCTCGAGATCGGGTGTGATGTACCCGGCACGTGAGGTTCCCGTGACGAATAGCAGCGTGAGAACAGTGAGACAGGACGTGAGCTTCATGGAAACCTCCTGGTACGCGGTTTTCAGTGATCCGTTGCGGCGGCGGAAACAAGATTCCGGAACATGCCTATTGTATCATAACAAATTCACCGAAGTCAAGCGCCCGGGGCGATTTCTGCGATTTCGGCGCGTTGACACGCGGAATTTCCGGCCCTATACTTACGATTGCCGGTGCCCCTTCCGTGATGAGATGACATCGGCAGACGGGACCGCCGGGCAAGGGGAATCGCCGTGGAAACGAAACGAACGAGAAACCGGGTGCTCTGGGTGGACGACGAGGTCGACCTTCTCAAGAGCCACGTCATCTTCCTCCGGGAGAAGGGGTACGATGTCACCACCGCGACGAACGGAGAGGACGCCATGGTGCTTCTCCGGCAGTACCCGTTCGAGCTGGTGCTGCTCGACGAGCAGATGGCCGGCAAGCGCGGCGTCACCATCCTGAAAGAGATCAAGTTCGAGTTCCCCCACATCCCCGTCGTCATGGTCACCAAGAGCGAGGAAGAGGAGGTCATGGACCAGGCGATCGGCAGGAAAGTGAACGATTACATCGTGAAGCCGTTCAATCCCAGGCAGCTGCTCTCGGTCTGCAAGAGGTTTCTCGAGGGGGAGAAGATTTCTCAGGACAGGCTGGTGCAGGATTTCGCGGCGTCGTTCAGAGACCTGCAGAACATGATCGGCGCCGATCTCACCTGGCAGGAGTGGGCGGACCTCTACCTCAGAATCACCCGCTGGGAGATGAGCCTGATCGAACAGGAGGAGTCGGGTCTCCTCGGCTCGGTCACCGATCTCAAGAAGGAGCTCAGGAGCAGGTTCTCCACTTACTTCGCAGGCCGTTACCGTGGCTGGTTCTCACCGGACGCGGAGCGCCCGGTTTTCTCGACCGACCTGGTGAAGAAGTACCTCTACCCGGCGCTCTCCGGACACGACCGGATCCTCTTCATCGTCATCGACTGCCTCCGGCTCGACCAGTGGGAAAGCCTCCTTCCGGAGATCACCGCCCTCTTCGACGTGAGGACGGAGCTGTACTACTCCATCCTCCCCTCGGCCACACCCTATGCCAGGAACGCGATTTTCAGCGGGCTCATGCCGCTCGAGATCCTGCACCAGTTTCCCGAATACTGGGATCTGAAGGCGGACGACGAAGTGAGCCTGAACAGGTTCGAACGCGAGCTGTTCATCGCACAGCTCGAGCGCCTCGGCTACGACGAAGTGAGCAGGATCAGATTCGAGCGCATCCTCACGAAGGAGGACGGGCAGAACTTCCTCAAGAAGATGCCGGATCTTTTGAGAAGCAACCTCGTGACGGTGGTCTACAACTTCATCGACATCCTCACGCACGGCAGGTCCGAGTCGGACATCCTCATGGAGATGGTTCCCGACGAGGAAGCGATGCGCTCCATGGCACGGACCTGGTTCCTGTACTCGAGCATCTACGACCTGATACGCACGGCTGCGAAACAGGGAATCCCCGTTCTCCTGACGAGCGACCACGGCTCCGTTCACTGCTTTCACCCCATCGTGGTCTATGCGAAGCGGGACGCCTCGACCAACCTCCGCTACAAGTTCGGGGAGAACCTCAGGGCGGAGGGAAAAGAGGTGTACTCGGAAAAGGAACCCGAAGCGATCGGCCTCCCGCAGCAGAGAATCAACTCGAACTTCATCTTCGCTCAGGAGGACTGCTACTTCGTCTACCCGACCAAGCTGCGCGAGTACCAGAACCGCTACTACGGGAGCTTCCTGCACGGCGGCATCTCGCCGGAGGAGATCATCCTCCCGATCTCCCTCCTCCTGCCCAGGAGCTAGTGCCCGGAATCCCGACTATCCGCCGCTCTTGTCAACGTACTCCGTGTCGCCGCCGATGTCCTTCATCAGCCGGTCGTAGCTCTTCCCCAGGAGGTCCACGGGTATGTCCGCAACGGTCCTGCCGGTACCGGGCGGCCTGACGACGCGGTGAAAGGTGCTGAGCGGCCGGAACTTGCTGTAGTTGGCCTCGTGATCGAAGTAGAGCCCCAGGACGGGGACGTCGAACGCCGCCGCGATGTGCACGGCCGCCGTGTCCGGGGTGATCGTCATGAGTGACTGCTCGATCACCGGATAGGCATCGCTGATCTCGGGGGTCTCGTAGTGGAAGGAACCCGGGACATAGTTCATGATCACCTGCACCTGGTCCTCGTCGTCCGGCTCGGCGATCACGACGAAACGCAGCTCCGGGTCGCTCCTCTCGCTCAGGAACCCGACCCAGTTCTCGACCGGCCAGCGCCGTTCCTCGGTCCCCACCGAGATGTTCACGCAGACATAGCGTCCGATGCGCCGCCGTTCGAGGAACGTCTTCAAACGCGCGCGGGAGGTGCCGTCGACGGAGAGAACCGGCCTTTTCGCCGCGGGTTCCAGCCGGAGCGGAGCGAGCGCCATCAGGTTCCTCTCGACCGCGTGGAGCGCCGCCTGTTCGACGTCGGACGACACGGGAATGTCGAACACCCCGTTCTCATTCCTGTTGAAGCCGATCTTCAGAGCGGCATTGGAGAATTTCGCGAAGTAGTGGCTTTCGCTGGAGTAGTGGTCCTTTGGATCGATCCAGACGTCGTAGCGCTCCCGGTTGATGGCCCGGATGAGCTTCAACGTGTGAACCACCCGCTTCCGGTGGACATGGACGCGGTCGACATCCGGAAGCTTCTCTGCCACCCGGACATTCCTGTTGGACGCGAGCAGGTGGACCTCGTTCTCCTCTCCCGCCGCTTTGAGCGTCCTGAACATCGGCGTCATCAGGATGAGATCGCCGATCCGTCCGAGCTGCACGACGAGAAATTTCTGAGCCGTCATCCGATCACCTCACAGCCCCCCGGATATCTTCTCGTCGCTGAACTGGATTTCGTAGAGTCTTCGATACAGGCCGCAGGTCTCGAGCAGCTTCTCGTGGGGTCCCGCGTCCTCGATCCGGCCCGCCCTCATGACGACGATCCTGTCCGCATGGAGCACCGTCGACAGGCGATGCGCGATCACGAAGACAGTACGGTTTCTCATGAGCTTTTCAATGGCTTCCTGAACGAGCTGCTCCGATTCGGTGTCGAGCGAGGAGGTGGCCTCGTCGAGAATCAGAATGGGCGGGTTCTTGAGCACCGCCCGGGCGATCGAGAGCCGCTGCTTCTGACCGCCGGAGAGCCTGCCTCCCCCCTCTCCGACGATCGTGTCCAGGCCGTCCTCCATGCGCTCGATGAACTCCCAGGCGTTGGCGATTCTGGCCGCGTGCACGATCCGGTCTTCCGAAGCGGCTTCGAGCCCGTAGGCGATATTGGCGCGAACCGTGTCGTTGAAGAGGATCACGTCCTGGGTCACGATGCCGATGCTTCTGCGGAGGGACACAAGGTCGTACCCCTCGATGTTCGTTCCGTCGACGAGGATGGTTCCCTTCTCGAGTTCGTAGAACCGGGGAATGAGATTCATGAGG
>CAZMKB010000145.1:0-8899 GCA_964566685.1 uncultured Gemmatimonadota bacterium | reverse complement strand
CTCCGTCCCGAGCCTGGTGGAGAGATCGGCCGTGAGCCCTTCCCGTGCGGCCTCTGAGAGTTCTCCGGACAGGTTCTCCTCGTAGCCGGTGAACTCCGACCATCCTCCCGCTGCGAGATACAGGGAAGCGGGGAGCCATCCCGTACCGGCCGACAAGGCGTACACGGTGCACTCGTCCGGGTCCTGCAGCCGGGTGAGGAGCAGGGCCGCCGTCACACTCGCTGTGAACAGGTACACGATGACGAAGGGCCCTGTTTCCCAGGGTGCGAGAAGGAGGGAGGCGAGAACGACGATCAGAAAACCCGTCAGTCTGGCCCCCGCCGAGCCCGCCAGAACCAGGAAGAAGACACCCGGCGGGAGGAGGAGCAGAAACAGGGGGCTGACGGGACTCGTGAACAGAACGACCAGGAGAAGCGATACGATACGGTACCACCTGACGGTTCCGCGGGGCGGAACGGGCTCTTCACGTTCCAACGGTTCCTGCTCCGGAGCGATTGGCACAGACCTCAGTGGCGCGATTCGCCGACATACGGAATGAGTGCGAGATACCGGGCCCGTTTGATTGCCGTCGAGAGCTGCCGCTGATGCCTGGCGCACATTCCGCTGGTACGCCTGGGAACGATCTTTCCCCGTTCCGTGATGAACTTCATGAGCAGCTTGTCGTCCTTGTAGTCGATCTCCTTGACGTCTCCCGTACAGACCAGGCACTTTCTCCGTCTTCCGAATCGAATCATGTCGAATACTCCTTATTCTCTTTCGTCCCTGCGTATGACGAGGTACCGCAGTACCTGCTCATCCAGCTTGAGTCCCCGCTCGAGGTCCTCCAGCTTCTCGGCACTCAGCGTGAACGGCACGACGAGGTAATTGCCGCTCTCCTTCTTTCCGATGGGGTAAGCGAGCTTGCGCTTCCCCCAGCGCGACACGTCGCCTGCGTTCCCGCCACCGTTCCTGATGTGTTCTTCGAGCCTCTTCACCTTTTCGTCGACATTTTCGTCTTCCAGGCCCGAATCGTAGATGACCATCATCTCGTACGTTCGGAGTTCCGCCATCATTCCTCCCTTCGGTCTCGCGACCCCGGTCTTTCGCCGGAGTAGGGTTCAGGAAACGTTGAACTTTATCAGGAGGACGTCACCGTCACGGACGGTGTAGTCCTTTCCCTCGATCTGCACCAGCCCCTCTTCCCTCGCCTTCGCCATCGACCCGCACTCGATGAGATTCTCCGCCTTCACCACCTCCGCCTTGATGAACCCGCGGGCGATGTCGCTGTGGATCTTCCCGGCCGCCTCCACCGCCGTCGACCCGGCGCGGATGTTCCAGGCCCTCGTCTCGCTCCCCTTGATCGTGTAGAACGTGACGAGATGGAGGAGCTCCTTGCTCTCCCGCACCAGCTGGACGAGAGCCGACTCTCCGATCCCGAGCTCCTCGGCGAACGAGGTCCTCTCATCATGCGGGAGGGCCGCGATCTCCGATTCTATCTTCGCGGACACCCCCACGAGCCGGGCTCCGGTCCGGTCGGCCCACGCCTCCACCTCGACGTAGCATGGCGACGACCGGGCGTCTCCCGCATACTCCTCGTCCACGTTCAGCACGTAGAGCACCGGTTTCAGGATGAGGAGCGAGAGCTCGTCGAGGATTCCGGCGCCGCGGTCGTCGAGATCGAGTTCCCGCAGGTTCCGACCGGCCGACACTGCATCCCGGATGGCCTCGAGGATTTCGACGGCGCGCCGTTCCTCCTTCTCCCCTCCCTTTGCCTTCTTCCCGGCCTTCTCCAGCCGCCGCTCGATCACTTCGAGGTCGGCCAGCCGGAATTCCGTGTCCACCACCGAGAGATCTTCGAGCGGCGCGAGCCTGCCCGACACGTGAGTCACATCGGTTTCTTCGAAGCACCGCAGCACGTGGCAGATCGCGTCGACCTCCCGGATCTTCGCGAGAAACTGGTTCCCCAGGCCTTCACCCCTGCTCGCCCCCTCCACGAGCCCGGCGATGTCGATGAACTCGACGGTCGCCGGTGTCAGCTTCTCGGGCGCCGTGATCCGGGCGATCGCCCGGAGCCTCTCGTCGGCGAGCTCAACGACGCCGACGTTCGCATCGATCGTCGTGAACGGGTAGTTCGCGACCTGCGCCGCGCCGCCGGTCAGCGCGTTGAATATGGTCGATTTCCCGACATTGGGAAGGCCGACGATGCCCATGCTGGTCGACAACGGGCCGATTCCCCTCCAAAACAGACGAGCAGTAGAACCGGCGATCCGGGGAGAGAGGATCGACTGACCTACGACGCCCTGTTTTCCTCCCTGCGCACGTTGAACCGGTTCATCGCTTCGGTGATGCCGTCCCGGCAGAAGCACTCGACGGCCTCGATGATCTTCGGGAGCGCATCGAGGACCAGGTCCTCCTCGTCCGGATCGAAATGCGACAGGACGTACGAGGTCCCGTCCTCCTGCCTGTCCTCGGTGCCGATGCCGACGCGCAGACGGGGGAACGGCCGGCCGTCGAGGGAAATTATGACCGACTCGATGCCCCGGTGGCCTCCGGAGCCGCCCTGCTCCCTGAGCTTGAACGACCCGACGGGAAGATCGAGATCGTCATAGACCACCAGGAGATTCCCGGGGTCGAACACATGACGGTGCTGGTACTCGACGAGCGCCAGGCCGCTGTTGTTCATGTAAGTCTGCGGCTTGATCATGTCCACCGGAATCCTCTGCCAGCTGCCCGAGGAGATGAGGTAGTTCTCTTCCTCAACGAACAGAGGGAAATCCCAGTGATGCGCCAGGCTGTCGAGCACCCAGAAGCCGGTGTTGTGTCGCGTTCTCTCGTATCTGCGGCCGGGATTGCCGAGCCCCATGAGAACTCTGCCGGAGGAGGCAGGCACTATTCCTTCTCCGTTTCAGCCGGAGCTTCTTCGGCCGCCTCCTTCTCGCCTCCAGTTTCTTCGAGAGGAGCCTCACCCTCTTCCGCTTCCTCGGCCTCTTCGGCCGCGGCCTCGACCGGCTCGGGCTCCTTGACCACGGTCGGCGGGATGACGGTCGCGATCGGCTGTTCCGGATCGTTCAGGATCTCGGCGTCCGCGACCGAGACATCCTTCACGCGGATGCTGTCTCCGATCATGAGATCGGACACGTCGATTTCGATCTTCTCCGGAATGTCGATCGGAAGACAGTTCATGGAAATGTTTCTCAGGTGATGTTCGAGGATACCGCCCTGACTGTGCACACCCTCCGGCTTACCCGTGACGACCAGCGGGATCTCGACGTAGATCTTCTTCTTGAGAGACACCTGGTAGAAGTCGATGTGAAGGATCCGCGGCTTGATGTGGTGCAGCTGGACCTCCCGGACGATGGTCTTCAGCGGCTTCTTCCGGTATCCTTCGACCATGAGGTCGACGAGGGTATTCTCGATTGAGATGGAGTTGACCAGGTCCCAGAGCTCCTTCGCGTCGGCCTCGAGCGCCACGGACTTCATGCCCTGGCCGTAGAGGACTCCGGGAACCTTGCCGGAAGCACGCAGCTTCCGGGCGGCTCCTTTGCCCGTCTCATCCCTCATCTGGACCTTCATCAAGACGTTCTTCATGCGTGCCTCCTCATATGAACAGTGAACTCACCGATTCGCCCTTCTGGACTCTCGCAATCGTCTCTCCGAGCAGCTCGGAGACGGAGAGGATCTTGATCTTTCCTATCTGTTTCTCCGGCGGAATGGGTATGGTGTCCGTGACGATCAGCTCCTTGAGGTCCGACTCTTCGATCTTCCTGATGGCATCGCCGGAGAGCACGGGATGGGTGATCGCCGCATAGACATTTTTCGCACCTTCTTTTTTCAGGGCGGCGGCACCTTTGGCGAGGGTGCCGGCGGTATCGACGATGTCGTCGACGATGACGCAGTTCTTTTCTCTGACGTCGCCCACCACGTTGAGAACCTCCGCGTAATCCACGTTGCCGACCCTTCTCTTGTCGATGATGGCGAGCGAGGCGGGAATCCTCTTCGCGATCCCCCTCGCCCTGTTGGCCCCTCCCGCATCGGGCGCGACGATGACGAAGTCACCGAGCCCCAGGCCCTTCAGATAATCGATCATGACGGGCGCGGAATAGAGGTGATCGACCGGGATGTTGAAGAACCCCTGGATCTGTTCGGCGTGAAGGTCCATCGTGATGACACGGTGGGCGCCTGCCATGGTGATCATGTCCGCGACGAGCTTGGCGGTGATCGGAACCCTGGGCTGGTCCTTCTTGTCCGAGCGGGCGTAGTCGAAGTACGGAATGACGGCCGTGATGCTGCGCGCACTGGCCCGCTTCGAGGCATCGATCATGATGAGCAGCTCCATGAGGTTGTCATTGGTCGGCCGGCAGGTGGGCTGGATGATGAAGAGATCCTTCTTCCGCACATTCTGATTGATTTTCACGAACGTGTTGTCATCGGCGAACTTCGAGATGGAAACGTCCGCCGGCTTGACGTCAAGGTACCGGCAGATTCTCTCGGCGAGTTTCCGGTTCGCGCTTCCCGAAAGTATGACGAAATCGACCTTGTCCTCCGACATGACACTTTCCCCTCTATCAGCGGTTCCTCGATTTCCCAAACTGCCCCCCGAGGATTCGAACCTCGACGCCGGGATCCAAAGTCCCGTGTGCTACCAGTTACACAAGGGGGCATCGGAGAAATATATAAATTTAACGGTTCTAACTTGATTGTCAATAACTTGAAGGAACTGAAGGAAAAAGCCCCGCCTGTCACCGGGCGGGGCTTTTCAGTGATGGAACACCTGAGGTTTCCGGACCAGCCTCCCGTTACTAGCTCCCCCTCCCCTTGATCCTTCTCAGGAGGGATCCGGTCCGATGCGCTTTCGTTTTGAGCCCGAGCGACTCGTAGAGTTCTTTGACCTTCGCGAGATCAGCTGCGGCCCGTGCGGTCCGTCCGTCATCGAGGAAACAGTGAGCCCGCGCTTCGAGGGCCTTCGCCAGCTCCATGAGGGCTCCGAGACGACGCGCCTCTTCGGTCGTCTCCTCGAGCACCTCGAGGGCATCCTTCTTCGCCCCCTGACGGTACAGGGTCTGTGCCGCTATCCGGCCGGCTTCGAGCCGCGAGTACGGATCGCCCAGACCGGCGGCCCGCTCGAATCCCTCCGTAGCGAGAGCGTGAGCGGCATCGTCTTCGCTCACGAGATGAAGTACCTCAGCACGACCGAGGAGGTTCATCACGACGAGTTCCTCCCACCCATGCGTTCGTGAAACCTCGAGGCTCTCTCGAAAGGAGGCCCCCGCTGCAACGAACACTCCTCGTTCGAGTTGCGCTGTGGCCATGTTGTGAAGGCACCGCGCAATGCCCCGGCCGTAATCCCGTGAACGATTGATCTCCAGAGAGGCGCCGAACGAACGCAGCGCCTGCCCCGGCATTCCGGCTGCACTCTGCACTGCACCGAGATCGTTGAGCATGTGCGCTTTCCAGGTGAGATCGCCGATCTTCTCAGCAATTCTCAGATTCTTCCTGAAGGCGTTCCGGGCTTCACCGAATCTGCCTTCGTCGAAACGGAGAGCGCCCAGGCCGGCACGTGCACGCAGGAGAATCTCCTGGTCGGGCCGGTCTCCGGCTTCGTCGATCACCGTGCGATAGAGCGCCTCGGCTTCCGCACGCTCGCCCCGTTTCGCCCGAAGATGGCCGAGGCTGACGAGTGCGTCGAAGGAAATGCTCGGGTCTCCGCTCTTCTTCGCGCGCTCCGCGGCGATGTCGTACCAGTCGAGTGCATCACGCCAGTTTCCCGACGTCTCGAAGTATTTTCCCATGGCCAGGAAGAACCAGGGGAGGCCGTCGAACGTTCCCCGTGCCGACGACAGCTCCCTTCTGGCCCAGTCCAGCCATGATGCGCCCCCGGTGTTCACGTGAGCCCGCCGGTTCCACATCTCGCTGAGGATGCGTTCCACCTCGCCGGTGCGGGCTCTTCCCGTGATCCGCGCCGATTCCGCTGACAGGTGTCTGGCCATCAGTTCTCTCGTCACAGCCCGGCTTCCCTTTCTCCCTTTTGCCATCATCCTGCTCCCTTCGTTCCGTTCATCGATTGCACCCGGCAACGTGACAGAAACGATGACGAATCGGCTATTCTCTCGAAAGGGCGTACCGCGATAGCCTGTTGACGTTGACGATCAGGTTGCTTTCTTTCGAATCGTAACGGACGGGGAGCTTTCTCCAGCCCCAGTTCGTCTCACCGTAGACGACCAGGTTCGACCCATCCAGCCCGATGAGATCCGCACCCTCGACGTGGATGGTGAGGGTACCCTTCCGGATTCTGGAACCATCGGGGGAGGTCAGCTCGACCAGGTAGAATCCGGGATCCTCGATACGGATGGTGACGAGGAAAGCCTGCTTCACGCCGTTCGGCTCGACCTCGAAGCTGACGAAACCCGCCTCGCCGTATCCACCTTCCTCCGGTGTCACCATGAAACTCACCTCGATCGGATCGGCGCCTGCCAGGCCGGGACTCGAGGCTGCACGCTGCAGGACATCTATAGTGCTCAGGTAGACCTCTCCATCAGCTGGTGCGAGAGGATTACCGCTCTCCCTCCCACAACCGACGAGAAGCCCGATGACGACCAGGAGTGCAACTACCACGGGTCTTGCGCTCTTTCTTTCTCGTCTCATCGTCGACCTCCTTCGTCGTTCCCCCCGCTGCTCAGGAGGGAAACAAAAAGGGCTGCCAGAAGGAACACATTGTTTCCCATTGGCAGCCCGACTGACCTAGTCCCGCTGTGAGCGGAAACCGTAGTCTCGTAGCTTTGCGTCCCCGGGTTTCCCCGGGTTTGCCGTGAGCAATGGACCGATTGTGCCCCAGAGAAAAGCAAGGTGCGTGCCAGAGCGGAGACTGAATCCGGCCCTCGTCATAAGGCCGAAGAAACAAACGGATTAGAAGGTTCTTCCGGCGAACCGGGGGACCGTATCCGCCGGTACCGGGCCGGGAGTCTTCGCTACTTTGTGCGGAGGCTGCGGCGAACGCACCGATGGAACCCGAGGAGAAGGAGGCGAAACGGCGGGGAAGGAGAGGGAACGGATCGCTATGAAAAGCGGTCCGCAATATCTGTTACCGGATTTCATAGCGGCCGTTTTTCACCCATGGTCGACCGCCTCTGACGGGCAGCCGTGTGATGGGCACTAAATGTAGGGCTGTATTGACATTATGTAGAAAATATGGTATACTTTCTGCAAAGGGATCCCGGAACGGGTGCGTCTTTCCATCCGCATCCTGCTCATTCGGCCGGTGAGGGGAATTCAGCACAAGAGAGGGCGTCTTCCCGTCGAGCGCCCCGATCCAGCCCGAGGATCACGCATGCATACCGTGAGAGGAACGAAGGCTGTCCGCGATCTTTTCGTCCGGGGGGAACCATGAGAATCATCTCGATCTCCAACCAGAAGGGAGGATGCGGCAAGACCACCACCGCCGTCACCCTCTCGTCGGCACTGTCATTCAGGGACTTCCACGTTCTCCTGATCGATCTCGATCCCCAGTCGCACGCAGGCCTGAGCTTCGGCATCGATGTCGAAGGGCTCGAGACATCGATCTACGATGTCCTGAGGGAACCGCACGGTCAGGGCATCGGCATCGCCGACATCACGATCCGGGTGAGGGAGAAGCTCCACATCGCGCCGTCGACGGTGCTCCTCTGCGCCACGGAACAGGAGCTGTCGGGTCTTCCGGGGAGGGAGTACCGCCTCGCGGAGAAGCTCGGATCTCTCGAAGAGAAATACGATTACATCATCATCGACTGTCCTCCCTCCATCGGGCTTCTCACCTTCAACGCACTGACGGCGAGCGACGAGGTCATCATCCCCATCGAAGCCAGCGTGTACAGCATCCACGGGGTCAGCCGGCTCCTCGACGAACTGGGTCTCGTGGAGCGGAACAGGAACCGCACCCTCCCCTACACGGTGATCGAGACGATGTACGATCACCGGGTGAAGTACTCGAGAACGGTCTACAAGGAGCTGCAGGAGCAGTTCGACGACCGGTTCTTCCCCGTTCCCATCCACCAGACCGTGAGGGTGCGTGAAGCGGCACTCTCCGGCATGCCGCTTCACGATTTCGATCCGCAGAGCTCGGCCTTCATGGATTACCTCCAGCTGGCAGATTTCATCGTCGCCCGGGAAGGGACCGTTCCCGTCGAACCCGTGGTCCGCGAGCTCAGCCACGAAGACCTGGCGCCGCTCTTCCTCGAAGAGGGAGTCCGCTTTTCTGTGCACGCCCCGGAGGCCCACTCGGTGCAGGTGGCGGGAGATTTCAACTCCTGGAATCCCGGGGAAACCCGCATGGAAAAGGACGGCGACGGCGTCTGGCGGATCGTCCTCCCGCTCGAGACGGGAAGACACAGCTACAAGTTCGTCGTCGACGGGAACTGGATCATCGATCCCAGCAACGCCGACTTCGAAAAGGATCAGTGGGGCAACGTCAACTCTCTCGTCGAGATCTGATGGAAGAGTCCACCAGGAAGGAAAAGCAGATCGAGGAAATCGGTCACCTGTTCCTTTCGGGCCGGAAACAACCGGCCGGAAGCGGGTCTCCGGCGATCCCCCGGGAGCCGGTGCGGCCGCCCGGTGGCACTTCCCTCGTCGCGATCGGTTCGGGAAACGACGAGATCGCGAACTCCCTGTTCACCGTTCACCTGGCTACCGAGCTCTCCCGGTCGGGTCACCGGGCATCGATCATACCGCGGATTTCCATCGCCCCCGACGCCATGTCCATCCTCGGCCTCACGGATCTCCCGCCCGCCCGGAGGATCGACGGCATGCGCCTCTTCGAGGGTCCGTTCGGCGTTTCCCTCGTCGTCCTGGACGGACGCGAGCGAAACGCACCGGGTACCTTCCGAAACCGGACGCTGCCGGCGCTCGAGGACCTGACCCGGTCTTCGCGGTTCCTGCTGCTCGAGCT
>CAZMKB010000144.1:0-8916 GCA_964566685.1 uncultured Gemmatimonadota bacterium | reverse complement strand
CCATCAGGGAAGGCGGCAGAACCGTCGGCGCCGGAATCGTCACGGATATCACCGAGTAGGAGAATCGATGGCTGGCCAGAAAATAAAGATTCGCCTGAAGTCGTACGATCATGCTCTCGTCGACAGGTCGACGAAGGACATCGTGAGAATTGCGCATAAAACGGGAGCGCTCATTTCCGGACCGATTCCGCTTCCGACCAAACGGCATCTCGTGACGGTGCTGAGGTCTCCTCACGTCGACAAGAAATCGAGGGAGCAGTTCGAGATACGGACACACAAGAGGCTGATAAACATCATCGATTCGCGCCCGCAGACGATCGATGCTCTCATGAAGCTCGATCTTCCTGCCGGTGTCGATGTCGAGATCAAACTCGAGTCTTAGCAGAGGATCAGTGACATGTTGGGTCTCATAGGCAGGAAAATCGGGATGAGCCAGGTTTTCGAGGAAGACGGGTCCGTCGTGCCGGTGACAATCATCAAGGCCGGACCCTGTGTCATCACCGATATCAAGACGATCGAGCGGGACGGCTACCGGGCCGTGCAGCTCGGTTTCGAGGAAGTCAGCGAGCGGAAGATCTCGAAGCCTGTCGCGGGAGCACTTGCGAAGAAGGGCATCGCACCGCTGCGGATACGCAGAGAGTTCCGGATCGACGAAGAGCAGGAGGACCTGGAACAGGGTCAGACGCTCACCGTCGAAATCTTCGAACCGGAAACGAAAGTCGACGTGCTCGGAGTGTCGAAGGGAAAGGGGTTCGCCGGCGGCATGAAGCGATGGGGCTTCCACGGTTTCCCGGCCACACACGGAACGAAGGACACGCACCGGATTCCAGGATCGGTCGGGGCATCCGCCGACCCCTCGAAGACCTGGAAGAACAAGAAGCTTCCCGGACATTACGGCGTCGAACGTCACACGGCGAAGAACCTTCTCGTGAAACGAGTCGACAAGGAGAACAACCTGCTGTTCGTGAAGGGGTCGGTACCCGGCTCGAGAAACAGCATGGTTCTCGTGAGAAAAACGGGGTAGGATCAATGCAGGAAATTGGATCGATCGATTTCCCGCTCTACGGAGCGGATGGAAACCAGAAGGGGACCTTCGGTCTTCCTGGCTGGCTGTTCGGCGGGGACGTGAAAACCGATCTCCTTCATCAGGTGATCGTGTCGTACCAGGCGAACAGCCGCCAGGCCACGGCGTCCACGAAGAATCGCAGGGAAGTGAGGGGTGGAGGCCGTAAGCCGTGGAGGCAGAAGGGGACCGGCAGAGCGAGGGCCGGTACCATCAGGTCGCCTCTCTGGAAAGGCGGTGGGGTGATCTTCGGTCCCCGGGACCGCAATTTCAAGAAGAGGATCACGAAGAAGATGCGGCGGCTCGCTCTCATCTCGGCGTTCAGTGCGAGAGCGGGAGAAGGAAATGTCGCGGTCCTGGAGCTTCCCGAGTTCACGGAACAGCCGAAGACCAGGGTCATGTTCGATGTCTTCACCACCATGGACCTCGAACAGCAGAACACCCTGCTTCTCACGAACGGAAAGAAGGAGAATGTCGTGAAGTCCTGCAGGAACATTCCCTGGGTCACCGTAAAAACGTTCCGGCAGGCAAACTGTCTCGATGTCATGAAATCGACGAAGGTCATCATCGACAGAGAAGCTGCTGAAGACGATCTCAAGTCAGGTGAAGAGAATGGATTACCACAAGATAGTTAAACGGCCCATCGTGACGGAGAAGAGCACGCGGATGATGCAGGACGGCAACCACTACGTCTTCGAGGTCGACCGGAACGCGAACAAGATCGAGATCGCCCGGGCGATCGAGGAGCTTTTCACGGTCAAGGTGACAGCCATACGGACGTTCAATGTCGTGGGCAAAGAGCGGCGGATGGGACTCACCAGCGGCCGGAGGCCGTCCTGGAAGAAAGCGATCGTGACACTCCGGGAGGGAGACACGATCCCGGTCATCGAAGGTGTTTGATCGATACGTCTGAATACAGTGCGGAGAACTCAACAGTACAGCCGTCGATGAGAATGGAGAGAGAACAGTGGGCATCAAGCATTTCAAGCCGATAACTCCGAGTCAGAGGTACCGGACGGTATCGACCTTCGACGACGTCACCACTGATCGTCCGCAGAAATCGCTCGTCTCGACCATCCGGAAGATGGGAGGCAGGAACAACCACGGACACATCACGGTGAGACGTCGCGGAGGGGGACACAAGCGGAAGTACAGGGTCGTCGACTTCCGGCGCGATAAGGCCGGAGTGCCGGGGAAGGTCAAGTCGGTGGAATACGATCCGAACCGGTCGGCGCGTATCGCTCTCATAAGCTATGTCGATGGAGAGAAGCGCTACATCCTCCACCCGGTCGGGCTGAAGGCGGGGGACAGGATCGAATCCGGCGAGGACGCCGACATCAGGATCGGCAACGCCCTTCCGCTGGAGCGGATCCCGCTCGGCACCGAGATTCACAATGTGGAGCTGAAGCCGGGCAGGGGCGGGCAGATCGCCAGGAGCGCCGGTTCGAGCGTCACCCTCGTCGCCAAGGAAGGGAAATTCGCTCATCTCAAGCTCCCGTCGGGTGAGGTCAGGCTCGTCCGGCGTGACTGCATGGCCACGATCGGCCAGGTCGGCAACATCGACCACGAGAATATCTCTCACGGAAAGGCCGGGAAGAGCAGGTGGCTCGGCAGGCGACCGAAGGTGCGCGGAGTGGCCATGAATCCCATCGACCACCCCATGGGCGGCGGTGAAGGAAAGGCGTCGGGAGGACGACATCCATGCACTCCCTGGGGCAAGAAGACGAAGGGCCTCAGGACCAGGAAGCGCAAGCTCTCCGACAAGTACATCATCAGGCGGAGGAAGAAGTGAGAGTTTTCAGGCGGCTGTCACCATAAGGGGTAGAACGATATGGCAAGATCTCTGAAAAAGGGTCCCCATGTAGATGAAAGGCTTCTCCTGCGGGTCAAGAGAATGAGTGATACCGGCGACAAGCAGGTCGTCAGGACCTGGTCACGGAGCTCCACGATTACACCCGAGTTCGTCGGATTCACGGTTGCCGTGCACAACGGGAACAAATTCATACCGGTCTACATCACGGAGAACATGGTCGGTCACAAGCTCGGTGAATTCGCTCCCACCCGGATATTCAGGGGACACGGCGGCAAGCTGGCCGAGAGGAAAATCGGAAGAAGATAGCGCTGTCCGATAGATGATGGAAGTCGAGGAGATGTCATGGAAAGCAGAGCGACAAGCCGATTCAACAGGATCTCCCCGCACAAGGCTCGTCTCGTCGCTGACCTGGTGAGAGGAAAGCCGGTCGAAGAAGCGTACACGATCCTTCAGTTCACGGGGAAGCGTTCGACGGTACCGATTATGAAAACGATAAAGTCCGCCGTCAGCAACGCGGTTTCACAGAAGGGCTCGTTCGATGTAAGGCCGGAGGACATGTATGTCGCTGAGATCCGCGTCGATGAAGGTCCCATGCTGAAGCGCTATCGACCGATGGCAATGGGCCGTGCCGGCATGATTCGCAGGAGGACGAGCCATATCAGCGTCGTTGTGAAGACGCGCGGCGAGGTATTCGACGAGTAACACCCCGGGAAAGGAGCTATTTTGGGTCAGAAAACGCACCCCGTTGGGTTCCGCCTTGGAATCGTCAAGGACTGGAAGTCCCGCTGGATCTCCAAGAGCAACACCCCTCATCTTCTCATCGAAGATGAGATGATACGCAAGTATATCAGGAGCCGGCTGTCCCATGCCGCCATATCGAAAGTGGAGATCGAGAGGACTCCGAGGAAGGTCACGGTCATCATCGATACCGCCAGGCCCGGTGTCGTCATCGGGCGTCGGGGAGCGGAAGTCGACAAGCTCAGGGACGAGCTCACGCATCTCACCAAGGACGAGATATCGATCAATATCAAGGAGATAAAGAAACCCGAGCTCGATTCACAGCTCGTTGCAGACAACATCGCCTTCCAGCTGGCACAGCGGGTGAGTTTTCGAAGGGCGATGAAGAAGGCGGTGACCTCGGCGATACGTATGGGGGCGCAGGGAATCAAAATAAGGTGCGGCGGCCGTCTGGGCGGTGCGGAAATCGCCCGGAGCGAAGGCTACCACGACGGGCCGGTGCCGCTCCACACCCTGCGAGCCGACATCGACTATGCCACGAGCACGTCGCACACGACGTTCGGAACGATCGGAATAAAGGTATGGATCTACAAGGGAGATCTGCTGGAGGAGGCCGAGGCGGCACGGGCCGAGTCCTGATCGAGCGGAGGAGAATGTAAAATGTTGATGCCGAAAAGGGTCAAGTATCGAAAACAGCATCGGGGAAGAATGCGGGGAAAGGCGATCAAGGGAGGCACGGTGAGCTTCGGGGAGTTCGGTCTCCAGGCCATCGAATCCGGATGGATCACCAACCGGCAGATCGAAGCGGCGCGAGTGGCGCTCACGAGGCGTGTGCGCAGGGGCGGAAAGGTGTGGATTCGCATCTTCCCGGACAAGCCGGTGACGAAGAAACCAGCCGAGACGAGGATGGGGAAGGGAAAGGGGAACCCGGAGGGATGGGTCGCCGTGGTCAAGCCGGGAAGGGTCATGTTCGAGCTCGAGGGCGTCGATGAGAGGCTGGCTCATGATGCCATGACGCTCGCCGCAAGCAAGCTCCCGATCAAGACGAGAGTCACCCGCAGGCTGCAGTAGGAGTTCGATCATGAAGAAGGCCGAAATCAAACAGATGAGCACATCGGAGCTGGAAACCAGGCTCAGGGAGATGGAGGAGGAGTTGTGGCGGCTGGAGTTTCGCAGCGGAACCCAGAAACTCGACAACCCGCTGCGGCTCAGGATATTGAAAAAGGATATCGCACGGATAAAAACGATCCTTCACGAGGTTGAACTGGGCATTCGGGAGGCAGTACAGTAGGAGTTTGCATGACAGCAGCCGGGAAAAGAGGTAAACGGAAAGAGCGTGTCGGCTTCGTCGTCAGTAACAGGATGGACAGGACCGTCGTGGTCAGGCTCGAGCGGCTGATGCAGCATCCCCTTTACGAGAAATCGGTGAAGAGGGCGAGAAACGTCAAGGCGCACGACGGCGAAAATCAGTGCCTGATCGGCGACAAAGTCCGGATAGTGGAAACCCGCCCGCTGAGCAAGGACAAGCGGTGGAGGGTGGTTGAGGTCGTCGAGCGGATCGGTGCGGAGACGCCCTAGCGGATCGATTCAGGCTCTCAACTGGGAGTAAGGATGATACAGCAATTTACTGTCGTCAGAATTGCCGACAATTCGGGTGCCAAGAAGGCACGGTGTATCAAGGTCCTCGGTGGAACCAGGCGGCGGTATGCCTCCATCGGGGACATCATCGTCGCCTCAGTGAAGGATGCACTGCCGAACAGCAACGTCAAGAAGGGTGAGGTCGTGCGCGCCGTCATCGTCAGGTCGAAGAAGGAGATCCGGAGAAAAGACGGATCTTACATACGCTTCGACGAGAACGCCGCCGTCCTGATCAGCGATCAGAAAGAACCGAGGGCGACGAGGATTTTCGGTCCCGTGGCCCGTGAGCTGAGGGAAAAGCAGTTCATGAAGATCGTATCGCTCGCGCCCGAAGTCATCTGAGGGAGACGCACATGAACATACTGAAAGAGGACACGGTGCTCGTCATCAAGGGGAACGACCGGGGGAAGACCGGCAAGGTCCTCAAGGTGTTTCCGAAGGACGAGCGCATCATCGTCGAGGGTGTCAATTTCATAAAGCGGCACACCCGGCCGTCGCCGGGCAATCCCCAGGGTGGTATCGTCGAGCGCGAGGCTCCGATACATATTTCCAAGGTCATGCTCGTCTGCCCGAAGTGCGGGAAGGGAAGCAGAGTGCGCCACCGCATACTCGATGACGAGCGGAATACGAAAATGAGAGAGTGCGTCAACTGCGGAGAAGTCATTCCGAAGAGCCGGGAGTAAGGACAATGACGAAGATCCAGGAGAGATATCATAACAGGGTTGCCGGTGAGATCGCAAACGAGCTCAGCATCGAGAACAGGCATCGCATTCCGCGGCTCGTGAAAATCGTGATCAACACGGGAGTCGGGGAAGCGAAAGAGGACGTCAAGTTCCTCGACGCGGTGATGGATGAGCTCACCGTCATCACGGGGCAGAAGCCGGCCGTCACGAAAGCGAAGAAGTCGATATCGAACTTCAAGATTCGCGAAGGGATGCCGATCGGCTGCAAGGTGACGCTCCGTCGTGACCGCATGTATCACTTCTTCGAGCGCCTCGTCAACGTGGCGATCCCCAGGATCAGGGATTTCAGGGGGATTTCGACGAAGTCGTTCGATGGAAACGGGAACTTCACGCTCGGCGTCAAGGAGCAGATCATCTTTCCGGAAATCGATTACGACAAAGTGGAGAAGGTTCGTGGTTTCAACATTTCGATCGTGACGAATACCGACAGGGACGATGAAGCTCTCCTCCTCCTGAGGAAGCTCGGCATGCCCTTCAGGAAGTAAATCAGCCGTCGCACCAGGGAGGCATAGTGGCAAAGAAAAGCTGGATCGCAAAGGCGAAGCGGAAGCCGAAGTACAAGGTCAGAGAGTACAACAGATGCATGCGTTGCGGCAGGTCCCGTGCATATATCCGCCGGTTCGGCATCTGCAGGATCTGCTTCAGGGATATGGCGCTCCGCGGTGAGATCCCCGGAGTGCGGAAAGCAAGCTGGTGATGAGCGCGTTCCGTTTTCACCGTTACCAAGGAGTACGAGAAGAATGACTCATACTGATCCGATATCCGACATGCTCACCAGAGTGCGCAATGCCTGCCAGGCGAAGCACAAACGGGTCGATGTCCCGCTGTCGGCGGTCAAGCTGGAGTTCGCGAAGATCCTGCTCGACGAGAAGTTCATACTGAATTACAGGGTCGTCGGCGAAGAGCCGAAGCAGTTCATACGGATTTTTCTGAAATACTCGTCCGAAGGAGAGCCGGCGATCATCGGCATGAAGCGCATCTCGAAGCCGGGACTCAGACGATATGCCGGCTGCGATGAACTTCAGCCCATCCACGGCGGGCTCGGAATCGCGATCGTGTCCACCTCGAAGGGCGTCCTCACCGATCATCGCTGCAAGGAATTGCATGTGGGTGGAGAAGTCCTCGCTCACATCTGGTAGAAGCACGAGAGGATGAAATGTCCAGAATCGGTAAAGCACCAGTAAAATTTGCGGACAGCGTGAAGGTAGCGCAGGACGGCAATGTTCTCACGGTGGAGGGACCCCTGGGGAAGCTCTCCCGCGAGCTTCACGCCGAGATGGTCGTCGAGATCGAAGGTGATGAGATCCGCGTGAAGAGGCCCTCCGAGATGAAACGCCACCTTGCGCTCCACGGTCTGACGAGGAGTCTCATCAGCAACATGGTGGAAGGAGTCACACAGGGCTTCCGGAAATCACTCGAGATCCAGGGGGTCGGTTACCGCGCCGAAAAGAGCGGGAGCGGGCTGACACTCCACATCGGTTTTTCGAACCCTGTGCAGTATCCCGCTCCGGCGGGAATCGAGTTCGATCTCGAAACGCCGCAGCTCATTCACATCAAGGGTATCGACAAGGAGATGGTCGGCCAGGTGGCGGCCGAGATCAGGGCGGTCCGTCCTCCCGAGCCATACAAGGGTAAAGGAATCCGGTATCTGGGCGAGTCGGTCAGGAGAAAAGCCGGCAAGACCGGCATGTAACAGTGTAAGGGGAATACTATGCAGCGGGCCAGCAGAAGCATGAGAGAGTCCATGAGGCTCAGAAGGCACAGGAGAGTACGGAAGAGGATCGTCGGGAATGCCGATCGTCCGCGCCTCGTCGTTCATCGGAGCAATAGGAATATCCAGGCTCACCTGGTCGACGATTTCAGGGGCGTCTGCCTCTTCGGCGTATCGAGCAGCTCGAAGCAGGTCGTCGAGCGTTCGAGGACCGGCCTTACGAAGACCGAGGTGAGCAGGATCACCGGGCAGGTACTCGCTGAGATCGCCCGGGAGAAAGGAATAGAGAAGGTCACATTCGATCGGGGCGGACATCTCTACCACGGGAGAGTGAAAGCTCTTGCAGAAGGCGCCCGGGAGGGCGGTCTCGAGTTCTGATCAATTCGTTCAACGATGGAGGTTTTCTTTGCCGGACAGGGATCAGGATGTCATTGAGTTTACAGAGAATGTGGTGAGCATCAACAGGGTTGCCAAGGTCGTAAAGGGAGGGCGGCGGTTCAGTTTCAACGCCCTCGTCGCCGTCGGTGACCGCGAGGGAAATGTGGGAATCGGTCTCGGAAAGGCGAACGAGGTGGCGGAAGCCATCCGGAAAGGCACCGAAGCCGCCAAGAAGTCGCTCTTCCACGTGCCGCTCGTCAAAGGGACGATACCGCATCCGATCGTGGGAAGGTTCGGAGCGGGGAGAGTGCTCCTCAAGCCCGCTTCTCCCGGAACGGGGCTGATTGCAGGAGGGCCTGTGCGAGCGGTCCTGGAGTGTGTGGGGATTCAGGACATTCTCACCAAATCACTCGGATCGAACAACCCTCACAACATGGTCAAGGCTACCGTCGAGGGTCTCCAGCAGCTCGTCTCGGTCGAACGCGTGTCGCGGCTCCGCGGCATCCCGCAGAAAGAACTCTGGAAAATGAAAACCCGACGGCTAACGAAGAGAACGAGAGATGACGAAACGGCTGAAAATCAGACAGGTACATAGCGCGATTCAGAGAAAATCGGATCAGCGGAGAACGCTCGAGGCGCTGGGCCTCCGGAAGCTCTACCAGGAGGTCGAGCAGCCGGACACCCCGCAGATACGGGGGATGATCAGGAAAGTGGATCATCTCGTCGAGGTCACGGAGAAGGAAGAATGAGCAGGACATACGGTCTTCACAATATCAGTCCGCCTGGCGGTACGAGGAAGAAGAAGAAGCGGGTCGGCCGGGGAACGGGATCC
>CAZMKB010000143.1:0-8985 GCA_964566685.1 uncultured Gemmatimonadota bacterium | reverse complement strand
GATCGAGATCGCCTCCATGAAGCCCAGAAGAGAGATGATCATCGCCATCGGAAGCAGCCGGAGCATGAGGTCGAACTTCACCCCCGGCACGCGGAGCTCCGGAAGCCCCTCGGGCACGGTGCCGACGACGGCGCCGCCGCCGGTGAAGGTGATGTCCTCTTCCCGGAGGACACCGCTTCCGACTTTCAGCCGCCACACCCTGCCGTCGTGGTCGAGACCGTCATCCTGTTCCGAGACCAGGTGAAACGCAGCATCGTTTCCGCCGGAAGTCCGCCGGAACGTGAAGCCGCGCAGTGTGTGGCGCAGCTGCCTGGTACTCTCCTTGATGTTCTCGATCTCGGTCCGGAGAATAGCCCGCTCACCCCTGAGCGCAACGGCCTCCACCGAATCGTGCCCTCGCTGTTCTTCGACCTCCTGGAGCTCTTTCCCGAGGCGGATGTTCCTCTCCGTCTTCTCCCCGAGCGTCTCGAGCTCCGCGTTGTACTCCCTGATGACGTCGACCACCCGGGTCGGCTCGATGGCGGAGATCCCTGTCTCGAAGTTTCGCTCGAAACCGGTGTACCAGGCGATCAGGGTGGTCACGACGACCGCCGCGAGGACGTTGGGGATGCGACGGTTGATCCTCCGGAGAACGATCATGATGGCGAACGAGAAAACGGCCAGACCCAGCGTCGGGAGGTGGGTGTAGGAGAGGGCGGCTCGTATGACGCTGTAGATCGTCTCGTAGTGATGCCCCCCCTTGTCCACGGTGACGCCGAACACCTTGGAGAGCTGCGAGGAGGCGATGATGAGAGCTCCGGCATTGGTGAATCCGTTGACCACGGGGTGGGACAGGAAGTTCACGACGAGTCCGAGGCGGAACGCCCCCAGCGCGAACTGGAACAGGCCGACGATGAGCGCGAGGAGGATCGAGTAGGCGCTGAACGATTCGCTCCCTGCCGTAGCGAGCGGCTCGAGCGATGCGGCCGACATCAGGGAGACGATGGCAACGGGCCCGGTGGCCAGCTGACGGCTCGAACCGAAGAGCGAGGCGATCATCGGCGGAAGGAACGAAGCGTACAGCCCGTAGTGGACGGGCAGCCCCGCAAGCTGGGCATAGGCCATCGACTGCGGAACGAGGACGAGTGCGACGGTGATGCCCGATATCGCGTCGCTCCGGAATTCCGTGATCGAGTAACCCTTGAACCAGTTCAGAAACGGAAAGACGGCCGATATGGTCTTCATCTGGCTAACCCCCCGTATAGTAATATGGTTCCGGAACCATGTAAAGGCATTTAACCCGAATTATTCATAGGCTTTCGATTCTGGCGGCCGATTTCGGACTGCTTCTTCGTTCCTGGAAACGGCTCGGGGCCGGACGCTTGTTGCGCTCAACCCGGTACTGATGTATTATTTACAGTCGATACGGGTCCGGATTGGACCGCGAAGCACGAGGAGGGTACGCGGGGTACCTACCCGGGATTTGTGTCGAATCGATGTGATGGGTGCCGGGACGCACCGGCGGCCGCTGCCGGCGCGTATACGAACAGGGCCATAATGAGGAGGATTCCGTGGCCATCATTGCGGTTTTCAGCGGGAGCTTCTGTCACGGTGAGGAGGTAGCCGGGCTCGTGGCGGATCGACTGGGATATTCGCGCCTCGAAGACCGGCTCCTCGAGGAGACATCCCGCCGATACGGGATTTCGCGGGACAACCTCGAAAAAACCATGACGGGTCCGATACCGTTTCTCAACCGGGTCACCCGGGAGCGAGAGAAGAACACGGCGTTGCTCCGGCTCGTTCTCTCCGAACTGATCCAGGACGACGACCAGCTCCTCTTCGGATATGCCGTGCACTTCCTCCCGGACACGATCCCGCACGTACTGAAAGCGTGTGTCATTGCGAACTTCGACTACCGCGTCGAGCAGGTCCTCGAGTCAGGGACAGTCTCGGAGAAGGACGCGGAGAAGCTGATCCGCGACGACGACGAGAAGCGGCTGGGGTGGACGGGATTTCTGTTCGACAGAGCCCCCTATGCAGCCGAGCTCTACGACATCGTGGTCCCCATGCAGGAGACGTCACCGGACGAAGCGGCAGACATCATCTGCACCCACGCCGCGAGCGAACAGCTCGCGACGACCGATGCCTCACGCCGGGCGGCGGAGGACTTCATGCTCTCGTCCGCCGTCACTCTCGCCCTGGTCAAAAAGGGGCATGACAACATCGACGTTCGTGCCGACAAGGGACATGTGTATCTCACGATCAACGAATATGTCCTCCGGTTGAAACATCTCGAGGAGGAGATCTCGGAGATCGCAGGTCAGGTGAGCGGCGTCCGCGAGGTGACCACCAGAACGGGTCCGGGGTACAGGCCTCCCTCGGCCAACCCGTGGGCGAACATCGAAACTCCGCCGAAGGTCCTCCTCGTCGATGACGAGAAAGATTACGTCCACACGCTGTCGGAGCGCCTCCTGACGAGGGACATCGGTGCAGCCGTCGTGTACGACGGCGAACAGGCTCTCGAGTTCGTGGAGAGGGACGAGCCGGACGTCATGGTGCTCGACCTGATGATGCCGGGGATCGACGGCATCGAGGTCCTCCGCCGGATCAAGCAGCAGCGGCCCCACATCGAAGTCATCATCCTGACCGGCCATGGTTCGGAGCGCGAACAGACGCTCGCCGAAGAGCTCGGAGCCTTCGCATACCTGAAAAAACCGGTGGATGTCGACGACCTCGCCCGCATCATGCGGGATGCCTATGACCGCGTCAGTCGAATCAGGTCCGAGCGGGAAGAGAAGAAGCAGGAAGGACAGGACACCTGAACGCGAAACCGTTGTCCGGCACGGCCCCTGACACCGTGTACCGTCCGAAGTCCATGCGTTTCGGAGAGAGGAGATGAACAGAGAAACAAGGCCACCGGTGAGTCACATGGAGGCTCCTCCCCCGGGAGGCCTGAGGCTGCCGCGATATAGGCGCCTCCGGCGGAACTCGGTCATCATCACCTCGCTCGTGGCCCTGATTCCGCTCTTCATCCTCACGTTCTTCAACTACCTCCAGGACAAGGAAGCGTTCAAGGGGGAGAGCAGGTTCACCGTTCTGCGGATCCTGTCCAACACGAAACGCACGCTCGAGTTCGTGCTGGAAGAGCGGGGCGCCGCCCTCTCTCTCATCATGAAGGAGCGGAGCTACGAAGAACTTGCGAGCAACGATGCGCTCAAGACGACGCTCGCCAACCTCAGGGAATCGTTCGGCGGATTCATCGACATCGGGCTCATCGACTCCGGGGGAACCCAGGTCCACTATGTGGGGCCGTACGACCTGAAGGGGAAGAACTACCAGGACCAGGACTGGTTCCACGAAGTCCTGCTGCGGGAGTATTACGTGAGCGACGTGTTCGTGGGGTACCGGGGCTTTCCGCACTTCGTCATGGCCTTCAAGAAGGAGAAGCAGACGGGCGATTTCTACATACTGCGGGCCACGCTCGACATGGAGCTTCTGAATCAGCAGATCTTCTCCATCGACCTGGACCGCGAAACCGACGCCTTCATCATCAACCAGGCGGGGATTCTCCAGACGGCCTCCCAGTTCTACGGGGACGTCCTGGATCGCGTCGAGCTCGACATTCCTCCCTCCTTCCGGAGCCGTGAGGTCGTGGAGGAGGAGAAACTGAACGGGAAACAGGTCACCATGGGATATGCGTTCATCAAGAACTCGCCCTTCATCCTGGTCACCATCAGGAAGATGGCCTCTCCGCTGGGACACTGGGTGGGCCACCGCTCCGACGTGCTCTGGTTTCTCGCTCTCAACGTCATCATCATCCTGCTCGTCATCTTCTATTTCACGACCAAGCTCGTCAAGCAGCTGCGCGACGCGGACCTGCGCCGGGCGAAGGCCTTTCACAACATCGAGTACACCAACAAGATGGCTACGATCGGCCGCATGGCGGCCGGGGTGGCGCACGAGATCAACAACCCGCTGGCGATCATCAACGAGAAGGCGGGGCTCCTGAAGGACATGGCGACATTCGACAGGAACTTCCAGCACAAGGACAAAACCGTAAAGCTCGTCGACTCGATTCTCAACTCCGTGGATCGCTGCGGGAAGGTGACCCACCGGCTTCTCGGGTTCGCGAGGAGGATGGACGTCCGCAAGGAGCTGATCGATATCAGGAAACTGCTCGAGGAGGTCGTCGGATTCCAGTCCACGGAAGTCGCACACCGGAACATCCACATAAGCTACGATTTTCCCGACGAGCTCCCCTCCGTGGAGAGCGATCGCGGCCAGCTCCAGCAGATCTTTCTGAACATCCTCAACAACGCCATCGCCGCCGTGCCCGACGGGGGCAGAATCGAACTGGCCGCCAGCCGGCTGAACGAAAGCGGGGTCAGAGTCACGATCTCCGACAACGGCAGCGGCATCGAACAGGAAAACCTGAAGCACATCTTCGAACCGTTCTTCTCCACCAAGGGGGAATTCGGGACCGGTCTCGGTCTCTCCATCACACACGACCTGGTGGAAAATTTGGGGGGGACGATCGACGTGGAAAGCGAACGCGGCAGAGGGACCGTCTTCACGGTGACCATCCCTTTGAAGAGGCCGGAGATCGGAGGTTAGGCCGTGGCAGAATTTCGCGTACTGCTCGTCGACGACGAAGAAGAGCTGGTCAATGCACTGGTCGAGCGTCTCAGGTACCGGGACATCGAGGCCGAATACGCCCTCAACGGCATCGACGCTCTGCACATGCTGAAGGAGCGCACCTTCGACATCGTGGTGCTGGACCTGAAGCTCCCCGGCATGGACGGAACGGAGGTGCTGAAGAACATCAGGCAGTACCATCCCGAAGTGCCCGTGCTGATGATCACCGGTCACGGTTCCGTCACCGGCGACGAGCAGGCGAAGATCGACGAGGCCGCCGCGTTCCTCGCGAAACCGATCCATCTCGAAGATCTGATAGAGAAAATGAGGGAGGTCATCCGGTCGCAATGACGGACCCGGCCACAGAAGGAAACGAACGGCTGCTCAGGGACAGGTCGCTCGCATTTTTCGGTGCCATCACGGCATCGGTGTCTCACGAGCTGAACAATGTCATCTCGATCATCAACCAGAATGCGGGACTCCTGGACGACATGATCATCGGCGCCGCGCGAGGCCGCCCCATCGACGAGGAGCGGCTGGGCCGCCTGGCCGACACCGTGAAGAGGCAGACCGACCGCGGCATCACGATCATCCGGCGGCTGAACAAATTCGCGCACGGCGTCGACGAACCGGTGCGGGAGTTCGACGTCGGCGAAGTGACGGCGAACTTCGTCGATCTCATGCAGCGCCTGGCGAACCTGAAGCGCTCGAGCATCGTGCTCGGGAAGCCCGACGGAAAACTGATGATGACGGGAAACCCTTTCATGATCCAGCAGGCACTGTTCCTGGCCGTTACGAACCTGCTCGGGCTTGTGGAGGAGGATGAGCCGGTGCGGGCCGACCTCGATACGGACGGCGACGGGATCCGTCTCCGCGTCGGCTGCCGGACTCCTCCCGGCGGAGAGGCTCCGAGTCAGGAGGAGTTTCTCGAGCTCCTGCTCGGCCTCCTGGGCGGGAGTGTGGAATCGTCGTCGGACGGCGGATTACGGACAATCGAGATCCGTCTCCCGGCCGAACCAGCGTGACGTATCGGTGTACAATCTGTTGAGGATCGATCATACCGAAGCAGCAAGGAGTGGATCAATGGCAACAGCGAAAGTTCTCATCGTCGACGACGAGAAGGCGTTCTCGGAGGTCCTCGCCGAACGGATGGAGACCCGGGGATTCGAGGTCGACACCGTCGAGAGCGGCATGGAAGCACTCGATCAGGTGAAAAAAGCGAAGTACGACGCGATCATCCTCGACCTGGCCATGCCCAAGATGGACGGCATCGAAACCCTGAAAAAGCTCCTGGAGAAAGATTCCGACCTGCAGATCATCCTCCTCACCGGCCACGCCACGATGGAAAAAGGCATCGAGGCCATCAAGCAGGGAGCCACGGAATTTCTCGAGAAGCCTGCCGACATCGACACGCTCGTCGAGAAGATCGAATCCGCCCAGAGCAAGCGCATGCTCCTGTTCGAACAGCGCATGGAGGATGCGATCGACGAGATCACGAAGAAGAAGTCCTGGTAGTGAAACGCAGTACGTAATCAAAGGATCCCGGAACAATGTCACGGGATCCTTCCTGCCTTTCGCTCTGTTCTCCTGTATACCTCAGTCGGTGACACGCCCGACCGTTCTCGCGTAGACGAGGGCGAGCGTCCGGTAGATCATGTGGGCGAACTTCGAGTACGGCATGTACCACAGCAGGAAAAACACGAAGACCAGGTGGAGAAAGTACACGGTGTAGGCCAGTATGGCCACGCCCGAGTGCCTGGTGAGCCAGGAGAGTGTTCCCGTCAGGCCGGTGAAGAAGAGGACGTACAGAAACAGGTAGTCGGCATAGCCGTTCGCTCCGACTTCGTCCTTTTCGGTCCAGCGGCGGTAGATGAGCATGCCTGGGCCGACGATGAGAGCGACACCGCTCAGGGCCCCGATGATCTTGACGGGGTGCGGAAGCTCGATCGGCAGCTCGAAGTAGGCGTGGAGGCCTTCCAGGCCGAGGAGCGAGAGGTAGTGCGGCAGGAAGATGAAAACGAAGATCGCGCCCGTCGTGATCATGGCGCCGATGAAGCCGAAGAGGACGAGCATGTGCGCGACTTTCCTCGGCAGGTTCGTCTCGCACTTGCCGAACCGGTTGTGGGACAGGATCTCCTTGAAGGTCAGGCCGAGACCCTGCAGGAACGACATCCTGCGCTCTCTCTCCGGGTCCTGGATGCCGTTCCAGAACCGCTTGAAGCCGATCGCCGCGAAAATGAAGATGAGGATGTTCCCGAACACGAACAGGGCGTCCACGGAGCTGTGGGGAAGGAAGATGTTGTAATCGATCGTGCTCTGCTCGAGGAAGAGAAAACCTCCGTCGGCTGTTCGCGGGGCGAACAGCGCTATGCAGGCGAGGAGGATCACCACCGGTGTCAAAAAGAGGACAGGAAGAGCCTTCGGGCTGGCGAGCGCCCTGCCCATGAACGAGGGGAAGGCGAACCGGCGATAGGCGTAAGAACGGATCGCCGCCAGCACGTCGCCGGGGCGTGCCTCCCGGGGACAGTAGGTGGTGCAGTCGTTGCACTGATAGCAGAGCCAGACGTCGGGGTCTTTCATGAGCCTGTCGCTCTGCCCCCATCCCGCCATGATCATCTCTTTCCGGGGGAACGGACGGTCTTCCGGCGACAGGTTGCACACCGTCGAGCAGGTGGCGCACTGGTAGCACTTTTTCAGCGTGTTGCCCCCGGCCTGTTTCACTTCTCGAATGAACGATACGTCCGGTTCGATGTACTGCTTGCCTGCCATTCTGGTACTCCTGATGATCTTTCTGAAACGATAAAAGTCGTTGTCGTTTTCGCTGAATCGTTTGAAAAATAATAGACTTTCGCCGTTCTGTAAAGATTTTTCTCGAAAATCTGCCGGAGAGGGGCTTTCAAGCCTCTTTCGTACATCATGTGGTATAGCGATTAAGGCCAGGCGCTCTCTGTATGAAAAGGGACCCGTTGATCCGGGTTATTCTTGCGGTTTCGAGCAGGAAGTTCATCTATATCGATGAGCCAGATCAAAGACCGGGTTTCTGACCGCTCTTCTTCGACCGCTCGAGAAGACGATTGTATTCCAAGCGCAGCGACGACAGGTTCGGCTTGATGTCGAGCGCCCGGCCGTATTCCGCGAGCGCCTTCGCCGTGTCGCCCCGGGCGAGTGCGAGGCGGCCGAGGAGCACGTGCGCCTCGGTGAACTCGGGGAGGATGTCGATTGCGGCACGGGCGTCCCGGGCTGCACGGTCGGTTTCACCACGCCGGTGGAGGATCATTCCCCGGAAAAAGAGCGCTTCGGCGTAATCGGGATCCCCTTCGAGCGCCGCCTCGAAACGGGCGAGGGCCCGGTCCAGCTTCCCCTGCCGGTAGAGCATCTTCCCGATGTGAAATTCCTCCTCCCCGCCGGTGCGGACCCCGCTCCCCCCGATCCCCGCATTCACCGCAGTGACGAGAATTATCAGTGCGGCTACCGCGGCGCCGAGCGGTTTCGAATCCCGCCGCTTCGCCCGGCCGTACATCCAGACGACGGCATGGGCCGAGAACATGAGCATGACGGGCATCATGGGGAGCCGGTACCTCGCAGCCGGAAAGAACAGGATGCCGGACAGCGCGATGGCCGCCAGGTAGCCCAGGAAGAGGGAGTCGCTCCGCCACGATTTCCTCCGCAGCCAGATTCCGAGAAGCGCCAGCGGGAAGAGGAGACCGAAGGGAAACTCGAGGATGCCCCGCCGGAGAAGGGCCGAGAGGACGAGAGAGTGGTCCCGCATCCCGTAGAGGTCGTAGTTTCGGACGATTTCCTCACCACCCGCAAACCGGAGCGCTTTCCCGGCCATGAGCGACAGGGCCCCGAGAGGACGGTCGGTCATGAAGCCGATCGCCTTTCGCGTGAAGTAGGACGACTGTGCGGCGGGCGATCGGTACCCCCGCTGCACCGGCTCCCAGGCGAGGATGTCCCACTCGGCGCCGGGCCGGATGCGCATGGTCTCCCATGCATTCTCGTTGTTGCCGATGTAGAGATTGATACCGCTTCCGGGGCTCACGAGGATGAACTCGCCCGAGAGAGCATGGTTTCGCACGGTGCCGGCACCCACGACGACTGCCGCACCGGCCAGCACCGGGAGGGCGGAGCGGAGGAGAGGGAACGGCTTCCCGCCCCGCTCCCTGTTCAACGCCAGCCAGATGAGGACGAAGGGAAGAAAGAGGAGGACGGTGCCTCTCGTGACGGCGGAGAGTCCCGTGAGCGCACCGCCGGCCGCGAAGAGGTACGGGGAGCCGGATGACAGGGCCCTGTAGAGGACGGCGATCACCGCGACGTTGAGGAAGACGTGGAGCGACGTTGCGAGTATCTCCCCGTCGAAGTATACGAGCG
>CAZMKB010000142.1:0-9022 GCA_964566685.1 uncultured Gemmatimonadota bacterium | reverse complement strand
ACGCCCCGGCGTAGTTCCGGTTGAGGTCGACGCCCCAGGTTCCGTACTCCGGGAAGTAGTGCCTGTTCTTCCGCCAGTCGTTCCCCTGGTCGTGGCTGTAGATGTATCCGTCGGGATTCACGCAGGGAATGATGAAAATCTCGTTCCCGTCGACGATATCGGTGATCGACGGCTCCACGCCGTAGCCCGAGAGGAGCGAATCCGCCATGAACAGGGTGATGTTGACCGTCGGCCACTCGCGGGCGTGGTGGAGGCCCGTGAAGAGGAGTTCCGGCTCGTCCTCGTCTTCCGTCACGTTGTCGGAGATCTTGAGCGCATAGATGAAGTTGAACTGGTGCGACATGCCGATGATGCTGAGGCGCGCGATGTCGGGATAACCGCTCGCGAAGGACTGGAGCATGGCCGTCACTTCGCTGAAGCTGTAGTACTCCCCGGCCCGGTCCTGCTGATAGGCCTCGATGTCGTCGATGAGGACCTCCACCGACGCGTCGAGCTCGAGCAGCCGGTCGAGCTCACTGCGCCACACCGCGACTTCGAGCCAGGCGCCGGGCTTCTTCCCCACGACGTCGAGCGTGGACGGCAGGCCCTGCCACGCTTCGACGGACAGCGGCCACACCCGGACGAGGAGTTTTCTCTCCGGAAGGTCGTAGGCGTTCCCGGAAACGATGAGTGCAGATATCAGGATGATGATGAGAGGGACGGCTCGCTTCATGAATACCTCCTGGAAACCTAGTGGCATGGGGTCGCGAATCCCGCTTCATTCGATCAGTCGTTTTCTCCCACCGGCGGGCTGATGTCGTGCAGTACATTGATGAGGAGGGAGACATCACTCGAAATCACGTTCGCCGTCACGGCATCCGGCAGGAGATCTCCGTTGAAATCTCCGATGGCGATCGAGTTCGGGTTGTCGTTCACCCCATAGATCTCCCTCACGCCGAACGCACCCGTTCCGTCACCGGAGAACAGGACGACCGCATCCATCCCGGTAGCGGGCGCGACGAGATCGAGGTGACCGTCGCCGTCGATGTCGCACGCAACCACGAAGTGCGGAGCTCTGCCCGCTATCAGGTCTTCTTCCTGCCGTTCGAAAGATCCGGTTCCGTCACCGAGCAGAATACTCAGTGAGAACCCCTCGATGTTGGCGGTGGCGAGATCCTCGAAGCCGTCCTCGTTGAAATCACCGGCACAGATGGATATCGGACCGGGTCCCACCTTGACTTTCCCCGTCACCTCCAGGAGCCCCCCAGAATTGCGGAGAACGGCGACGCTGTCTTCTCCCGTATTGGCGGTCGCGATGTCGGGAACGCCGTCGTTGTCGACGTCGATCACGGCAACCGAGTGAGGCCCGGCTCCGACGGTGATGTGCTCCTCCTCCGGAAAGAGCATCCCGGTTCCGTCGCCGAGAAGGACCGTCACGGTTCCCCCTCTCGAATTCGGCGTGACAACATCCTGGTGACCATCGAGGTCGATGTCGACGATCTCGACCAGGTGCGTGCCGACATCCGTCGGAAACTCACCGATGAGGGAGAACTCCCCGGTCCCGTCGCCGAGAAGGATGGACACCTCGGCCGAGGAGACACTCCTGACCGCCAGGTCATCGTGACCGTCACCGTTCAGATCGCCGACGTCGAGAGTGTGCGTTCCCTGTCCGCCGATCTCGAACGACCGGTGGAAGCCGAGGTCACCATCCCCGTTGCCGAGGAGAAGCGCAACCGCATCGACTCTCCGGTAGGCAACCGCGACATCGTCGTGACCGTCCTCGTTCGCGTCGAGTACGGCGACGGATTTCGCGCCGGCGTCCACGGGACCGACCGGAAAGGACGGTACCGTGTGGAAGTACCCGTTCCCCCTGCCCCGGAACACTGACAGCGTGCCGCTCTGCCGGTTGAGTGCGAAGAGGTCGGGGATCCCGTCGCCGTTGAAATCACCGGTTTCGGCCCACACCGTCTCCTGACCGCACCGGTACGGGTGCCCTCTCTGAGTGAAGCAGTAGAGAGCGTGTACCGACGGCGATCCCAGGGGCTTGCTCGGAGGCCTGGGATCGTCCCCGCCTTCCTTCATTCCGAGACCGCAGATCCCGCCGATATCCACCCTGATCCGACCGCGCACGGTGTCGACGCTCAGGATGTCGAGCAGGCCCCCGCCGTCGACCTGTCTCACCAGTGCTGTCGTCAGAGGATTTCCGTAATTGGTCGTGACCGACGGAAAGCCCCCTTCTCCGTCACCCCAGAGAGCGTGATACACGTCTCCTTCACCGTCGAAAGCGAGAATGTCCAGGCGACCGTCGAGATCGATGTCCGCCGTTTCCAGCCCCGTAATGTGCTCGATGCCGGGGAAGTCGTCGCCGATGTCGACACCCGCCATGATGCGTCCGTCACCCCGGCCCAGGTAGAGATACGTTCCGTTGGTTCCGAACGAGATGATGACATCCGCGGCGCCGTCGCCGTCGAAATCCCCCGTTTCGAAATCGATGGGCGTCCCCGGGAGCGGAAAGCGAACGAACTCCGAGAGGTGTCCTTCCCCGGAACGCTCGAAGATGAAAAGCCTGTTGCCGCTCATGACGAGTATTTCGGGAATTCCGTCCCCCTGCATGTCGGCGGTTCTGATCATGGAGGGCGTGCTCCCCGCCGAAACCTCCTGCATGAGGACGTACTCATCAGGCGCGTCGCGGTGAAAGGTCCGGATCACTCCCTCTGACCGAAGCGAAACGATCAGCTCGGGAGTTGCGTCGCCGTTCAGGTCGAGCACCGCCATGTCCACCGGCTCTTCACCGCAGGGGCCGATCCAGACCGGTTCCAGATCACCGCTGCGGCTCACGTCGATGACGCTCAGCGTCCCGAAATCCTGTCCCGTCAGAACGGCGATCCTCACACCGCCGTGCGGGGCTGTCTTGAGGAGTTCCGCCGTCACGGGACCCGGCGGGAGGAGGATGTCCCGCCTGGCAGGGTGAAACGACTGACCGGAAGAATGACTTCCCCCGGAAGCGACGAGAAGGAGAGTAACCAGCAGGAACCGTTGCATGTTTACCGGCACACGAAGCTCCCCGAGAACAAGGTGATACATTTTCACCAATTATACCATACTCTCCCGGAGAAATCAACCGGGGATGTCAGGCCGAAATTTTTCGAAATTTTCATGCCGCCCTTTTAGCCCTGTCGTACGGCCGTCACCGTACCCGCCCCCTCCTCCTCTCTGACGTCGATGTCCTCGAATCCCGCGTCGGTGAGCCACTGTCCTATTTCCTGCTGCGAGTAACAGCGGCCCTCGCTCGTGTTGACGAGCATGTTCACGGAGAAGAGAGCGGCACGGGGAGGCCCGATACCCCCGGGTTCGATCAGGAAATCTCGAACGGCGACACGGCCGCCCGGATTGAGTGACCGGTAGACGGTTGCGAGAAGCTTCCTGTTCACGTCACTGCCGTAGATGTGGACGATCGCGGAAACGAGCACGAAATCATAACCATCACCGATGTCGTCCTCCAGGAAATCCCCCGCACGAAGCTCGATTCTTCCCTGTTCCAGAAGATTCCCGGGGATCACCGTCCGGGCGACGTCGAGCGCATGGGGTCGATCCATCAGGACGACCTTCAGATCCGGTCTTGCCTCGGCCATCGCGATCGAAGCGGTGCCCGGTCCTCCGCCGAGATCGAGCGCCCTCTTCACACCATTCGGAACCAGCGAACGTATCTCGGAGATGAAGCGTTCACCCTTCAGATGATGCATAGCGAGAATGAAGTCCCGCTTCTCTTCTTCACTCCTTTCATCTCCGGAGTCCGCGGGCCGGCCGTTTCGAACGACCCGGGTGAGCTCGCTCCACCTGTCCCAGAGATGATTCTGGTGCAGAAACATCGCGCCGCGATATGATTCGCTCTCCCGGGACAGGTAGCGATAGGTGAGGCCCGTGTTCGAGTAGGCGCCGTCTTCCTTCACGAGGATACCGAGTGCCGTGAGGGCGTTGCAGATGATCTCCGTCCCCCGTTCCGAAACCCCCAGTTCCCGCGAGAGATCCCCGGTCTTTTTCGCCTCTTTCCCCAGAGCTGTGAAGAGATCCAGCTCACAGGCGCTCAGAAACACCCGGGACTGCCAGTAGCTTCTCGCTGTCTGCTCGAGCTCGGCGAGCTTCGTCAGCTGTTCGATTTCCATGGTCACTTCACCGTGATCCGGACGTACCGAATCTCCTCACGACCGTTCCAGTGCCGGTAACGATCCAGCCCCGATTTCGGCGGGTGCGGCATCTTCCATCAGAAAAGCGATCGACCTTCGATCTCCTCACCGGGCCGGATGCCGAGGAGGGTCATGAGCGAGGGCAGCACGTCGGCGTGCGTCGCCCGGTCCTCCCTGACGCCGGCCGGGACGCCTCCACCGCTGAACACGAGCGGTATTCGCGCATCGTAGTCATGGACGGAACCGTGATTCGTTCCCCCGTGCCGGTAGAACGAGGCCGATGTCAGTATATAGTAAGGATTCACATGGATGACAAGGTCACCCGCCCGGGATGGATCGTACCATCTCCTCACGGAGGCGAGCACCGGATCGGCATCGGCCGGGAGAACAGACTGGATCTCAGTGCGGGTGAGAACCCTTTCGACGCCGGGCAGATCGAGCAGAGCCTTCCGGCCGGTGTCGAGGACCAGCTCGAGCGGAACTCCGCTCTCTTCGACGGCGGCTCCGTCCAGATAGACACTCGGATAGACGCACGACGACACCCAGGACCGATCTCCGAAGGAAGCGGTCAGGGTCCGCTCCACGAGCGTCACCACATCCGGCACCGGGACGTCCGGATCCGGAAGCGGTCCCGTGAGCACCTTGCCGGCATCGTGTCCCCGCCGGACGGCCTCTTCCGGAAGAGGAGCCATGCCGTGATCGGACGTGAGGACGAAGAGAACATCCTTCTCGACATCGAGCACTCCGGCCAGTGCATCGCGCAATCGCGCAACGGCCCGGTCGATCCTCCAGACGGCGTCGGCAACCTCGAGACTGAAGGGGCCGTACAGATGACCCACGTAATCCAGACCCGAGAGCGACAGGAGGAGCAGGTCGGGGATGCTGTCGCGCCCGAGTCCCTCCTCATCGATCAGGCGGAGAACGAAGGAAACGGTGTGCTCGTCGACGAGCGGTGAGTGCAGGAATCGCTCGTGGTAGCGGCCGTCGTCTCCCATCGGAAGGAGCGGATGCGGAAAAGTGATCCCCATCGACAGGTGATCGGCCTCGAAGCTCCTGTCGTCGGGTTCGGCGCGGGCCGCTATTTCCCGGGGCAGGAGGAGATCCCACGTATCGCCGAACAGGGCTTCGGGATCCTCCTCGAGATTGAAGCGACCGACCCAGCCCGGCATCTCCTCGGCGTACCAGGTGCTGGTCACGAACCGGCCCGAGTTCCCCGAGAACCAGAACACGCCGTCCGCACCGGCGGCGCCGAACATGACGGCCGACCTGTCCTTGCCCGCCACCGAGAAGATCCGTGCCTTCTCACTGAACCGGGACCGGAAGAGCGGCACGACGTGGTCTCCCCGCAGGTGTTTCGGCGAGGCCCCCACGACACTCTCTCCCGCGCCGAGCAGGAGGCACTCGGCGTCCTCCCCGCAGACCACGTGTTTTCCGGACTCGCGATCCCACCAGTAGTTCGCGATGATGCCGTGGCTCGACGGGTACCTGCCGGTGGCGATAGTGGCGTGTCCGGGAGCTGTCGCACTGAAGAAGTGCCCGACGCGCGCGTTTTCGAACGACGTACCGTTTCGAACGATGGCATTCAGTCCGTCCTCACCCAGCAGATCGGAGAACCGGTCGTAGTAGTCGGCCCTGAAACCGTCGACGACGAGAACGATCACGAGGCCGGGTGACACCGGCCGGGATCCCGAGCACGAACCGACGGTGAGAAGGAGGAGGACCGAGATGAGCAGACGCCCGGCCGCTCCTGCCGTCCTCTTTGCTCTCGTCCGCATGGGAAGCTCTCCCTCGCTCCAACCCGAGTCTTTCATACGATTTCGGGCCGGACATGTACACCTATATATATTCTCACCGCGGACGGCAATGCAAGTGGGCGGTGAGAGGTGTCGCATGTGGCGGTTGACGCACCGGTGGACCTGACATATTGTCATGCAGGCATTCGATCTCCGATGAAATACATTTCACGTCTCCATCGCGAAAGGAGCTTCCATGAAAGCCGTACTCCTGAAGAAAGCAGGCCCCGCACCGGAGATGTCCCTGGACGACGTCGAAACTCCCCGACCTGCCGCCGGAGAGGTGCTCGTCCGTCTCAGGCGGGCGGCGCTCAACCACCTCGACCTCTTTGTCAGGAGCGGGCTGCCGGGGAGCTCCTACCCGCTCATCTGCGGCGCCGACGGAGCGGGAGAAGTGGAATCGACCGGCGAGGGAGTCGACGGCTTCGAACCGGGAGACAGGGTCCTCCTCGATCCCACGATCAGCTGTGGAACCTGCGGGTACTGCAGAAAGGGAGAACACAGCCTCTGCACGGACATCAGGCTCCTGGGCGAGCGGGCCGACGGCACCTTCGCCCAGTTCATCAACATCCCGGCCACGAACGTCCACCGGGTGCCTCCGGGCTTCACACTGGACGAGGCCGCTGCGTTTCCCCTCACCTTCGTGACGGCATGGAGGATGCTCGTCACGAAAGCCGATCTCCGGAAGGACGAGACTGTGCTCATTCATGGCATCGGCGGAGGCGTAGCGACCGCCTGCCTGCTGTTCTCCTCCCTGCGCGGTGCCCGCCCCATCGTGACCTCCGGCAGCGACGAGAAGCTCGAGAGGGCGAGAGAGCTCGGGGCTCTCGAGGGGATCAACTACCGCGAACAGGAGGTCGGGAAGGAAGTGAAGAGGGCCACCGGCGGACGAGGCGTCGATGTCGTGGTGGACAGCATCGGGAAAGCGACCTGGCTCACCAGCATCCGGTGCCTCGCGAAGGGCGGACGGCTCGTCACCTGCGGAGCCACGACCGGTCCCGACCCATCGACGGACGTAGTGCGGATCTTCTGGAATCAGTTGACCATATACGGCTCGACCATGGGAAACAGGCGTGAATTCAGGGAGATGCTCGAGGCGGTCGGGACCAACGGCATCAGGCCGGTGATCGACTCACGGTACGCGCTGAAGGATCTCGAGAAGGCGCTGGGCCGCCTCGAACAGGCCGAGCAGTTCGGAAAGATCGTCCTCGAGATCCCGTGAGCCGGCTCCTCCGGCGAATTCCGGGTGAAACGCACGGCGGGCGGGCCTTCAGCCTGCGGCGTGCCGGGCACGGTCCGGCCGGGCGGCGAGTTTCCGTCGACTTGCACGACCTGCGGGTAGGGTGTAGTTTATTCCGTGGGGATAGGTCCGCAGGAACTTTCGGACACGCGGGACGGAGGAGATCCGCATGACCGAACTCTCGGGTTCACCGTACGAGCAGTCGCATCTCGTCGTGGCGGCGGTACGGCTCTTCTCGCACCGGGAGGGCAAGATGCCGACCGCCTCCGACATAGCCGTCCTCACCGGCTTCCCGTCCGACGTCACCACCTTCCTCTGCAACAGGCTGGTGGACCTGGAGGTCCTGAGAGTGGTGAAGGGAGCCTTCGACGACCGTTTCCACATCAAGGACCATCTCAAACTGGAGGAACTCCCGCGCTCCGTCGACAGCGAGGAGATGGCGAGGGAGGTCGAGCGCTTCCGAAGCGGTCAAGAGGAAAAGCAGAAGAAGATCCATGATCTGTTCAAGGGCGGAGAACACGACCGCAGGAAGCGGGAACGCCTGAAAGAGCTCGAAAAGGATTTCAAAGGCCCGGGAAAGAAACGCCCCAACCCTCTGGACTCCCTCACGAAGAAGCCCCGGGAAACGGATGACGAGTGAGGCTGTCATCCCCGCTCATCGCGCCGCTCCCTCATCGAACGCCGGTAGAGATCCCTGACGCGGAGGAAGTAGTCCCGGTAGCGGTCGCTCTTCATGTCGGCGAAGCTCCAGGAGAAGGGAATGAACTCACCCTTCTCGAAGAGGAGCGTGAGGTCGGCGTACACGCCGCGTGAGAGGTACACCTTGTTGGCGCGGTGTTTGAAGGACGCCAGGAGGAACTTGCCGAAGTCGAGGTACCCCGGATCGATGTTCACGCTGCGCTTCCCGCTCACCCGCAGTGTGTCCTCGATGTCACGGCAGGTGAGCTTCACTTCGACCAGGCCGCCGGGATCGATGAGCCGTCTGAACGAGCAGAAGCGCCGGAAGAGCGGGCGGCCCATCTCTTCGTCATAGTAGGAGGTCATGTCGAACGGATACGGCCGGCTCACGAGATCGATCTCCCCGAACTCCCTCCCGAGGGCTTCCGCTGCCCGCTCGAACTCCCGCTCCTCCCGGTAGATGAGGCCCACCACGAGCTTCACGGGATCAGCGCTCACGGCTTTCCTCCACCTGCTTCATCCTCGATGCGAGTGCCGCGACCGCCTCCGCGACGAGGTCCTCCCCCACCCCACTGACCCTGCGAATGACGCCGTGGAGATCGCTCCGGACACGGCGCTTCCTGCAGCCCTTCGTGCTTATTTCCCGGAGGTAGTTTCCGTGGATGTAGATCAGGCGCTCGCCCCGGCGGACGGTGAGGCAGACGTCGTTCATCGTGCCTTCCGAGAACGAACGCTGCCAGTGGGCGAGGAACTCCGTGTCGCTCACCGGTACGTCCCGGAACCAGTAGCGCGTCTTCATCGCCGAATCGTCGCCCGTGGAAACGCTGTAGATGTTCCGCTCACGGTGGTAATCGAGACGGACGCGGGCGTGCGGGGTCCGGATTTCAACCGGAGCGTCTCTCCTGACGGGAAGAGGGGCGCTGATGACATAGCCCGGATCGAGGAGGAAGCGCGCCGCCGGGGTACCTGCCATCGTCACGCAGTGCACGTTCATGCGCCGGCCTGCGTGGGCCATGCAGATGCACGCGTCGATACCGGCATGGTGGAGCAGACAGAGGAGGTACCAGGTGAGGGAAAAACAGGTGCCGCCGAGCCCCCGCTCGACGTAGTCCCCGTAGATTTCCCCGGGCAGGCGGAGCCTCGCACCT
>CAZMKB010000141.1:7549-9030 GCA_964566685.1 uncultured Gemmatimonadota bacterium | reverse complement strand
CCGTTCTGCCACCTCCGCGAGTGTCGCCCCCTCCGGAATCCGCACCGGCACGGTGCTTCCCGCTCCCCGCCTGAACATCTCGAGAAGCCCCCGGATCGAGACTTCGGATCCCAGCTGATAGGTCCCCGATCCCAGCTTCGTTTCCGAGCGGGTGACGACGGCGGCGATGCGGAACATGGCAGGGTGAACGGGAATTCCCTCGCCGGCCAGAAATTCTCCGATGCCCGCGGCGCCCGTGCCCGGCGGTATGCTGACGACGGCTCCGCCGCCCGGGACCGGACGTTCGTTCGTGTAGATCGCGGCGCCGATGGTGACGACTCTCAGCACGCCGTAAGCAAGCAGTACGAAGAGGAGCGGACGTTTGCTCGTGACTCTGTCCATCATACGTTTGTCCCTGACGGTGCCTCCTGCCCGTCCATTCCCCGGAGGTAGGACTGGAGGATGTAGGAGGCGGACATTTCGTCGACTCTCCTCTCGCTCCTCTTCCTGCCGCCGAGGATGCGGAGATCGGATTCCGCCCGGACGCTGGTCAGCCGTTCGTCCCAGTGCGTGACGGGAATGTCGAGTGCGGAGCTGAGGCGATCGATGAACTGCATCGTCTCCCGGGCCTTGAAGCCGGTGGTGCCGTCCATGTTGTACGGCATTCCCACGACGATCAGGCGTACGCCTCTCTCGCGGACGATTTCGGAGATTATGTCTTCCAGACTGGAGGAGGAATGTTTCCGGTCGATGGTCTCGGAACCGGCGACGATCGTGCGGCTTGGGTCACTCCATGCAAGGCCGAGCCATCGTGTTCCGTAATCGATGGCAAGGATCCTTTCGCTGCCTCGGGTCATGTGTTCATGGACGCCAGAAACTCGGCATTCGTCTTCGTGATGGACATCTTTTCCAGCAGGAACTCCATCGCCTCGATCGGGTTCAGATCGTTGAGGAACTTTCTCAGAACCCAGATCCGGTTGAGCTCTTCTTTCGTGAGCAGGAGCTCTTCCTTCCGCGTCCCGGTCCTCTTGAGGTCGATCGCCGGAAAGATTCTCTTGTCCGCGAGCTGCCGGTCGAGAACGAGCTCCATGTTGCCGGTGCCCTTGAATTCCTCGAAGATGACCTCGTCCATCCTGCTGCCGGTCTCGACGAGCGCCGTGGCGATGATGGTGATGCTTCCACCCTCGTCGACATTCCTCGCCGCACCGAAGAACCGCTTCGGCTTGTGGAGCGCATACGCGTCGACACCGCCCGAGAGGATCTTCCCGCTGTGCGGGACCACCTGGTTGTGGGCCCTCGCGAGCCGGGTGATGCTGTCGAGAAGGATGACGACGTCCTTCTTGTGTTCCACGAGCCTCTTCGCCTTCTCGATCACCATGTCCGCAACCTGTACGTGGCGGTCGGCGGGCTCGTCGAACGTCGAGCTGATGATCTCCGCATCGACGTTGCGCTCCATGTCGGTGACCTCTTCCGGCCGCTCGTCGATGAGCAGTCCGATGAGG
>CAZMKB010000141.1:0-7539 GCA_964566685.1 uncultured Gemmatimonadota bacterium | reverse complement strand
AGGACGATCTCGGGATGATTCTCGAGAATCGAGTTCGCGATCTTCTGGAGGAGAATCGTTTTCCCGGCACGCGGCGGAGACACGATGAGCCCCCTCTGGCCTTTCCCGATCGGTGCGAGGAGATTCACCACTCGCATCGACAGATCGGCGTCCTTCGTCTCCAGGTCGATACGTGCGTCGGGATAGAGGGGTGTGAGGTTTTCGAACAGGATCTTGTGCTTCGCGTCCTCGGGATCGTCGAAGTTGATCTTCTCGACCTTGAGCAGTGCGAGGTAGCGTTCCCCTTCCTTCGGCGGCCTGACCTGTCCGAGAATGGTATCGCCGGTGTTGAGGTTGAACCGCTTGATCTGAGAGGGGGAGACATAGATGTCGTCAGGACCGTAGAGATAGTTCCAGTCCTGCGAGCGCAGAAAGCCGTACCCTTCCGGCAGGATCTCGAGTACCCCTTCTCCCATGAGAACGACCGAATTGTCGAGAAGACTCTGTTCGATCTGGAATATGAGTTCCTGTTTCCTGAGATTGGAGTAGTTGTTCAGGTTGAGATCATCTGCCATCTGATGGAGGTCCCCGACGGATCGTTGCTTGATGTCGTGGATGCTCACCATCTTTTCCTTGAGGATGTTCTTGGTGTCGTTCATCGCTCCATTCACTGTTTGGGGTTGAAGTAAGTCCGGTTTCCAGACGGAAATCCGAACGCCGGTACGCGCGATGTGATCTGATGCTCTCAGTCTCTTATGGCAGCGGGGATGTAATCACGAATGTTCCGGGATATGGGATTGTTGAGAACGCTGTGATTAAATCCTTCGTGGTGAAGTCGAACGAGAGCAATCCGGAAAGAGAAACCACAGTAACGACTCATGAATATTTTAACAACGCTCATATCCCGTGTCAAGATGTTTCACGTTGTTCCCCTGTTTGCTCCCGGAGCAGGTAAACAGCAAATTCCGTGCCTCCTGCCGGTCCCACTGCCCGGTGCCTCTCTTGCCATGACCGGAAGGCCTCGCTAACTTAGAAAGGCGGATTCGGAAATGCAAGAGGCCCCGTTCATGCATAAAGTGGTGCACGCCGGCCGAGATTTCATCGCCGTTGTGGATGAGGCTGCGGAGGTTGATCGATGACGATAGCGGACGATGAGCTCAGACGCGACCTGGAACAGCTCTTCGACGGAGGCTACCGGGTTCTGAGCAGCAGGGGGGAAACACTCATCAAGGGGAGGCTCAACCGGTACGTTCCGGAGGCCGATCTCCTGACTGAGCGGGTCGCCCGCCGCCTGGATGCGGTCCACTACTCCGAGACGATCGCCGGGAAGCGGTATCTGACGTTCATGGTCTCTCCCCGGTCTCGACGTGTGTCGAAGTGGAAGGTCAATCTCCTGCTCTTTCTCCTCACGGTACTCAGCACGCTGATGGCCGGGACGATCCTGAGCGGGGAGAATCCGCTGTCGGGTATCGGGGCACTCGCAGTCGGGATTCCCTTCTCCGCCACCATCATGGCGGTTCTGGGCCTGCACGAGCTGGGCCACTATCTCGCTGCGAGACGCTACCGGCTCAATGTGACGCTTCCCTACTTCATCCCGTTTCCGACGATTGTCGGGACGCTGGGCGCGGTGATCAGGATGAAGTCGCCCATCCACCACCGGCGGATGCTGATGGACATCGGTGTGGCCGGGCCGATCATGAGTTTTCTCGTGAGCATTCCGGTCACCTATTTCGGACTCCTGAACTCGCACTTCGAGGAAATCGACGCCGCCTCCCAGACGGGAAGCATTCATCTCGGCAGCTCGCTGGTGTTCGAACTCCTCTCGGTCATCGCTCTCGGCGCTCCGCCGGAGGGCTACGACGTCGTGCTTCATCCCGTGGCGTTCGCCGGCTGGGTCGGCTTCTTCGTGACGGCGCTCAACCTCATTCCCATCGGGCAGCTCGACGGCGGGCACATCGTCTACTCACTTCTCGGACCGCTGCAGAAGAAAGTCTCCACCGTCATCTTCGTCCTGCTCGTCGTCATGGGAAGCATTTCCTTTATCCTGACCGGATGGCCCGGCTGGTTTCTCTGGGCGGTGCTCATCTTCTTTCTCGCCCGGATTCCGCATCCCCCGGTGATCGACGAGAGTGTGCCTCTGGGATCGGGACGGCGTGTGGTGGGCATCCTCACCCTCGTCATCTTCGTCCTGACTTTCATCCCGAATCCCATCCAGCCGTGACGGGATACGTCACGAGAATGGAGACAGATCATGCGCGAGATCGAAGAAGCCGCACGGAAGATGGCGGCGTGCCGGAGCATCGTCGTGCTCACCGGAGCAGGAATATCTCACGAGAGCGGCATTCCCACGTTCAGAGGAGCCCAGGACGGCCTCTGGGCGAAGTACGATCCGTACCGGCTTGCGACGCGGGACGGATTCCGCGCCGATCCGCGGCTCGTCTGGGAATGGTACACCTACCGCCGGGGTCTGGTTGAAAAGGCCGGCCCGAATCCCGGTCACCACGCCCTGGTGCGGCTCGAGCGACTCGTCGAGGAATTCAGTATTATTACACAGAACATCGACGGACTGCACCGGCGCGCAGGCAGCAGCAGCGTCGTCGAACTCCACGGGAACATCAACCGAAACCGTTGTTTCGAAGAGGACATACCCGTGGAGGAGTGGGATGATTCCAGCATCCCTCCCCGGTGTGCGTGCGGCTCCTACATCAGGCCCGATGTGGTCTGGTTCGGAGAGTCCCTTCCGCAGGAGGTCATGTCACGGGCGCTGTCCTGCTGCGAGTCGTGCGACGTGGTGATGGTCGTCGGCACGTCGGTTCTCGTGCAACCCGCCGCATCCCTGCCTTTTATCGCACTCGAGCGGGGGGCCTGGGTCATGGAGGTGAACACCGATCCCACCCCTCTCTCGAAACGCGCCGATCTCGTCATGCCGGGTAAGTCCGGCGAGATCCTCCCGGTCATCGTGGATCGGCTCGACGAGCTCCTCCAGTTCGAATAATCGTAAAGATGAACCCCTTGCTCAAAATCGTAGGAATAACTCAAGCTGACAGGAATCGATCCGCAGCCTTCTTGATAATGGGAGTTCTTTGGACCATATTATAATGATATGATTCACTACTGCCGCCCCGTCGCGATGAGCCGCATACCCCGAGATGCTGATATCACTCCCGCTCACTACCCAGTGCGTCTGTTCCCCGTCCGGGTCGGTGCGGAGAGGATCGACCGTCCGGTGCCCGTCCCCGTGGAGATAACGGCATGACCCAGGAAGTTCAGACATACGATCCGGGAGCCCTGAAAAGGATTCTCAGGGACGATGTTGCGAAGGCCATCGTCCTCATCGGGAATCCGAATGTCGGGAAGAGCGTCATCTTCAACTATCTCACCAGGCACTACGTGGTCGTCTCCAACTACCCCGGTACGACGGTGGAGCTCACCCTGGGTACGGCACGGCTGGAGGACTGGGAAGGGCAGATCATCGATTCGCCCGGCATCAACTCCTTCCACCCCGATTCGGAGGACGAACGGGTCACCAGGGATCTCATCCTGAACGTCGACACAGCCGGAATCCTCCAGGTCGCCGATGCGAAGAATCTCCGGAGAACGCTGCTGATCTCCCTGGAGCTGATCGAAATGGGACTGCCGTTCACTCTCGACCTGAATATGATGGACGAGGCCCGCAGCAGGGGCATCACCATCGATGTCGAAAAGCTCGAGAAGATTCTCGGCGTCGAGGTCGTCCCGACCGTGGCGACGAGAAGGAAGGGGCTCAGGAAGCTCGGCAGGAGCCTTCTCCGGCAGCGGCGTTCCGGTTACACCGTGCCCTACAGTGCGGAGATCGAGAAGGCAATCGGTGAATGCATTCCCCGTCTGCCCGAGAGCCGTGTCTCCCGGCGCTCCCTGGCCGTCATGATCCTCTCCGGCGACGGTTCCCTCTGGGACCGCCTGAGCGAAAAAGTGACCGAGGACGACCTGAGTGCTCTCCGCATGACGAAACGCCGTCTCGAGGGTTCTCTCAGGCGGCCGGTCTCCATCGTCGTCGCCGAGCAGAAGATGAAGGTCGTCGAGTGGATCCTCCGGCAGGTCTTCAGGAAGCCGGTGATCCGGCGGACGGCGGTGGAGAAAGGGCTGAGCGGCGTGACGGTCCACCCCCTCTGGGGAATTCCTCTTCTCGCACTGGTTCTGGTGACGATGTACCTGGTGGTCGGAAAGGTGGGTGCGGGTCATCTCGTCGATTTCTTCGAGGAGGGGATTTTCGGGCGTTATCTCAATCCCTGGTCGATGAAGCTCGTGGATGCGGTGTTCGACGGCATTCTCCCGCCGGTGGCCTTCGATTTCGTTCGGGACCTTCTCGTCGGTGAGTACGGCCTCATCACCATGGCGCTGACCTATTCCATCGCCATCGTTCTGCCCATCGTCGGCATGTTCTTTCTCATGTTCGGTATCCTCGAGGACTCCGGCTATCTTCCCCGGATCGCGGTGATGCTCAACCGGATGTTCAGGTTCATGGGACTCAACGGAAAAGCCGTCCTGCCGATGGTCCTCGGACTCGGGTGCGACACGATGGCGACCATTACCACCAGGATTCTCGAAACGAAGAAAGAACGGCTGATCACCACCATCCTCCTCGCTCTCGGCGTGCCCTGTTCCGCCCAGCTCGGGGTCATACTCGGCCTGCTCGGGGGGTTGTCCGCCTGGGCGACGATCATCTGGGCCGGTGTCGTCACCGGTGTCATGTTCTTCGTCGGATTTCTCACGGCCCGCCTCCTCGGGGGACGGGGGTCGGATTTCATCCTGGAGCTGCCTCCCCTCCGGGTGCCGGCGCTGTCGAACATACTCATCAAAACAGTCGCCAGGATCGAATGGTATCTCAAGGAGGCGGTCCCGCTCTTCATCCTGGGGACGCTCCTTCTCTTCGGCCTCCATCGGAGCGGAGCTCTCGAAGGCATCTATGACTTCTCCGAGCCGGTCGTCACCGGATTCCTCGGACTGCCGGCGGAAGCATCGGAAGCGTTCATCGTCGGATTTCTCCGGCGCGACTATGGTGCCGCGGGCCTCTACACGCTCGCCGAGCGGGGCATGCTCGACCCGATCGGGATCGTCGTGGGTCTCGTCACCATCACCCTCTTCATCCCCTGCGTGGCCAATCTCCTGGTGATGATCAAGGAGCGGGGGTGGAGGACGACCGTCTCCATCGTTCTGTTCATCGTACCGTTCGCCTTCATCGTGGGGGGCGTGCTGAATTATCTTCTCCGCTGGATGGGAGTGAGCTTATGACTTGTCCTCTCTGTGGAGCCGAAATAGATTACTCCCCGGAACGCTGTTCCGGGTGTCTCTCGATGGGCTCCTGTGCCTACGGCCGCTGTCCGAACTGCGGCTATCAGATTCCGGACGTGAGCGAGAGCACGGCAGCGAGGTTTCTGGGAAGAATGCTGGAAACACTGGGATGGAAGAGAAATACGACGAAGTGCTAGAGCGCATCTGGACGCAGATGGAAGGTAATCTCGGTGATTCTGTCTCCGTCGACGAGCTCGGCAGCGATTGCGGCCGTGAGGATCTCCTCTCCCGCCTCGAGGAGGGGGGCTACGTCGACAGGAGCGACGCCGAGATTCGGCTCACGAAGAGCGGAGAACAGCGTGCGGAGCATCTCATCCGGAATCACCGGCTGGCGGAGTGCCTTTTTCGGGAGCTCTTCCGCATGGAGGATCCGGATCTCGAGGACACCGCCTGCAGGTTCGAGCACATCCTCAACCCGGCGGTGACGGAAAGCGTCTGTACGTTCCTCGGCCATCCTCCCGTGTGCCCGCACGGCAGGAGGATCCCTCCGGGGGAGTGCTGCCGGCGCGGCGCCAGGGAGCTCAAGCCGCTCGTCAATCCGCTGAGCGATCTCGAGCCGGGACACACGGCGAAAATCGTGTTCATGACTCAGGATGCTCACTCCAGGATGTCGAGGCTCAATTCTCTGGGAATCATGCCCGGCGTCCTGATTCGTCTCATCCAGAAGAGGCCATCGCTCATCATGACCGTCGACGAGACGACGATCGCGCTGGAAGCCGAGATAGCCAGGGAGATCTACGTGAAGCCGGAAGAGGAGGGAGAAAGTTGAACTTTTCCCCCGATTTGTGGTATAATGGATACTGACCCGGGAAAATCCACTGTGAACCCGCTGCCTGTCCGGGTTTCGACCCGGCCTTCTTGTATTCGGATGAGAAAATGCTTAGTACTGTAAAGAGGAGGTAGAGCTGCATGGGATCCCCGTTTCTGAAGAGTCTCGTTCTGTCCCTCATCCTCGGAGCGCTGGCGTGGGGTGTTTTCCCTTCGAACGCCGGGTGTCCGGAAAAACTCACCATTGCTTACATCGGCGACGAGATCGGTCGTCTCGAACCGTGCGGGTGAAAGGGGCAGCAGGGCGGCATCGCCCGGCGGGCGATGGCAATCAATCAGATCAGGAACGAAGTCGGAGACATCGTCCTCGTGGGAGTGGGTGATTTCTCGGATCGTCCCAACGACATCGGCATGTACCGCACGAAGACCGCACTGGACGCCATGATTCGAATGGGCTACGATGCCGTGACGCTGGGCGAGCGCGAACTCTCTATGGGAGTGACCTTTCTGAAAGAGAACGTGGACATGGAACGACTCCCGGTGGTGACCACGAACCTCTACTATGACGGTGAACGGTTTGGGAAGCCCTACCTGATTCTGGAGAAAAACGGCATCCGGATCGGAATCGTCTCAGCCCTCATGGAGCTGACGTCGAAATACTCGAAAATCTGGGAGATCCGGGATCCCGTCGAGGAGCTCCGAAAGGTGCTGCCGGAGCTGGAGAAACAGTGCGACGTGATCATCGCACTCGCTCACCTGGGATTCACCAAATCATTCGATCTTGCGGACGTGTTCCATCGTATCGACGTCATCATCGCGGGCCACGGATCGAGGAAGACAGCGGATCCGACTCCGGTCGGAGACGCAATTCTCGTGAAGGCCGGCAACCAGGGGAAGTGGCTCGGCAGGCTGGATCTCGTCCTCGGCGAGGAGCGCGGCGAGGTGAATTCGTACGAGGGTCATCTCATCACGCTGGGACCGAAGGTCGACAGCGATCCCGCGATGCTCGAGCTCTACACCACCTTCGAGGATTCCCTCAAGAAGATTCAGCAGCGGCAGGGAAGTGTTCAGACATCGAGCCCGTTCGAGGAGGCTCTCCATCGCGATTACCGCGGATCCCGCTGGTGCCGATCCTGCCATGTACGGGAGTTCAACGCCTGGGTTCGGACGGATCACAGCCGGGCCTTCCAGCGTTTGAAGTCGGAAGGCAATGTCGACGATGAAGACTGCCTGGCCTGTCACACGACAGGATACGGCGATGGCGGATTCACCGATCTCGAGGAGACCGCATTCCTCGCCAACGTGGGGTGTGAATCGTGCCACGGTCCCGGGAAAGAACATATCGACTCCAAGGGAGAAGCGAGGACCGTCAGGATCGTCGCAGAAACCTGTACGAGGTGCCATGACGACGAGTGGGATCCGGAATTCAATTTCGAAAGAAAGAAAGCGTTCGTGCATTGA
>CAZMKB010000140.1:0-9035 GCA_964566685.1 uncultured Gemmatimonadota bacterium | reverse complement strand
GAACGGACCCCGGCGGACCGCTCTCCGGCGGACGCTTCACGCTTCAGGGATTCGATCCGGGCGGTCACGTTGTTCAGAGCGAGCTCGTTCTCCCGCTCGATCCTGCTCATCGATTCTCTCATGTGCAGGAGTTCGAACCGCTTCTGTTCTTTCTCCTTCAACTCCTCCTGAAGCGTTCCCACGATCTCGACGAGCCTGTCGATTTCCCGGTCGAGATCTCCCTCCTCACCTTTCATCCTCTGCAGCTCATCCGACTCGCCCTCGAGGAGGCCGTCGATCTCTTTCTTCCTCGCCACGAGCCTGCCGAGCTCCTCCCGCAGCGTGACCCGCCGGACTTCCTCCCGCAGGCTGGCACGGTACTCCTCGTCGAGTGTCCTGTCGAGCGACTCGAAGAGGCGGACGTCTTCCGTGAGCCGGTCCTCCAGGCTCCTTATCTTCCCGTTCTGCTCTTCGTAGCGGGACTCCGCCTCGGTGAGCGCGTTCCTCGCCTCGCTCACCCGTTCTTCGATGCGCTCCCGCTCCCGGTGAAGGCCGGCCGCCCGCGAGGAGAACTCCTCTTTTTCCCCGTCGATCCTCCCGAGTCTCTCCCTGCTGAGCCTCAGGCGCTCCCGTGAGAACCGCAGATCTCCGTCGAGCTCGTTCTCCCTGGCACGGGAGGCCTCGAGCTCCCGGCGCTTCGCCCCGATCGCCTGTTCGAGCTCCGCGGCGGCTTCCCGTTCCGCCGCGATGCGCTTCGTACTCTCCTCCACCCTCCCCCGGTACTCTTTCAGCCGGGCGCCGAGTTCCTCGAGCTGCCCGTTCACCTCCCGTTCTTCCTTCCCGAGCCGCGACAGCCTGAGAGAAGTGATCCTGGTATCGAGCTCTTCCTGTCTCCGGCGGTACTTCTGGTACCGCCGTGCCTTCTGCACGTGCCTTCCCAGGCTTCCGACATTACGTTCGACTTCGTTGATGATGTCGCTGAGACGCTGAAGGTCGGCTTCGACCAGCTCGAGCTTCCGCCTGGCGAGGTGCCGTTTTCTCTTGTAACCGGCGACCCCGGCCGCCTCCTCTATCAGATCCCTCCTGCTCGCGGAATCGTCGAGAATGGTGTCGACCAGGCGCTGATCGATGACCGAGTATTCCGTCACGCCGATACCGGTTCCCGAAGTCAGATCCGTGATGTCCTTGAGCCTGACCTGGCTCCTGTTGATGAGGTACTGGCTTTCACCGGAACGGAACAGCCGCCGTGTGAGGGTCACCTCGGAGAACGGGATGAGGAGCTCACCGTACTCGTTGGAGAGGGTGATCGTCACCTCGGCGAAGCCGAGGGGCTTCCGGGCTTTCGTGCCTTTGAAGATCGCGTCGTCCATGCGTTCGGCGCGGAGGATGCGGGGATTCTGCTCACCGAGCACCCACCTGATCGCGTCGACGAAGTTGCTCTTCCCGCAGCCGTTGGGCCCGACGATGGCGGTGATGCCTTCGTGGAAGTCGAGTTTGACCTTTTTCGGAAAGGACTTGAACCCGTTGAGCTCGAGCCTCAGTAACTTCAATATTCCTCCTTTTACCCTTCTCTCTCTGCCAGTTCGAACTCGAGCGAGTGCTTCTCGAGGAATCGTTCGAGTGAAACCGCCTGATCCCTCCCCTGGAAAGCACCGAGGTAGACGCTGTATCTGCCGGCTCCGCCGGACTCGTTCGTCACGACATATGGGTGAAAACCCTTCGACCGCAGTGAAGCCATGGCGCTGACGGCCTCTTCTCTCGTGTTCCACTCACCGACCCGGTATGCGAGCGGGGTGCTGATGACCCGCCCTTCATCGAGAATGCCCGCCCGGACGAGCCTGGTCATCTCCTGCTGCGCCTCGTTCCGGTCCCGGAAAGAGCCGACCATCAGGCGCATCCATGTTCCCTTCCCGGCGATGTCGACCGGCACGAGATACGCTTCGACTCCGCTTTCGACGAGACTCTCGAGACCCCTCCGCGCCCACTCCTCACTGGTGTACGAGGCGACGTTGATGGAATAGAAATACTCCTGTTTCCCGGGGGCGAGTTGCTGCTGGGGCTCCTCGGCAGGAGGAGCCGCTTCCTCCACCACCGGCGGAGGTTCTATCACCTCTTCGGCGGCGGGGGCCTCGGCCGGCGGGACCCCCTCGACCGGTGCGTTTTCGGCCGGTTCCTCGGAAGGTCTGTCGAGGACGATGACGTCCTTCTCCCCGTCGAAATACCCGCTCCACCAAAGCAGACCCGCGAGAATGATGACGAAGAGGACGAAGATCATGAGAACCGGCCCCAGCAGCTCGAATCCCCTCCGTTCCTTCCCTCCGCCGAGCGGCTTCTTCGTTCCCGATTCGGGCTCCATCACCGGCTCCCGATCCTCCTCCCGGTCCCGTCCTTCTCCGGGATTGTCATGTTCTTTTTCAGCCATTTCGCCTCCTTCGAAGCTCGACCGGTCATCCCCGGCAGCGGAGTGAAGTCCTCCCGACTCGACAGCCCGATGAGAGTGTTCGTATTCGTGTACCCGGTTGCCGGGTCCCTCGACCGGAGCCAGAGACTCTCCCTGCTCCTTCGACGAAGATTCTATGAGAATATCCTGCGACCAGACGAGACCGATCAATCGATCGTCCTTTTTCAGCTTCTTGAATATCTTCCTCACGTCCGGGGAGAGCGAGAACCAATCCGAGAAGAACAGGAGAATTCCGTCGAAGCTCGACAGGACCTGCCGCGGATCGAAGGTGCTCTCACGTGTCGAAACGGCGAATACGATCCCGGCATCGGGTGTGAGCTCTCTGAACACGCTCGACCAGACGGTTTCCCGCGTCATCTTCCTGTCGAACTCGACCCTCTTCCCCGGAGTCACGAGAGAGAGAACCGGTATGTTGGTTTCGCGAATGATTTCTGAAACGGGCGTTCCCAGGAACAGGTGATCGAGGAGCCCTTCGAGGTTTCTCATGCCGAGCAGGCGATGCAGTCCCGGCGAATCCAGATCCAGGTCAACCAGGTTCACATTCAGTTTTTCGAAGGCGAACACGATCGAGAGGTTGATGGACACCTTCCGGGCCCGCTCCCCCTCCTCGGAGAGATCCACGAGGAGGATCCTCTTTCCCGCCTTCAGGTCGCCGGAAGCGATGAGCGCCTTGTAGATCTTCAGATAGGGGTGGAGGAATTTAGGATCGGAAGCTTCGGTGAGCAAAGGCAGTTTGTATCCCATCTCCCGTTGAACGGGGAACGGGATCTCGAAGAAGGGAACGTTCGGAAATGTTTCCCAGAGGTACTTCACCCCGTCGGCCCCCCGCAACGAGGATCGTTTCACGAACTCGAATGGTTTCATCCTGCCCCCTCTGGATCACTCGCCGGGATACTTTTCTTCCATGACTCTCAGAAGACTCTCGATGAGAACCTTCCCCGATGTGACCGGCAGAAACGACACCGTCCCGAGCCCCGTCAGCGGAAACTTCTTCAGACGGGACGGTTTTCCCACGTAGACGACCCGCGATCCGGCTCCGCCGATGACGGCTGCGAGACCGAGAGAGTTGGTGACGGTCCAGGAACAGTCGGAGAACAGCTCGACGACGTCCCCCGGCGTCTCTCTCTCCATGTACTTTCCGCCGTCCGCAACGAACTGCCGGACTTCACGTTCCCGGAGACCGAAGCCGGAGAGTACGGCCTTTTCCGTTCTGCGATTCATGACCGACCGCGTCATGCTCACCAGCTCGTCGCTCCCGAGCTCGTCGAGGGTATCGGCCTGATCGAACAGAAAACCGATTACTTCCTCTCCGTGCCTGTCTCTCATGAAATCGAGCGCACGGCCCCTCTTCTCACCCACCGAAGAGAATGCGCTCACGTACCCGGTCCGCGGTTTGACATCGAGTATCGAAAACATGCTTCTCACTCTCGTCAGGTAGGTCTCGTCCGGCTCGTACTCCCGGACGAGTACGTTTAATGACACACCCTCTTCGCCCAGCGACGCCGGACCGATCCGCACACGTGCACCGGTGTGTTCCATGATCTTCCTCATGAGCGGATCGGATTCGTAGGTAAGAGCGAGGGCAATGTCGAAGGAGTGCAAGGAGAGATCGCGGCCGAGCCTCTCGATCTGCCGCGTAACATTCGGCAGGGCGTCTGTGTCGGTGTGAAGGATCACGTCGATGACATTCAGCCGCTCGACCAGCGGAGTGAGCCGGATGGTGGTGAGCATGGCGAGAGTGGCATCGGGGTAGCGCTGGCGCGTGTCCAGGACGAACGGCTCGAGCAGGAGGATGTCTAGATCGGATGTGGGGTCCGGGAACCAGGAGAATCTTACGGGGATTTCGGAGTATCGCAGTGATACAGAGTGATTCCGACCCAATGGAAGCCCTCTCGGACTGCCCCGCGAACAGTGCAGACACTCTTTCGCGAATACTCTGTGACATTCCCTACCGGTCGTAATGTGAGGGTACTTTATATGATTAATTCGAAGCCGGGCTTTTGTCAACGGTGAAGACCGGAAAGGAAAGATGAAGCGCTCCGATCAGAAATCCACACCGAGGCTGAAGTAGTCCCTCGAGCCGCCGAGGTTCTTCGTGAGGTCGGTGGGCTGCGCGATGTCGTAGCGCAGGAGGAAGAACCCGAGGTTGATGCGCATGCCGAAGCCGTAGGCAGCCCGGAGGTCCTCCAGCCTGCCGATCGACCCGCCGCTTGCGAACGGCTTGAAGTCTTCCCGGCCGTCGACCCGGCTCCAGGCCCCGCCCATGTCGAAGAAGAAGGCTCCCCTGATGTTGCGAAAGGTGATCGGCGGAAAACCCAGGCTCAGCTGATCGATGAGGGGAAAACGGAACTCGAAGTTCGTGAGGGCGATCCTCGTTCCGCGCAGCGCTCCGAAGCCGTATCCCCTGAGAGTGTAAGGCCCCCCGATGCTGTAGTAGAGCGGATCGCCACCGCCGCTCATGGCCCCGATGACCCTCACCGCGAAGACGTAGCGCTGGGCGATATTGATGTATTTTCTCCAGTCTCCGAAGACCGTGAAGTAAGAGATGTCGGACACCGAATCGAGGGTTTTCTCGATTTCGATCTTCGTCCTGCCTCCGGCGATGGGACCGGTCGACCCCCAGAGCGCATTGTCGTGCACGTACGCCATGGTCGGCGTCATGTAGAAGTAGTCCTGCTTTCCCGCGTAATTGAACTGGTTGGGAAAGAAGAAATCCTGCTGAAAGATGTCGTCGTTGATGAAGTAACCCTTCACTCCGAACTCGACCCTCTCGAACTTGCTGAAGGGCCGTGACGCGAGGACCTGGAAACCGCGGTAGGTCCTCCGCACGAATTCATCGCGGGAGCTGCTGCTCGTCGGCTGGAAAAGGATGTAGTTGTTCTGGAACTGAAAGACCCCGACGCCGATGTTGACCCGATGTTTCAGGTACCAGTAGAGGAGAAACAGGTCTGAATCCTTGATCGACCGGTAGAAGTTCGCCGCGACCTGCACGTTGTGGTTGCCGAGGACGTCGCTGAAACCGACCTGTGTGAGACCGGCGAAACCGATGTTCGAGGCGAACGCCGCACCTCCCGACACGTAGTCAGGGGTGAACTTGAGCTTGTAATTCCTGATGGTGAAGTCGTTGGTGTCCGGAAGCAGCGGCGACGGCAGCTCCACCCTGGGAGTCTCGAACTTCTCGAGCACGGTCAGGGTGTCGACCTCGTCGGAGTAGAAGTCTCTGAGGTAGACGAACTTCGTCCTGTCGGCGGGCCTTTCCCGCTCCTTCTTCGGTTCGGGGTCCTCCTTTTCACCGACCTTCGCGAGGATCTCTCCGTCCGTCTCCCTTTCCGTCCCCGGCCTGACGGGAGTCTTGAACCGCTGCGGCTGCTTCATCACGTAGACATTCCACCCTCCCCCCTCGAACACCGAGAAGATCAGCTCGTTCGACTCCGAGGACCACGAGATTGCCGGACTCTCGGGCAGGAGACCGGTGATCCCGGTCAGCACGTTCGTGATCCGGAAGACTTCCCGCGTCCTCAAATCGATCGTGTAGACGTTGGAAATACCGGTTCTGTCGGAGATGAACGCCAGTTCGCGTCCTTCCGGGGAGAAGACGGGATTGATGTTCTTGCCCCCACCAGATGTGAGAATCTCGATTTCCTCGGTCAGAAGGTCGAAGAGGGCGATGTTCATCGAACCGAACTCGAGGTTGGTGAATGTCGTCACGCTGCCGCGGTCGGTGGTGAAGGCGATGTGCCGCCCGTCGGGAGACCAGGCGGGATCGCCGTCGTAGTACCGGTCGTCGGTGAGCCGCCGCAGGTTCTCCGTCTCGAGGTCCACGGTGAAGAGGTCGGCGGCGCCGCCGTCGAGCCCGACGAACGCGATGCGGTCGCCGTCGGGAGACCAGGTCGGAGACTGGACTCCGTCGAAGCCGAACGTCAGCTTGCGGGTGATGTCGCCTTTCTCGACATCCATGATGTACAGGGCGTCCTCGGCCCCCACCTTCGCGACGAACGCAATGAACCGCCCGTCGGACGACCAGGCGCTACTCGACCGGAAGTAGCGGAGTGACTCCATGTCCCCACTCCGTTCGCCCTCCACCAGCTTCTTGATGTCCCGGCCGTCCTTCGTGGAGGCCACGTACATATCGGCGTAGAGGCTCTTGTCCGAGACATAGGTGAACTTCTCTCCGTCCGGGGAAATGGAGGGAACGAAGTTGAAGTTGGATCGATCCTCCCGATGATTCAAGAGCTGTTTCCCGTAACGCGAGGGCTTCTCGTACTCTGCAATCTGCGGAAGATACCGCCTCCGTGTGTCCTCGAGCCAGAGCCGGGAGAGCTCTTCCATGTCGATTCCCAGGGAAGATTCGATGGCACGGTCGATGCTTTTGTACAGGGGCGCTTTCTGCAGTATCTCCCCGATCTTCTCGTCTCCGTATCGCTGGCCGATGAAATGGAGGACCGACTGCCCGAACCGGTACACCCGGATGTCACCGACGTAGCTCAGCATGTCGAGGGGAATGAGGTACCCCGTGAGGGCCGCGTCCCTGAGCCACATCTCGGTGTGATTGTCCATCCCCACCGAGAGGTATTCCGACATCCCTTCGACGAACCAGAGCGGAGGCTGGAAGACGAAGGGATTTCCCACGAGCCCCCCGACGCTGCCCCCGTAGATGATGGCATACTGGAAGGCGTGGATGACCTCGTGCACGAGCACGTGCTCGAAGTCTCCGTACGAACCGAGAAACGGGAGGACCACCCGCGACTTGAACGCTTCGGTGAATCCACCCACCCCCTCGTCGATCAGGCCGAGGCTGATGTTGGTTTCCTGGAAATCGGAGTGAGACGCGTAGACGACGAGCGGTATGGGGAACTTGATCTCGTAGGAGAGAACCCGCGAGAGCCGCGCGTAAGCCCGCTCGGCCATCCGGGCGGCATCGAGGGCCAGCTGGCGCTCGCCGGGATAGTAGTAGACGTGGAAGTGCTCGGTTTCGATGATCTTCCAGTCGAAATCGCTGTACTGTACCTTGTTCTTGCCGAAGTAGGTGTCGTAGTAGTAGTACTGGGAGACGGCGGTGGAGCTGCCGAAAAAGAGCAGGATAAGGACCAGGATCGTTGTTTTTCCGTGTTTCATGCGCATCACGTCACTCTAATACAATGTTCACCCGTTTCCCTCTCCATTGAATTTTACCGCCGCCGGGGCGAAAATGTTTCAGGATACGCTGTCCTCGACCTCTTCCACCACCGCATCCCCCCAGAGCTTTTCGAGATGGTAGTAGTCGCGGGGCTCCGGCTGAAAGACGTGAACGACGAAGTCGACGTAGTCGACGAGAACCCATTGTCCCAGTTCATATCCTTCGACGTGCCACGGCTTCATCTTCTTCCGTTTCCGGGTCTGCTCGACCAGATGGTCGACGATCGCCCGAACGTGGGTGTCCGACTCGCCGGTTGCGAGAACGAAGAAATCCGTCGTCATCGTGATCTTCCGGAGATCGAGGATCAGCACCTCAAGGGCTTTTTTCTCAAGAATCGTGCGGGCAATGCTCCTGATGGTATTCTTGTGAGCCCTTTTCCCCTTCAAGAGGCCTCCGTGGGGAATCCGTTCATTCCTTGACGACCCAGACTTTCACCTTCCCCGCCACGTCGGCGTGGAGCTTGACCTCGACGGTGTAGACTCCGAGCACCTTGATCGGTTCGTCGAGCGCAATCTGCTTCCTGTCGACCGAAAAACCCTGTTCGTTCAACTTCGCCGCGATGTCGCCCGCGGAGACGGATCCGTAGAGCCGGTCTTCCTCTCCGGCCTTCATGACGAAGGTGAGCGAAGCGCCGGAAATCCTCCGAGCGAGGTCCTCAGCACCGCGAATCTCTTTCCTGTGACGCAGATCCCGGAGCTTCTTGTCCTCCTCGAGCTTCTGCAGGTTGCCGGGGGTGGCGAGATACGCGAATCCCCTGGGGAGGAGAAAGTTCCTTGCATGTCCTTTCTTGACGTCGACGATGTCACCTTCCCGCCCGAGATTGTCGACATCCTGCCTCAAGATCACTTTCATCGATCAAACTACTCCTTTCGTTTGCCCGTAACTCCTCACATCAATCCAAATATCAATCAATCCCGCGACGAATGCAAGCCCCACCACCAGCGGAGGGACGAGGAAGAACGCGAACAGCAGGATGCCGGCTTTCACGAGCGGCTCCCTGATGCGTTTTCCGAGGTAAGCCATCCCGACGCCGATCCCGCGGACCGAGACGAGGAGAGCCATCACGAGGACCGAGTTCCCGCCCACCCTCCTCGCCCAGGGCGCAACCGGAATGATCGAGAGAACCAGCCCGGCGATGAGGATCCAGACGAGATGGTCTTCGAACCGGAACTCGGAGAGCCGCCTCTCCTCCGGCAGGAGACGGGCTTCCGCCGGCCTTCTCCTGAGGAGGCTCGCGGCGAGAAACAGCGAGGCGATGCTCACCAGCGTGATGAGCCCCGGCGAGAGGTAGACGAACGCCCTGACCGCCTCCTCGAGCCACTCGTTCACACTGCCGGCCTCCGTCCCGAGCCTGGTGGAGAGATCGGCCGTGAGCCCTTCCCGTGCGGCCTCCGAGAGCTCCCCGGACAGGTTCTCCTC
>CAZMKB010000139.1:0-9044 GCA_964566685.1 uncultured Gemmatimonadota bacterium | reverse complement strand
CGGGACTTCATCGACACGGCGAAGGAGAAACGCGTTCCGGTCGGACCGGGGAGGGGGTCGATCGCCGGAAGCCTCGTCGCCTACTGCCTTGGTATCACGAATGTCGATCCCATCAGGTACGGTCTCCTCTTCGAGCGCTTCCTGAATCCCGAGCGGGTGACCATGCCGGACATCGACATCGACTTCTGCTATGAACGCCGGAACGAGATCATTCAGTACGTCCGGGAGAAGTACGGCGATGCTAACGTGGCCCAGATCATCACCTTCGGCCGGATGCTCGCACGCGCCGTGGTCAGAGATGTCGGCAGGGTGATGGGAATTCCGCTTCCGGAAGTGGACCGGCTCGCGAAGCTCATACCGATGCAGCCGGGCCAGTCCATGACCATCGAAAAGGCCTCTTCGACCATCCCCGAGCTCAAGAGCCTGATCGAGGAGAATCCGACGTACCGGAAGCTGTTCGAGTACTCGGCGCGGCTCGAGGGTCTGGCGCGGCACGCATCGGTTCACGCTGCGGGTGTCGTCATCGCGCCGGGGCCGCTGATCGAGCACGCACCCCTGTACAAGACCAACAAATCCGAGGTCACGACACAGTATGACATGAAGAACGTCGAGAAGATCGGCCTCCTGAAGATGGACTTCCTGGGGCTCAAGACTCTCACGGTGATCGAGAACGCCCTGAGGGAGATCGATCGGACGCAGGGCGTCACGATGGCCATGGCGGACATTCCCCTCGACGACAGGAAAGTTCTGGACATGCTCGGCGAAGGGCAGACGGCCGGCGTGTTCCAGTTCGAAGGAAACGTGCCGACCGATGTTCTGAAGAAGATGAAGCCGGACAGTTTCGAGGACCTGATCGCCGTGAATGCTCTCATCCGTCCCGGAGCACTGAACAGCGGGATGACCGATGACTACATCCTCAGGAAGCGGGGCGAGTCGAAGGTGGAGTATCCGCATCCGCTCCTCGAGCCGGTTCTCAAAGACACCTATGGAGTCATTCTCTATCAGGAGCAGGTGATGTCCATCGCCAACATCATGGCCGGCTTCAGTCTGGGGCAGGCGGACATCCTGAGGAGAGCCATGGGGAAGAAGCTTCCCGAGGAGATGGACGCCCAGCGGGAGGATTTCAAACGCGGAACAGAGAAGCAGGACATCGACGACAGGGCGTCGGGCAGGGTGTTCGATCTCATGTATCACTTCAGCGGATACGGCTTCAACAAGAGCCACAGTACCGCCTACACCATGCTCTCGGCCTACACGGCTTATCTGAAGGCACACTACCCGAAGGAGTTCATGGCCGCTCTCCTGACGAGCGAGATGGGAAACACCGACAAGATCGTGACGTACATATCGGTGTGTCGGGAGATGGGTATAGCAGTCCTTCCCCCCGATGTCAACGAGAGCGAGTTTCGTTTCACGGTTGTTCCCGAAGGGGTCCGGTTCGGACTGGGAGCGGTGAAGAACGTGGGGAAGGGGGCGATCGAGTCGATCGTCGAAGCCCGGGTGGAAAAGGGGAGGTTCGAATCGCTCCTTGATTTCTGCGAGCGAGTCGATCTCAGGCTGAACAACAAGCGCGTGATCGAGTACCTCATCATGGCCGGGGCGATGGACTCGCTCGACGGCCACAGGGCGCAGCTGCTCAAGGGGCTCGATTCGGCGCTCTCCATCGCCCAGCGCAGGCTGGAAGACAGGAGGAAGGGCCAGATCAGCCTGTTCGGAGGAGAAGACGGTTCGGAGGGGGGCCGGGACCTGATGGAATTCACGCTCCCCGACGCAACCCCCTGGTCTCCCGTCCAGATGCTGGCAAGGGAGAAGGAGCTCGTCGGTTTCTACATCTCGGGACATCCGCTCGAACGGTACCGGCCCGTGCTCACCTATTACGCAAACGCGGACACCCGGACTCTGTCGGACTTTTCGAAGAACAAGGAAGTCCGGATCGGAGGCATCGTCAACTCGGTGAAGCGCCTGCTGGACCGGAAAGGCAGGGAAATGGCGTTCGTCGGGATCGAAGACGATCACGGATCCGCCGAGGTCATTCTGTTCAACGACGCGTACAGCGAGGGAAACGATTACCTGAAGGAAGATTCCGTCATCATGGTCCGGGGAAAGGTCTCGAAAAAGGACGAGAGCGCTCCGAAGATCATAGCAAATCGGGTGTACAATCTCGAAGGGATGCTGGAGGAAGGGAAGATCGGCGTCAGTGTCGATCTCTCCCGGCTGAGCGATGGGGGAAAAGATGGCCTGGTCGCACTCAAGGACATCCTCTCCGCTCATCCGGGTCCATCGCCTGTCTTCATGCTCCTCGGTCACGGCAGGCAGCAGAGAAAGTTCGTTTCGAAGAGTGCGCGGGTGGCGATCACGGAATCGCTGATGAAAGAGCTGCGCAACTACGCCGGAGAAGAGGCGGTACGGATCGAAAATTCCGAATGAGTGGCCCTGTCACGAAGGCGGCGACCGATTGCGGCGGTCGTCGTGAACGAGGCCACGAAGGCATTTTTCAAGCGGGGGTCTCCATGAGAAAGAGCGTGCTCGCCCTCCTGTTCCTTCTCCTCGCCGCAGGGGAGGGAACGGCACAGGATTCTCTTACCAGAATGGTGGTCGATACTCCCACAGCCGGCCTGCTTCCGAGGGGAACCTATGCTGTTTCGATGAGGATCTCCTCCGGCGGGACGATGCTCACGGAACTCTCGCTGGGCATATTCAAGCGTACGGAGCTCGGATTTTCCTACGGCGGCAGCAATATCATCGGAATCGGCGACGTCGACTGGTACCCCCGTATCGAGTTTCACGCCAAGTATCGGCTCATCGACGAGTCGCTCGGGTTCCCCGCCGTGGCGCTCGGCTACAATTCCCAGGGATACGGAGCCTACCACACCGCTCTCAGAAGATACGACACGAAATCGAGAGGTTTCTATGCGGCGATGAGCAAGAACTACGAGTTCCTGGGCGAGCTGGGGCTGCACGGAGGTTATTCTGTTTCCCTGGAGGGGGAGGACGACGATCAGGGAGAACCGACATTCTTCGTCGGTGCCACCGTCGGCTTCAATCCCGATCTCGTCCTCATGCTCGAATACGACCTGCCGGTTTCGGGCGGAAACGACGTCGCCAGAGCACTGGACGAGGGGGACGGATTCTTCAATGCCGGATTGAGAGTCAGGTTCATAGAGAACCTCTTCGTGGAGGTCGATCTCAGAAACATCAACGGAAACGCGCGTGACGCCGACAGAGTCGTCAGAATAGCCTACGAGAGCCCTTTTTTCTGAGTGTGATTGTTTCCATAGTACTACCGGGAGGAAATCATGGATGACCAGCACCTCGAATTCGAAAAGCCCATTGTCGACCTGGAGCGAAAGATAGAAGACCTGAAGAGCTTCGACGGTCTGGGGCTCAAGGACGAGATCAGTCAGCTCGAGGGAAAGCTGTCGAAGCTGAAGGATCAGACATTCTCGAACCTGTCACCGATGCAGCGCGTACTCCTGGCGCGCCATCCGCTCAGACTCTACGCGAATGATTACATCGAGGGCATCTTCACCGATTTTCTCGAGCTTCACGGGGACAGGCTCTTCGGAGACGACAAGGCGATCATCGGCGGCTGGGCGTACTTCGACGGGGTTCCGGTGATGGTGATCGGCCAGCAGAAGGGGAGAGACACCCGGGACAAGCTCCACCGGAACTTCGGCATGCCCCATCCCGAGGGATACCGGAAGGCTCTCAGGCTGATGAAGATGGCCCAGAAATTCCGGAGGCCGATCATCACCATCCTCGACACCCCGGGAGCATATCCGGGTATCGAGGCCGAGGAGCGCGGCCAGGCGGAGGCGATCGCGCGGAATCTGCGGGAGATGGCGGCACTCGATGTTCCTCTCGTCGTCCTCGTCATCGGTGAAGGGGGGAGCGGGGGTGCTCTGGCTCTCGGCCTCGGGGACAGGATTCTGATGCTCGAGAACTCCATCTACTCGGTCTGCTCGCCGGAGGCCTGTGCGTCAATTCTCTGGAGAGACAACACGAAGAAGGATCTGGCGGCGAGCTCGCTCAGGCTGACTGCAGTCGATCTGAAGACACTCGGCGTCATCGACGAGATCATACCGGAACCGAAAGGCGGAGCGCATTCGAGCCCGGCGGACACCATCGCCGTGGTGAGGGAGAGCATCAAGAGGCACCTCGGCGAGCTCCGGAACATCCCGCCGGAGAAGCTGCCGATACTCAAGCTCGAGAAATATTCGAAGATGGGGAGCTTCATCGAGGAAGGAGTGTAAGGAAACGGTGGCGGAACGAGAGACCCCCAAAATAAGAATGGTCGACGTGTCGGACAAGGAGGTGACGCACCGTGTCAGTGTCTCTTCCGGACGGATAACGATGAGAGAATCCACGCTCCGGGCCGTCCGGGAGGGTGCTGTGGAAAAGGGAGACGTGCTCGCCGTCGCCCACGTCGCCGCTCTGGGCGGTGCGAAACTGACTCCCCGGCTGCTCCCGCTCTGTCACCCGCTGAGTATAACCGGAATTGAGGTGGGATTTGCGTTCGAAGAAAGTCCCCCCGCCGTCGTCGTGAGATCGAGCGTTTCCGGTCACGAGAGGACCGGGTACGAGATGGAGGCGATGACAGCGACGACGGTTGCTCTCCTCACCATCTACGACATGCTGAAGCCACTGGATGATGTTCTTGAAATCGGCCCCGTCGTTCTGGAAGCGAAGAGCGGGGGTAAGAGCGGAGAGTGGATGCGGCGAAAGCGAAAAGGAAAAGATCGGGAATGACGAGAGAAAGCTGGAACAGGAAAATCATCACGGGAAAGCCCGGGCGGGCATTGATCATCCCCCTCCTCTTTCTCCTCCTCGGAAGCGGCTGCGGAGGCGGACAGGAGTTGACGACACATTACGGCAGTCTCGCGGCGCTGGCATTCGAACACAGGAATGTCGTGGAGCACAGCGGGGACGAAGGCCCCCGCATCACGCTGCTCGTCACGAAGGGATCGGTGAAAGGGACGATCGGCGAAGATGCCGTTGAGGTCCACTACAGCGTCGACGGGGGACCGTTTCAGGCAGTGACCATGTCCCTGACCACATCGGGCAGGCGCTTCGTCGCCGAGCTGCCGTCACAGGATGCCGGCTCGAAGATACGATACTACATTTCCGCTCACCATGAACGGTCCGGGAAGAGTGTGACCATTCCGGATGATGCGGAGTCGGGGAACTACTTCACGATTTCCATCAAGTAGCCGGTCATGTCGGGAGTTTTGTCGTCTGGACGGGCATTCCGGTGCTCGAGGAGGGAGATTGTCCGCATGAAGGTCCTCGTTTCCGTTTCGTGTGTCGTTCTCTGCCTCGTCGGCCTGGTTCCACACAGCGGCCACTGCGACGATCAGACTTACACGACGACGGTCCTGCCGAACGGCATGAGAGTCGTTCTCCGGGAAAATCACGACAATCCGCTGATCGCGTCCCTGGTCTACGTGAACGCCGGCTCGGCCTACGAACACTCCTGGAACAACGGTGTCTCTCATCTCCTCGAACACCTCCTCTTCGACGGCACGAGGGAGAGGTCGCGCGAGGATATCAACGAGGGCGTAAAGGACCTGGGCGGGTACATCAACGCATTCACCAGGGATCTCTACACCGCCTTCATCCTGCTCGTCCCCTCCGAAAACATCGAGGAAGGCCTCGACCTCCAGCAGGACATGCTCTTCAATTCCATCATACCGGTGGAGGAGCTCGAAAAGGAACGGAAGGTCGTCATCGAGGAAATCAGGAAGGACGAGGGCAGCCCGTACTATCAGGCGGAGCGGTTCCACCGGGAGAAGCTCTTTGCCGGCACTCCGTATGCGCTTCCCATCATCGGCTATCCGAACGTGATCTCGACCATCACGCGTGAAGAGATCATGGAGTATTACCGGAGTCACTTCGTCCCCAACAACATGCTGGTCCTCGTGATGGGCGACTTCGAGGAAGAAACCATGCTCGACCGGCTCGAGGCGAGCTTCGGCAGCGTGTCTTCCCAGTCTCTGCCGCTGCACGCGGATCTCGAGCTCCCTCCCCCGGAGGACAACGCGGTCTTCGTGAAGCGTGGCGATACGGGCATGACCTACGGAACGGTGTCCTACATCTGCCCTCCTCCTCATCACAAGGATTTCAACGCCGTTCATCTCCTGAGCCGTTACCTGGCCCGGGGGGAAGATTCACCGCTCATGAGAGGGCTGGTGCGTGCCCGGGAGCCGGTGGCCACGTCCGTGTTCACGAGCTTCTCCCTGAAAGAGGGTTTCTCCGTTCTCGACATCACGATCATGTCGAGGGAAGAGGATCATCTGAAGATCCTCAACCGGCTGCGCGGTACGCTCAGGCAGGTTTCTCACATCGAACCCGAGAAGGAGAGGCTCGAGGAACTGAAGACCGGGATCGTCGTGAGCGACATCATAACCGAAGAGAAGTTTCACTACTTCGGGATCATGATGGCGGACGACATAGCGGTCGGCGGTGTCGACAACCTGATGAGAAGGCGAAAGGTGCTTCCCGATGTCTCTCCGGACGACATCGTGCAGGCGGCGTCGCAGTACCTCGATGCGGGCAGTTACATCGCGACGTTCTTCCTGCCGGAAAAGCCGGAAGCCGCCGTCGAGACGGAAGCACGCGGGGAAACCTCGGAGCATTTCACACTGTCGAACGGACTCGACCTCACCATCGAGAGCAGCGGCGGTTCGGACGTGTTCGCGGTGAACGTGCTGGCTCAGGGGAGAGCGGCGCTCGAGCCTGTTGACAGGCCCGGACTGGCCGGCTTTCTCTCGAGGATGCTCGAGCGCGGCACGACGACGAGAAATTACGAACAGCTTGCGAGCGACCTCCGTTCGATCGGCGCCGAGCTCACGGTCGTCGACAATCCCATGATCCCCTACGACGACAGGTACACGTCCCCCGCATACTCGTTCGTGCGGTTCCAGACACTGGGCCGCTACCACGAGAAAGCGATCGAGATCCTGGCCGACATCATCAGGAACCCCGCGTTCGAAGAGCACGAGATCGGGCTCGTCGCCGAGGAGCTCGTCGGTCTGATCACGGCTTCCGGGCGGAGCAGCTACAAGGTCGGCAGGATGCTCTTCAGGGAGACGCTGTTCGAGGATCACCCGTTCTCCCGGCCACTCCTCGGAACGATGGAATCGGTGTCCCTGGTGACACGGGACGATCTCTCGGATCTGCACTCCCGGCTCTACACTCCGCGAAACCTCGTCGTGACCGTGGTGACGGACCTGCCGGCCGAGGAAGTCCGGAGCAGGATCGAGGAGGCCTTCGGAGGTGAGTGGGGAACGGGTGAAGAGTTCGATGGTTTTTCCGCTCCCCCGCCGCTCTCGGAGAAGCGGGAGCGGATCGAAGAGCAGGACATGAAACAGGCCTACCTCTACGTCGGGTATCTCCTGCCCGGGGCCGGCCATCCCGATGTTCCGAAGATCATCGCGATGAACTCGATCCTCTCCGCCCGGCTCGGCCTCACGCTCCGGGAAAAGGAAGGCCTGGCCTACTCGGTCGGTTCCTCTGTCCGGTTCGACCGGGAATTCGGTTATCTCGGCATCTCCATGGGGACCGCTCCCGAATCGACCGACCGGGCGAAGCAGGGGATACTGGAGCAAGTCGAGCTCATCATGACCCGGCCGGTCGGAGAGACGGAGCTCTCGAGAGCCGTCAGCGACTACCGGGGAGATCTGCTTCGCAACCGGATGTCCAGGCTCAACAGGGGATACTACCTGGCCAGAGACGAGTACCTCGGCCGGGAAGGCGAGGACGAAATCTACAAAGAAATCCGGGCTCTCACGGCCGACGACATTCTCGAAGCGGCCAGAAGGTACTTCTCGACCGAAATCTACGCTCTCGCGATGGTGAAATAGCCGACGTCACGCCGCTCTTCAACCCGGGTTAGCGCCCCCGCCGGAACGAATCCATACCCTTGACTCCGTCCGGAGAGGCTGTTTATGTTATTGGGCTTTCAGCCCGGAGAAGAAACATCGAAATTCGAGGAGACACCGGCATGGTGAGACGGCTGCTTCCACTCTTTCTCCTCCTTCCGGGGATGCTGCCCGCCGACGGCGGCGCCCGGCTGATTCAGAGGGAACCCTATCGACCGCCCGAGAGGCCGGTGATAGCCCGGCACCTCCCGATCGACATCGAGCGGGAACCTTCGGAACGCTTCACCGTCTGGATTCTCTTCACCGACAAGGGACCGGCCGATGCGGCATCGCTCCGGGCAGCTCTCGACAGGGCGGCGGAACGACTTCCGGCGAGAACGGTCGGGCGGAGGTCCCGGGCCCAGGGAGATGAAATCGTCCCGGGATTCTTCGATCTCCCGGTTCGGGAAGAGTATGTCCACGACGTCCTCTCGACCGGCGCCGCGGAGCGAACCCGATCCCGGTGGCTCAACGCCCTGAGCGTCAGCGCCACCGCATACGAGATAACCGAGATTTCGCATCTCCCCTTCGTCCACGCCGTTTTCCCCGTGTCGAAGTTCTCGCGCGGGGAATTCCCTCTGCCGATGCCGGGCGCGGAGGACTCCCGGCTTCCGCCAGGGGCGTGGTTCCAGCACGAGTACGGTAACTCGTTCGACCAGGTCATGCAGATCGGAGTTCCTCCTCTCCACGACCTCGGTTTCAGCGGGAACGGAGTTCTCATCGGGGTTCTCGACACGGGCTTCAGGAAAGACCACCAGGCCCTGAGCGGCCTCGACATCGTCGACGAGCACGATTTCGTGTTCGACGACGACGACACCCAGTACGATCCTGCGAATCCCGACGACTACACCGATTTCCACGGGACCGGCGTGCTCTCGGTTCTGGCCGGAAACCACGAGGGAGAGCTCGTCGGACCTGCGTTCGGCGCCTCGTTCCTGCTCGGGAAGACGGAAGACGTGCGAAGCGAGACCCCCATCGAGGAGGACTACTGGGTGGAGGGTACCGAGTGGATGGAGCTGGGCGGTGCGGACATCGTATCCAGCTCTCTGGGCTACACCAGGTTCGATGACGAGACGGGGTACCAGTTCAGCGACCTGGACGGCAACACCGCCGTCACGACGGTCG
>CAZMKB010000138.1:0-9079 GCA_964566685.1 uncultured Gemmatimonadota bacterium | reverse complement strand
GATGGGTTGTTGTTGGGTTTTTGGGAACTTCGCGTTCCCGTGTTTCTACCAATAATTTAACACATCAGGTGGGATTTTTCATGCAATAAATCGCTCAGGATAGGATAAAATAAGTTGCCGATTCGCGAGTCCTGTCTCCATTAAATTCACATCCTATTATCTATCAACGACTTACAATCATGCAGGGGCGCTGGTGTGATGTCCGCGAATTATTCTCTAAGCCATTATCCACCTGTGAATTATCGAAATATCGTAATACTTTAGTCAAGTGAAGCCAATCCGAGTTCTTCCATCTATCTTTATATGAATTTTACCACTTCCCGCCATTAAAGGAAAGCATTTTATTGACTTCTGCATAAGCAATGCAATATATTGTGGGTACTCACCGTGGAGGGTACCCATATGCGACCTTTTGGTTCTGCAAAGTCACTCGAGATGCGACGTCGCTTAGCGATGAAACTTCTGGATGCCGAGCTTTCACTCCATGAGGTTGCTCGCCGGATCGGATGCCACGCCAGTTCAGTGATGCGGTGGCGCGATGCCCGTTCCCAACATGGAGATGATGGATTGAAACCGAAGCCGGTATCTGGCCGTCCACCCAAGCTTACTCCTCGACAGCGAAAGCGTCTCGTTTCCCTGTTGCAGAAGGGTGCCATGGCTCATGGCTATCGAACTGAGTTATGGACCACTGCCCGCATTGCCGAACTCATCGAGAAGACATTCGGTGTTCGCTACCACCGCGACCATATCGGACGCCTCATGGCCTCGCTCGGCTGGAGTTACCAGAAGCCGGAACGGCGAGCCTTGCAGAGAGATGAGAAGGCGATCCAACAGTGGAAGCGCAAGCAGTGGCCGCGTATAAAAAAAAACGCCGCTCGGCTGGGTGCCCATATCGTCTTCATCGACGAGTCGGGATTCCTCCTGATCCCCCTGTGCGAAAGACATGGGCACCCCGGGGTGAGACTCCTGTTCATCATCATCATTATCGTCATGACCGCATTTCCGCTATCTCGTGCATATCGGTCAGTCCCAAGCGCAAACGGATCGGTCTTTACTACCAGCTTTACGACAAGAACATCAAGCAGGCGCAAGTCTGTGAATTTCTCCGCCACGTGCTGAAGCACCTTCGTGGACATGTGATTGTGCTCTGGGATAATGGAAGCTTCCATAGAGGGGATCCTATTCGGCAACTATGTCGTCGCTTTGCCCGATGCCATCTGGAGCGCTTTCCACCGTATGCTCCGGAGTTGAATCCCGACGAAGGTGTGTGGGCTTCACTGAAGTGCACACTGGCCAACGGACGTCCTGACGACATCGATGAGTTATGGGGACATCTGGTGGAGGCAATTACTGATCTCTCGCGTTCGCAACGTCGGCTTCGTGGCTGCATCCATGAATCAGATCTACTCCCTTTTTTATACTGACTGTTGCATTATTAATACAGAAGTCAATATTAAGAAGCAGACATTCTTCTTGACAAACATACTGACATTCATTAGAATGTCAGTATGAAGAATGAATCAAAGAAGCTCATCAAACAAAGAAACCGACTGCTGCAATCCCTCCCTTCACTGGATGAGGTTCTTCGGGGCAGTGTGTTTGAACGCCGTCGGCGTTGTGGCAAAAGTTACTGTCATTGTGCTCACGGGGAAGGACACCGTACATTTTATCTGACCGTCACCTTTTCCTCCGGCAAGACCGAGCAGATATCCTTATCCCAGGAACTTGTACCTATGGTACGTCGTTGGGTAAAGAACTATCGCCAATGTGAAAAAATCCTTGAGGATATTTCCGCGATCAACCGGAAGTTGATCAGGGCAGAGCGAAAGAAGATAAAGAACATCAAAAACAATGAATGAATCAGGCAAAGAGAAGCTGACCTCTGTGAAACAGTTGATCAGTTCCGGTCCGCTGACCGAAGAGGAGGCCGCTACCATCTATGCACAGGGGCGAGAGGCGGTAGTCTTCCCACTCCTGACGTTATCTGCTCGTGCCATGAAGTCCACTGGAGGGTCTCCTTCTACTCCATCCGGTATGATCCCTGTGTACCAGAAACCTTCGACGCCTCATCACAGGAAGAAACCAGGTCGAAAAAATGGACATCCCGGTTCCCGGAGACCTCCTCCTGCCACAATACACAAACGAAAACAACATATACTCGAAAACTGTCCCAACTGCGGTGCGTCCCTGGGTCCCCCTTCGCAATATCGTACGCGAATCACAGAGGACATCCCCGATACCATTCAGCCGGAAGTCACCGAACATACAATCCCACGCGCGTATTGTCCCACGTGCGACAAGATCGTTGAGCCTCCGGTAGAAGACGCGCTTCCCAAATCAACCATCGGCAACCATCTCCTGGCCCTCTCGGCCTGGCTGCATTACGGGTTAGGCACTACCATTTCCCAGATCATATCTGTACTTTCCTGCCATCTTCACTTTCCTCTCACACAAGGGGCACTTGTGAGCATGTGGCACCGTCTGGCGAAAATTCTTGATGAGTGGTATCAGGAACTCGGGCAGCAAGCCAAACACGGCACTGTGCTGCACGCAGATGAAACAGGCTGGCGGGTTTGTGGAAAAACCTATTGGTTATGGTGTTTTACCAATCCGCGCGTTACGTATTACCTGATTGATCGCTGCCGGGGATCACCTGTGTTGAATCGGTTTTTTGCAAAAGAATTCGCCGGGACGCTCATTACCGATTTCTGGGGAGCGTATAATCGCTTGAAAGCTGCTTCCCGGCAGGTGTGCTTGGTCCATCTGTTCCGTGAAATGGAGAAGACTGAACAACACAAGGACACTTCGAAGGACTGGTCGGCCTTCCGCAAAAAACTCAGGCGTCTTATGAGAGACGCTCTGCGGCTCAGACACCGGGATGATCTGTTTACCTTCCTTGATCAGGAGGATGTGCCGTCGGATGATAATCATGCGGGGAGGGAAATACGGCCGGCGGTCATTATGCGGAAAAATATCTATGCCAACCGCAGTCAAAACGGTGCTCACACGCAGGCTGTACTGATGTCCGTATATAGAACACTTAAACTCCGTAACCACGACCCGATCAAAACGATTGCCTCGGCCATAGCCTTATATATTAGAACAGGAAACCTGCCTCCTTTTCCTGATTAACGGATCCTATGAACTATGACTTCACTTGGCTAAGGTGTTACAAGTGAGCATCTTCCCAAGCCGGATGCTTCTTGATGGATGGTTTCAAATAATACCCTGATTGAAGAAGCGACTCAATTGAGAACGATCCCTAGTAGAGATGTTAGTTGTAGAGGAATTTTACCAGAAATTCTTCAAGTTTGCAAGTGCTATTTCTATGAGCTGACGGGAAATTCCCGCTCATGGATGAGTCGTATTGCCGGGCGTCGTCTACCTCGTGAGATCAGGATCGTGACGCTTCGTGGGGGGATACATTTGGGGAGAAGCTTGACAACCGAATCTTCTGTGTGGTACACTGCAGGGGAAGGAAAAGGAAGCACGGTGTGTCGAGCGGCGCAATCTGCATGCGGTTCGTGAGGCTTCCCTCACTGTAATGGTGGGTCCGGCGGCGTACCGAACGGAAGTTGCCGCCTGCCGTCGGTCGCTTGCCCCGGTGAACACTCTGCGCTGCGAAGCCGTATACCGGAAAACAGTAAATATCCGAGCATCAGGTACAGCTCTCGGACGTCATACACGCAAGGAGGCTCCCATGAAGAAGCGGCGGTCCTGTCCCGGCAAAGACGCCATCTCGCGGCGTGACTTCCTGAAAAGATCCGGCCTCTTCGGCGCCGGGCTCGTGGCGGGGATCCATCCCCGGGCCGAGCGCTCCACGGTGGGCCACAGAGAGCCGCTCGACAGGCCCCGGATCGTCCGGGCACACAGCCCCAGCGCCACTGACTGGGACTACTCCTCCGACTACTACTTCGACTTCGTCGACCAGGACGTCGTGAACGACATGCTCGTCCAGGGAGCCCAGGCCCTCACCCGCGGCGACCTCGGCGTCATCGGGCACAACTACCAGCCGGGACAGACCTGGGCGCTCAAGATCAACTGCAACAACTACGCGGACGCCTCGAACGAGATCGACGCCACGGCCCCGGTCATCACCGCCGTGTGCAAGCTGCTCGTCGACGAGATCGGCGTACAGGCAGAGGACATCGTCGTCTACGACACCTCGCGGCCCATCCCGGCATTTCGCATCCGGGACCGGATCCCCTACGACATCAGTTTCGTCGAGAGCGGCGATGCCGACGCAGAAGCCGATCCCATGGCTCCCATCACCTTCAGGAACATCTCCAACCAGTACCTGCCGCTGGTGGTGTCGCGGTCACCGCACCTCGTGAACATCTGCCTGTTCAAGGACCACCTCTTCTGTCTCTCCACAATGGCCTTCAAGAACCACTTCGGCACTTCGCGGCCGGGCCCGCAGTACCTGCACAGCCCCATCCACGAGAACCTGAGCGACCTGAACGCCAACACCCAGATCAGGACGAAGACCAGGCTCCTCGTCGGCGATGCCCTCTTCGGCGTCTGGGACGGCGGACCCTACGGCTGGCCGATGCAGTGGGACACTTTCCCCGGCGGACCCACGCCCAACAGCATCTTCCTCGGCCTCGACACCGTGGCTTACGAATCGGTGATGGTCGACTACCTGATCGCCGAGCAGGAGTACCACGGCGTTCCGCTCCTCTCTCACGCCTTCCTCCACGATGCCATGGACTACCACGGCCTGGGGGTTCACGAGCACCGGAAGGACGACGGGCACTACAACTTCATCGACTACGTCGAGCTCGAGGTGTAGTGAGAGCCGACCGTGGAGGAGAGAATGGGAAAGCATCACTGGAAAAGCGCCGTCACCCATGTCGAGCCGAACAGGATCCTCCTGCGCGGCTATCCCATCGAGACACTCATGGGAAACCACTCCTACGCCGACGCGGTGTATCTCGCCCTCAGGGGGGAGCTGCCCGACGAAGCCACGGCCCGGATGGTGGACGCCGTTCTGGTGTCGTGCGTCGACCACGGCGTGACGCCGCCGTCCATCATTGCCGCCATCACCGCGGCGTCTTCCGGCTCACCGCTCAACGCGGCCATCGCGGCCGGAGTGCTCGCCATCTCACGCCACCACGGGGGAGCCATCGAGAGCTGCATGGAGTTTCTCGCCGCGGCGGTCGCGTCGGGAAAAGATCGGGACGAGAAGCCGGAGGAGACGGCCCGTCGAACGGAGAAAGAGTACCGGGATGCCGGGAAAAGGGTCTCCGGCTACGGCCACCAGCTCCACTCCGATGATCCGCGGACGGTACGGCTCTTCGAGCTGGCCGATGAGCTGGACATCGCCGGCCCTCACGTGGAGATGGCCCGGCTCGTGGAGGAGGCGCTCGGGGCGGCGAGCGGAAAGCGTCTGCCGCTCAACGCCGACGGGGCCATCGCCGCCGTGCTTCTTGAGATGGAGTTCGAGCCGGCGCTTGCCAACGCCTTCTTCATCATGTCCCGGCTGCCTGGCATGGTCGCCCACATCCAGGAGGAGTACACGCGGCAGCGGCCGATCCGTCCTATCGATCCCTTCGACGCGGAGTACGACGGTCCTCCGGAGAGGATGCCGGAAGGGCCGGGTCCGCGGGTACGCACGTGAGGGGCGCCGGGCGGCCTCCCCCGGGCGCTTCGGCGCGCCTTCAGCTCCCTGACATAAGGGCGCGATCCTCTGCACACGGGACGACGCTTCTGTCGAAAATGATACATTTTGTGCCACGGGTCCGCAATCGCCCGGGTTTCCCCGAAGCACCTCCTCCTCCTGTCTCTCCATGCCGTTGCCGTCCTTGACGTTTCGGGCGATAAGAATGATCTTCCCGTGGCATGGAAATTGCTCCTTATCGTGACGTGCTGATGCGAATCGTGTTGTGATCGCCCGGCACCGGTGTTCCGTCCGACGGGTACGTTGATAATGGTGATGTAATCCCGGGGAGGGACACTAAAACCGATTCATTACTACACTGCGATTGCCCTGGGAGTTGCTGCTCTTCCGGACGACGGGCGGAAAGTGAGATCTGACAGTGACGCTGTCGAACTGGGGAAAGAAAAAGAGCGTCCTCATGTTGCGATGGCTCCTGGTAATCTCCACCGCCTACATCATGATCTTCTCCGACGGGGAACCGGCCTGGCTCTCGATGGAGGTGCTCCTCATCGGGCTCCTCCTCCTCTCGAACATCATCCTGTGGCGGCTCCCGAACAGCATCATCGAATGGGTTCACTTCGATCAGATCGTCATCATCGTCGACACCACGCTCGTCTCGATCTGCCTGTACCTGACCGGAAGCGTCGAGACCGATTTCTATCTCGTCTACTTTCTCGTGATCATGGTCACGACCATCGGCAAGGACGTCAGGCAGACGATCAACAACGCTTCTCTCGTGACCGGAATTTACGGCTTCATGCTCTTTCGGAGCACCTCCGTCGATGAGTTCACCAGCTCGACCGTTTTCCTGAGGCTCCCCTTCCTGTTCGTGATCTCGATCTTCTACGGATACCTGACGGATATCGCCCGGAAGGAGAAGTGGCTGAGGAACAAGATCGAGACCGAGAAGCAGGACCTCGAGTTCCTTCTCGAGATCACTCACACCATCTCGTCGACGCTCCGTGCCGAGGACGTCATGAAGATCGTGGTGAACAAGGTGAGCAAGGTCCTCGACGTCAAGCGGTGCTCGGTCGTTTTCACCAGCGAAAACTACGAGAGCGGCGGATACGTGCTCATCTCGGACGACGATCCAGATCTGAAAGAGCTCAAGATCGATCTCGGCAAGTATCCGGAGATCCAGAAGGTCATGAAGGACAAGGAGCTCCTCGTCGTGGACGACGCTCTCACCGATCCTATCACCCGGGCGGTGAGCGAGAATCTCAAGACAGCGGGCCTGAAGTCGCTGATGATCGTGCCCATGGTGTACGGGAAGGACGTCCTCGGATCGCTCTTCCTGCGGGTGGCCCGCTCTGAAGGCGGGTTCACCGAGCGAGAGAGGAAGTTCTGCCAGATCGTCGCCAATGCGGCGGCCAACGCCCTCAAGAACGCCCAGCTTTTCGAGAAGCTCCGGCATCAGGCCATCACCGACGGCCTGACCGGCATGTACAACCACCGGCACTTCCAGGATCGGTTCAAGATCGAGGCGGCAAAGGCCCGTGAGCTGAATCACAACCTGAGCCTCATCATGGTCGACATCGACAATTTCAAGTGGATCAACGACTACTACGGCCACGCGGTGGGCGACCAGGCGATCAGGTACATCGCCACGAAACTCCGGGAGAACTCACGTGAGGGCGACGTGGTCGCACGCTACGGCGGCGACGAGTTCGTCTGGCTCCTCACCCACACCGATCCGGACCAGGCGGTCAGCGTCGCGAAGCGGTTCCTCGGATCCGTCTCACGGGAGCCGTTCGACGCGATGGGCGTCATCACCGTGAGCATCGGTATCTCTTCCTTTCCTTCAGCGACGAAGAACGCATCGCGGCTGATCCAGATGGCAGACCGCGCGATGTACAAGGCCAAGTCGGAAGGCGGGAACAAGGTGCGGACCTTCACGAACGAGGAGGTCCGGGACATGATCGACTGGGGGGAGAGTCTTCGATGAAGTGGCCTTTCAGATCACAGCGCTCCCCGGAAGCCCACGACGTCATCACCGAGCGTCCCCGGAAATTCAGCGGTTCGGGGGAACGGGAGCTCAAAGCCGATTTCCACGTCCACACCGGTGAGGATCCGGAGGACAACATTTCCTATTCCGCCACGGACCTCATCGACCGGGCCGTCGAACACGGATTCGACGTGCTCGCCATCACCAACCACAACGTCATCACCCATGACAGGGAGCTCGCCCGCTACGCCGAGAAGCGGGGGATCCTCCTCATCCCGGGCGTGGAGAGAACCATAAACAGAAAACACGTTCTCATCATCAATGCCGGGGAGGAGGACGTGAAGGCGAAGTCGTTCAGAAAGCTGGCCCGGCTGAAGGGCGATTCGAAGCTCATCATCGCACCGCACCCGTTCTTTCCCGGTATCAACTGCCTGTGGGGAGACCTCCTCAGGCACATCGCCCTTTTCGACGCCATCGAGTACAGTCACTACTACACCCACTCGGTCAACTTCAACCGGAAGGCTGTGGATCTGGCCCGCCAGTGCGGCATTCCCCTGGTGGGAACCTCCGATGCCCACATGCCTCACCAGTTCGGTACGACCTATACCATGATCCGTTCCGAGAAGAGCCTGTACGCGGTCATCCACGCCGTCAGGGCCGGTCGCGTGCGGATCGTCAGCTCACCACTGTCACTCTCGGACGCCCTCAAGATCCGCCTCTCGATGAGTGTCTTTTGGTGTCCCGTTCCAGGAGTACACGGAACACCAGCCCGAACTCACCCGGCGGATTGACACGGCGGCATTCCCGTTACTATGTTACGATTGTTCCGCAACCCGTCCCGGAGACGCCCGGATGACGGAACCGGAGCCCACATTCAGTGACCTTGAAATCCGCACTCCGGGAACACGGTGAGCCGGTTTCCGGACGCACCGCCCGCACGACTATGGATGAGAACGAGAAGAAAAGACCGCACCTTCCGCCCTGGTTCAAGGTGAAAGCCCCCGGCGGCGACATCTACCGGGAAGTGAAGAGCATAGTCAGGGAGCACGATCTCCACACCGTGTGCCAGAGCGCCGTCTGCCCCAACATCGGCATCTGCTGGGAGAAGCGCACGGCCACCTTCATGATCCTCGGCGACCGCTGCACGAGACGCTGCGGATTCTGCGGCGTACCGAAAGGGAAACCGGAAGACCACGACCTCGGCGAAGCCCAGCGGGTGGCGTCCGCCGTCGCCGTGATGGGGCTCACTTACGCCGTGGTAACATCGGTCACCCGGGACGACCTGCCCGACGGCGGGGCCGGGCTCTTCGCCTGGACCATCAGCGAGATCAGGAGGAAGTCTCCCGGCTGCAGGGTGGAGGTCCTGATTCCCGACTTCAAGGGAAACGTCGACGCGCTAGACACCGTGGTCGACGTCCGCCCCGACGTCCTCGCTCACAACGTCGAGACGGTCCCGCGGCTGTACGACCGGGTGA
>CAZMKB010000137.1:0-9106 GCA_964566685.1 uncultured Gemmatimonadota bacterium | reverse complement strand
GCCGCGGACCAGGTCGGCCGGAACGGCGATGGTTTCGGGGGTTTCCACGGCCTCGATCGGCTCCCCGGCCGCAACGATGCCCAGGAGCGGCAGCTCCACGCCGTGCGGCTCGGTCCGCAGGGGAACGATCTCGATCGAACGCCCCCGGTTCCACTCGCGGCGGATGAGCCCCTTCCCCTCGAGCGCGGTGAGGTGCTTGTGCGCCGTCGCGGGGGAGGAGAGGCTGAAGTGGGTGCAGATCTCCTCGAGGCTGGGAGCGTACCCGAACGCCTCGATGTGCTTCGTGAGAAAGTCGTAGATCTCGCGCTGCCGTCGCGTGAGATACATCGGTCACCTCCTTCCATCCCTCGGAATCAGCCCCGGATTCATAGTATAAGCGAAAAAAAGGCGAAAGTCAAGTTTATGTTTGACAGCAGCGGAGCGATGCGCTATACTAACGAGAAAGAAAAAACATGTATGCAAATATATACATAAGTGCGTATGTCTCCGTACTGGCCGGCCTGCTCTGGAGCACATATGCGACTCTCCAGGAAAAGCTCGTGTCTCACGGACTCTATGAGCTCGCGGTGAATCAGTTCGCCGACACGTTTCTCCGGGCGGCGCTCTCCTCGTTTCCCGTCGTCCTCCTCCTGGCGCTGATTCTGAGTCGACGCGCTTCGTCACCATGGATGGACAGGTTCTCCCGGTTCCTCGCCGCCGCGATCCTGAGCTCCGGCGCCGTCTACGTCGCTGCGTGCATCGTGATTGGGAGGATCATCTCGTTCAGGGATCCCGTCCTCGACCAGGCCAGGTTCAGGGTGATGGTGCTCCCGGGCATGGCTGTCGCCCTGTTCGTCTTCTGGAGAGCGGTCCCGCTTCTCGCGTCCCTGTATCGGAGGGTTCATTCCTCCTGTACGAACAGGCCGGCGTCTCTCGCGGTGATTCCCCTCGCCGTGCTCCTGGTCATCCCCCTGTCGGTGAAGGTGCGCTTCGCACTGAGAGGCTGCAGCGGACCGAACATCGTCCTCGTGTCGATCGACACGCTTCGTCCCGATCACCTGGGATGCTACGGTTATCATCGTGAGACCAGCAGGGAGCTCGATCGGCTGTCCGAAGAAGCCGTCCTCTTCACGAATGCGTATTCACAGAGCCCGTGGACGCTTCCCGCCCACTTCTCCCTGTTCACCGCTCAGTATCCGACATCGCACGGGATGGTTTCGAACAGGTCGCTGTACGAACCGTTCCGAGGTGTCCTCGCGGCACAGTACTTCAGAGATCGGGGGTATCGAACGGCTGCTTTCACCAACGGAGGATTCGTCAACGGGAGATACGGTTTCAGGCTCGGTTTCGAAATCTACCGGAATGACGTGAAGCGCCTCGACGACGAGAGAGTATTCCGGTGGATCGACTCGCACCTGACAGAGCCGTTCTTCCTGTTTCTCCACACCTACCGGGTGCACAACTACATCCTTCACCCTGAGGACGACGATTTTTTCCGTGACGAGAAATCGGGAGACTGGCACGGACCTCACGGATTCGACATTCTGAAGGAGTACCGCGGAAAGGAGATCGATTTCACCGAGGAGGAACGGCTGGGGCTCGTGGACCTCTACGACGCCGCCGTCTTTCGAACCGACAGGGACGTCGGGAACCTGCTGGACAAGCTCAGGGAATCGGGGATCTACGATTCCACGATCCTGATCGTCACCTCGGACCACGGTGAAGAGTTCGGTGAGCACCGGCATCTCTATCACGGAGACAAGCTCTTCAACGAGCAGGTTCGCGTTCCCCTCGTGATCAGGTTCCCGGAAGAGTCGCTTCGGTCGATACGGGTGGACGAAGCCGTCGAGCTCATCGATGTCGTCCCCACGGTCATCGATTACCTCGAGCTCCCCGCCGGCGGGACTTTCACGGGGATGAGCCTCATGGAGATAATCCGAGGAAAGGGGAAAAGCCGGCAGCCGGTATTCAGCACCGCTCATCACCTGACTTCTTTCTCGGTGATCCGCGGCGGCTGGAAGTACATCGTTTACGGAAACAACGTGAAAGACCCCTCGATGAGGAACACCGAGAGCCTGTATCGTCTCGGCGACGGTGAGCGGGAGCTGTACGATCTCGCCGCGGCATATCCGGAGACGGTCCTCGCCCTCCGGAGCGATCTCGAGGCGATTCGGGACTCCACCCTGACACGTCCTCCGTCTATCGGCACCATCGGTGTCCTCAGTGAACGGCTCGAGCAGGAGTTGAAGGCCCTCGGCTACCTCGAGTGAGAGAAGGTGAGCCTTGCCGCCTCACGGCCGGGAGTAGCCGAGCCGGGCGGCCCGGGCTTCGTACTCTCCGGCCCGCTGCTCTTCACCCATCTTCCGGTGGATCTCGGCGAGCGCGAGGCAGTCGTCCCCCGCGTACGGTTCGAGCTCGAGGGATCGTTCGTAGAAGCCGGCGGCGGCCCGGTAGTCGCCCTGTCCGAACGCCAGCCTGCCCAGGTTCCGGTGCGCCTCGGCGTAGCCCGGGTTGAGCTCGATCGCTTCCTCGAACTGGGTGCGGGCTCCGGAGGTGTCCCCCAGATGCCGGTAGACCATGCCGAGCATGTTCCGGGCGAGCACGTTGGTGGGATCCGCGTCGACCACCTGTTCGAGAAGCCTCTGTGCCTCATCGATCTCACCGTCCCACATCGCCTGCCTGGCCAGGTTGATGAGGTCGTGGAAGGTGATCATGTCCTTCGGATCACGGAGTGAGGCATTCTCCGGAACGGGCGGCGAACCAGAGACGTACCCGAGAGACTGGAGCCGCTCCCTGTCCTGTCCCGAGAGGACGGCGTCCTCGGCGAAACTCTCATTCTCCCCCGTCCCCGCGGTGATCGCCGCCTCGAGCATCTCGTCGAGCCTGCCGGCGATCCCGGGCTTCTCGTGGTAGAGATTTCTGCGCTCGGCGGGATCCTCCGACACGTTGTAGAGCTCCGGCTCCGGAGCTCTGATGTACTTCCAGCGGGGTCCACGGAGGCTGTAGATCGGGCCCCAGCCGTAGTTGAGATACGGGAACATGCTCTCGCTGTAGACGAACCGTTCACCGGCGGGTCCGCCCTGGATGACGTCGACCAGGCTGCGGCCGTCGAGGGTGGTGTCAGTCCCGATTCCGGTGAGCTCGAGAACGGTGGGCGCCACGTCGGCCAGGGAGACGACCTCGCCGACCGTCCTGCCGGCCGGGAGGCGGCCCGGCCAGTTCATGATGAGCGGGATCCGGATGGTTGAATCGTAGATGAAGATGCAGTGCGTGTACTCACCGTGTTCGCCCAGGCTCTCGCCGTGATCGCCCGTCACGATGACGAGCGTGTTCTCGCGAAGGTCCAGAGCCCTCAGCTCGTCGAGCACCATGCCGATGTTCTCGTCGACGAACGCGATCTCACCGTAGTAAGGCGTTTTCCGGTACTGTGCCGAATAGGGGGCCGGCGGAGCGTAGGGATAGTGAGGGTCGAAGTAGTGGATCCAGAGGAAGAACTCTTCACCGGCGTTTTTCCGAAGCCAGCGGAGGGCCATCCGGGTGACGTCGGAAGCTTTTCTCTCCGAGCTTGCGGGTGTCCGGAGACCGAAGTCGCCGGCGCGGGTGAGCTTCGACAGGGGCGGCTGCACCGGCTTCGGAAGCTCGTCGTCGTAGAAATCGAATCCCTGGTCGAGGCCGCGGCTCGCGTCGAGGACGAAAGCCCCCACGGCCGCACCCGTTCGGTATCCGTTTTCCCGCAGTATCTCCGGCAGCGTCCGGGCGCGCTCGGAGAGCCGGAACGTCGTGTTGTCACGAACGCCGTGTGCGGTCGGGTAGAGTCCCGTCAGGAGTGTCGTGTGAGACGGCAGGGTGAGCGGTGTCGGTGCAATGGCGTTCTTGAACATGACTCCGGTGGCCGCGAGGGAGTCGATGACCGGTGTGCGGATGCCACGGTGACCGTAGCAGCCGAGCCTGTCCGCACGAACCGTGTCCATGCTGATGAGAATGACGCCGGGACGCGCGTCCTTCCTCCTGGTGGTGTCGCACGCCGCGCCTGCGAGCACAATCGGAAGAAGAAGGGTGATGAACCTTCCAAATCCGTACCGGCCTGTTCTCCCTCTCATCGACTCCTCCTCGACCGTTCTCTCACTCAATTTAATACATCGGATCGTCCTGTTCCACCTGATTGTGAAGGGGAACAGCCTGATGGACCTCCGGTGTTCATCTTCGGAGAGATTCGAGGAGCCACGAATCGAGTTCCTTTTGACAACGATGCCGTTCTGTGTATTCTATCATTACGGGAAGAACCGCCGTGGTCGCATCCCGCCGGCTCTCGATAACGAACCGCCGGTTGCGGCCGAGGACTGTTCTGTAGCCGGTCATCATCACGATGTGCGGGCCCGGGAGGCCTGCATGTTTCACCGGGTCGTTACTGAGCTGTTGGAGGGGAGCGAAACGTGAGATGGACGTCAATCCTCCAAACCCTGCTTCTTCTGATCCCGGCAAGCGTATGTGCAGCCGGTCCCGGGAATCCGGCTCCCGAAGGAGCTCCAGTACCGGCCGTGGAATCCGGGGAGGAAAACGAGCTGGGCGGGATCCGGCTCGTCATCTGGGATGAGACGGACGACCGCAGGCCCGGAAACCGCGTCCGCTACGAGGGAGACATCGTCAGATTCTACGCATTCTACGGGAGAGGGGAGAAGCCGGTCCGCGATCCCTCCGTCACCTGCATCATTCGATCCCGTGCGGGCGCCGCTCCCATGAAGTTCGACGAGAAGCTCGGCCTCTTCCGGTTCGAGCGGAAGGCGCAGAAAGCCGGCACCTACAGCTGGAGCGTACGCTGCGGCGGCGGGTCATACCCCGAGCTCGAACAGACAGATCGTGTGGAGATCCTGTCACTGAAGGAGGACCTGTACCGTCAGCTGGTGAACTTCGAGGAGACGTACGATTTCCGGACTGATCCGGCAAAGACGAAGCAGCCGGGGGCGTTTCCCCGGCTTCTCAACAGGTTCAACCTGAACAACAGGTTCCTCGATGAAGACTTCAGGGGGATGGATCTCAACCGGAAACTGGCTCTGGCCCTGTCGAGGTGGGACGTCGTCGTCCCGCAGCTCTACAATGTCACACCTTCGAACGTGAAAACCCACGTCGAAATCCACCGGATGATAAAGGAGTACAATCCCCGGACGAAGCTCCTGATGTACATCCCCGGCGGCAGCTTCCCGGTGGAAGGCAGGGGTGTCTTCGCCGGCGAACTGGTCCGCATGTTCTCCGGGAACGGCTGGTTCGCCCGGACTTCGAACGGTACGATCTGCAGACCCGGCGGAGGCTGGGGGCTCCTCCAGTACGCACCGGGACCGTCGGCATCACGGTACGCCGGGTTCATCGCGGGGAAGATGAAGACGTATTCCTACTTCGACGGGGTCTGGCTCGACCTCATTCGGGGAGAACGTGTCATCAGCCGCTGGTGCGAGGAGGACCGGTTCGATATCGACCTCGACAGGGACGGTCTTCCCGACGTCGATCAGCACGGAACACAGTGGGTGGTCGACAACATATCATCGGGTTTCGCGAAATTCCTGAAGGAACTCAGAGAGGACCTGGGAGACGACATGATCATCGTCGGCAATCCCGGCGTGCCGTGGGAGATCAACGAGAAATATGACGACTCGGAGTACTTCGAGTACGCCAACGGGAACATGAAGGAGGGAGCAGAGGCTCCGGAGTACGTCATCTCGAAGGGAGTCGAAGGTGCGCTTCTCAACGAAAAGCGGGCGCACAGGCAGCCGCAGCGGATGTTTGTCATCCTGCTGGCGAACAGGGATCCCGATCATGTCGACAGGCGGCGGATGAGATACGCCCTGACCATGACCCTCATGACGAACGCATACTTCGCCTTCGATTCGAAGGATGTCGACCGGGGTGGTCACCGATGGCACAACCAGGTGTACTGGTGGCCGGAGTACAATGTCGATCTGGGATTTCCGGTTGCCGGCCACCGTGTCATGGAGACGGAAGACGGACGGCACTACTACTTCCGGGAATATGAAAAGGGAGTGGTCGTGGCAAATCGAGGGAACCGGCCGCTCGAAATCACGTTCGACGACACCTACCGGGATGTCTCCACCGGAGCCGTCACTTCGACCTTTACGATCGGGGCTGGAGACGGTAGAATTCTCGTGCTTCCGGAAGCTCCGGAGCGTTGAGGGAATTTCCGCAACCGTACGACCGCCACCCCGGAAGGTCTATCGGGCCAGGGTCATCTTCCTGACCTGTGAAACCGTGCCGCAACCGAGCCGGTAGAAGTAGACACCCGACGGGACGGGGCTGCCGAACCGGTCTCTCCCGTCCCACACGACCGTGCGGCGTCCCGGCCGGGGTTCGCTCTCGCTGAGAAGGGTGAGGATCTTCTTTCCCCGGCAATCGTAGACGGTGAGCTCGAGCGGACCGCCGCATGACTCCTGCCGGCAGTCGCTCACCTCGAAACTGATCGTCGTGACCGGGTTGAACGGATTGGGGTGGTTTTCGCGGAGCCGCGTCCCCGCCAGGGGGATGTCGGGCTGTCCTCCCCTGTCCTCGATACTGAGCGGATCCTGCCGGAAGAAGTAGCGTCCGATATCGGCGGTTGTACCGTCGGGGTCGGGTGGGAGCTCGGGATCGCCCGTGTCGATGCAGGGTGAATCTTCGGAGAGCCGGAGGTCGGGCTCCGAGAGATCCCGGAAGAGAGGATCCGCCAGGATATTCCCCTCGTCCAATACGCCGCCGATCAGGTCGTCGTTCGTGTTCAGGTAGAAACAGTTGTACCTGATGACGGGATCGAGATCGCCGATGATTCTGATGCTCACGTCGCCCCGGTTGCCGTAGAGGATGTTGTTCCGGAAGGTTCCTCCCGATTCGTCACGGATGTAGACGGCCGAACCGTTGACTGCACAGTTGCCCACGACGGTGTTCTTCTCGATCCGCGGAAGCGAGTTCTCCTCGACGGCAACGGCTCCGCCGTTCGTCGCACTGTTGAGAGAGATCGTGTTTTCCGTTATGAACGGCGCCGAGCTGTTGTAACAGCGTATGCCGCCTCCTCCCTGTGCCTCGTTGTCCCTGATGGTGTTTCCGGTGATGGTAGGGCAGGAGCCGGAGTGGACGGTGATCCCGCCGCCCTGGCCGTTCAGTGCCCTGTTCGATTCGATTGTGTTCCTCGAAACGGAGGGGCTCGCGTTGTTGATGATCATGATACCGCCGCCGCCGGCTTCCAGGCTCTCGTTGTTCGTGATGGAGTTGGAATCGACAACGGCGATACTCCCGTTGTGGATCAGGACGCCTCCTCCGATGTGTGCCGCGGTGTTGCCTGTGATTGTGTTCCCCGTGACGACGGTGGAATCATTGTCCGTGCAGATCAGGCCTCCGGCGTCGAACAGGGACGTGTTTTCCGAAATGGTGTTGCTGCGGATGAACGAGATATGCCTCGTGCTCTCGTTCCCCTCGACATAGACGCCCGCACCGGCATATGAGCAGTCGTTGTGCGTAATCGTGTTCCCTTCGACCAGACCGAAGGAGTCGTTCAGGAAGACGCCGCCGCCGAAACCGCTCGCGTCGGCCCCGGAGGCAGAGTTTCCGGTGATGATGTTGTTCAGTATCGTGGGAGACGCCCCCGTCGAGGCGATGCCGCCTCCCTCGCTCAGAGCCTGATTGTTCCTGATACAGTTGTCGGAGATGAGCGGGACCGAGCCGGCGAAGCAGGCGATACCGCCGCCGTATCCGCAGGTATTCTCGTTGCCGGCGACGTTCTCCTCGATCGTGTTATCCTCGATGATCGGATTCGACGTGGTACTGATGATTCCCCCTCCGGCGTGAAAGGCGAGGTTGCCGACGATCGTGTTTTCCCGGATGAGCGGGCTCGAACCCGATATGCAGCGGATGGCCCCGCCGGATGCCTCGGCGATGTTGGCCTCGAAGAGATTCCGGACGATCACCGGAGATGCGTTCTCCTGACAGGAGACCCCGCCGGCCGGCCCGGTGTTTTCTCGAAACTCGTTCGAATCGATCAGGGGCGAAGACTCCTTGCAGGTGATCCCTCCGCCTCCCCCTTCGAGGGCGACGTTGCCGGTCAGCGTGTTCGAATCGATCGTCGCGTTCGAGCAGTTTCCGACATAGATGCCGCCTCCACTCATGGTTGCCGTGTTTCTGTCCAGAATATTATCTCTGATCACGGGATGCGATCCGTCGATCACCCCGATTCCGCCACCGATCCTCCCGGTGTTCCCGGTGATGACATTCCCTTCGATCCGTGGACTCGAAGCGTTCTTTATCAGGATGCCGCCGGCATAGTGGTCAGGGGAATATCCCCCGGTGACGGTGAAACCCGACAGGAGCGCGGTCGAGTCTTCGCCGTTCGAGAACCAGACGACGGGACCGCTGCCGTTTCCGTGGATCGTCGTCGAATCGGGTCCGGCGACGGCATGGAGCTTCAGGTGTTTGCCGTTGTAATTGATTTTCTCGTAATAGGTTCCTGGCATGACCAGGATGGTGTCGCACGGGTCGGCAGCGTCGATGGCATCCTGGATGTGAAGAAATCCGATGGGGACCCGGTGTATGTCCGAGTAACTCGATGTGAATGTGAGCGTTATGAAGATCGAGAGGAAAACCGGGATTCGAAGTGTCGCCATATTTTCCCCCTATTCTGAGAAATATTTATTTCATATCGTTACTTATTTACGCACTTGAGCAATAGCTGTGCCATCTTACTTTCATCGAAAAAAAGCCCGCCGAAACAGCCTTTCTGCCCGCCGCCGCCGCTTCCGCGGGGAATCTGTGTCAGGAATCCGTCAGTGCACTGTACCGAGGACGGCAGCGCTGTCGGCGGAGAGCTTCGTTCCCGCTTGACCGGGCCCGCGCGGACGGGTATTTTAGGGCCGTGTCCCCGGGACCGCGGTCCCCAGGACGAACCGCTCCTCCCGGGACATGGAGAGCGTCCGGTGCCAGGCGCCCCGGACCGTGGAAGGGGAGAACCGGGAAACGGCAGGGAGGACGACCGGTGGAGAACGATGACAGCGGAAACGGTCTCGGACGCAGCGTCGGCCTCTTCTCCCTGACCAGCATCGTGGTCGCGAACATGATCGGGGCGGGAATATTCACCACTTCCGGCCTCCTCCTGGCC
>CAZMKB010000136.1:0-9122 GCA_964566685.1 uncultured Gemmatimonadota bacterium | reverse complement strand
CACTCGCCGATAGTGATAAAAGCAGACCAGATAAGGGGACTTTTTCAGCAGCCTCCTTTCCTGCAAGGGCCGCGGCACGGAACATGCCCTCCATCGCATGGGAGCCGGTCCCTGAGACAGGTCGTCCCGCCGCGGTCAGGTATCGGTACAAAATGATTGACAATCGTCGAGGCATTCAGTATCATGCAATAAGGAGAGCGGAGAAATCAGATCCAAATGGGGACAGAGAGCTCTCCACACACCACAACCGTGACACCCGGCGAATTCCTCGAGAACGGGGAAAGCAAACACACGAAACGAGGGAATCATGAGACAGACGCCGAGCATCCGGATTATAATGTGGTTTGCGCTGTTCGCAACTCTCTTCTTCACCGTCCCTCTTTCTGCTGACGAAGGAATCATCCGGGACATCGACCCGGCCGACCTCGTCGCCGTCGATCCGGACGGCAACCGAAATCCTCCCCGTGCAGCGGATGCCTCCGGCACCGGGAGATCATCACCTCCCGCCCCCCTGCCCCCCTTCCAGCAGATTCGCACTGCCGTGGTCTCCTGTCCTGAAGGAGAGGAAGCCAGGACGATGTCGCTCGTCATCCGCGATTTCAACTCCGACGGCTGCAAGGACGCGGCCGTCACGACCGACTACTGCGGCGACGCCTATCCCTGGGACGAGCAGGGGCTCACGATCCTCCTTGGTGACGAAAGCGGGCGTTTCGAGGAGTACACCAGGTACACCTGGAACTTCTTCGATCCCCACACGATCTTCCAGACGGTCGCCTGCGGCGACTTCAACGAGGACGGCACTCCCGACCTGGCCATCCTGAACGCCCCGTTCGGCACATCAGCCATGCCGGCCGTCATCTTCATGCTCGGTCGGGGGAACGGGACCTTCGAGGAGGTCACACCGCACCGGGAGCTCTCGGCGGAAGTGCGGATGATGCCGACGCCGTCGAAGCGGCTCCGGCTCGGCGACTTCGACGAGGACGGCCACCTCGACGTCGGCGTCGCCAGCACGTCCCTCGGTGAGGAAATCGTCAACCTCGAAGTGCTGTTCGGAGACGGCTCGTGCTCGTTCACCAGCTCCGTCTTCCCGGGGGAGAACCCCAGCTGCACGGCGATCGGCTCCGGGGACTTCAACGGGGACGGGCATCCGGACGTCATGACGGCAGGCGGGAGCGGTGTCAGCCTCTACTCGGTATACCTCAACGATTCCGGGGGATCGGGCGGCTTCACGCCGTTCCACGTCACCATCCCGGACTTCGAGATCACGTCGATGGCGGTGGGGGACCTGGACGGTGACGGGCACCTCGACGCCGTCTTCCCCGGTCACGGGGGGGACGAGACCGCCTGCATGATCTTCGGAACCGGTGACGGAACGTTTTCCGACCCTGTCCCTCTCCGGCATCACCTCTTCGGCTATACCGGAGTGAAAGGCATGGATGTCGCCATCGCGGACGTGAACGACGACCAGAAAGCCGACCTCGTGTTCGGCAACGAGGGTGCGTCCAGCATCGAAGGCGTCTGGGCTCACGGTGCGCTGTTCGTATTTCCCGGGAACGGTGATGGAAGCTTCCGCGGTGTGAGTAACGGCGGTCTCGTGGTCGAGCTCCCCTCCGTTCCGGAGCCCAACTCCTCCTTCACCTGTTACGATGTGGTGGCTGCCGACGTGGACGGCGACGGCGACGAAGACATCACGGCCAGCACCATGTTCCGCTCCGCTGTGGAGACGTTTCTGAACCGACTCTGGAAGGATACACCGGAGATCTGGATCGATCCGCATCCGTCCCTCGAATCATACCAGCCGTACGATGAAGTAGCGATCGGCATCACCGACTGCCAGGGCTGGCAAAACCTGGACGCAGGGACCTTCACCGTCACCTGGCACGGAATCGACATTTCCGGTCTCATTTCCTCGAACACGACCTGGCAGGGTTCTGCAGGAGGCTGTGCCGTGCGCGGTGTGATACCAGGCCTGCAGATTCCAGCCGGTGATCACTGGATGACTCTCGGGATCGGAGACCTGGACGGGAACACCCACAGCGCCGCCTACCACTTCACTGACTGATCCGATCCATTCGTAGACAACCGGCAGCTGTTCGCCGCACCCGGCACCGTACCGCCCCGGGTAACTGCAGGTGCCCGTGTCCGGCTGGAGCCGGCACCTGCGGAATTTCTTCCCCGACACCTCTTGACGAAGGCCGGAAAAATTTCGAAATAAATATCATACAATCAGTAGTATTTGGTGGACAGGTGACAATCCGACTCTCCAGGAAGGGGGCAGCAATGAAAATGACACGCCACGCACTCGCAGCCACGGCTCTCCTGATCGCGGCGTTCTTCACTTCCACGGTTCAGGTTCAGGCGGAGACCTATCCTGAAGGATACCCGAATGAGCGGCTGTTCAATGTCTTCCCCGCTGGTGGAGGCAACCACGCTTCCTACGACTTCGCCGGGGCCACAGGCTCATCCACGCCGATCGAAGGCATTTCACCGCGGTACTTCCTCTGGGAGAGAACGTACAACCACACGCAGAACAGAGAGGACGAGGTGACGGCCATGGCGGTTGCCCCCAACGGGAACATCTGGGTCACCGGATTCGTCCAGAATCTCCTCACCGGGTATGACTACAGGACATTCGTCTACGATCCCAACGGAAATGTCCTGGCCGAACAGGGATTCGGCGCCAGGGGGTTCGGCAACGACATCCCCCATGACATCGCGATCGACGCGAACTCGCAGGCCTACATCACAGGCCAGATCTGGACGTCGAACGACAAGGAGAACTTCCGGCTGACGAAGTACGACCAGCTGGGAACAGAGCTCTGGTCGAGGATATACAACGGGACGGCCGCCGACTCGGACATTCCGGAGGTCGCGGTGGTCGATCCTGTCACCGGTTTCGTTTCGGTGGTCGGGACCAGTAAGACCGACTCCACGAACACCCTCGATTACACGGTCGTCACCTGGGACGGGAACGGTGTTCTGCAGGGCGTCTTCACCTACCACGGAGACGGAAGCCTGGCGGACTTTCCCGTGTCGATGGCGTTCGACTCGACCGGGAACCGGGTCGTCACCGGACACGCCTTCCACGGCATCCAGACCGAGTATGACATCACCACGTTGAAATTCGACGCCTCCGACAGCCTGCTCTGGGAAGCGCGCTTCAGCGGCCTGACGAATGAAGGCGACTATGCGACCGAGGTGGCGGTCGACTCCGAGGACAATATCATCGTGTCGGGCCACAGCAGGTATGAAGAAGACCGCCGGGACTACATCGTACTCAAGTACGACACGGAAGGTAATCTTCTCTGGCACTATCTGTACGACGGGTTCCGCTTCGACGACTACGCCACGGACATGGTCCTGGATCAGGGCGACACGATCTACGTGACCGGGCGCAGTGCGGGAGCCAATGGAAAATTCGACATCGCGACGGTCAAGATCGCGCCTGACGGCACTGAACGGTGGGCGGTGCGCTACGACAACTTCTGGAGTACCGACGACCGGGGTATCGCCATGACCCTGGACGATCAGAATTATGTCTACGTGACAGGCACGACGTTCGATCCGACGGAGGATGAGACCGACATCATCACGCTCTGCTACGATCCTGCCGGGAATCTCGACTGGCTCAGACAGTACAGCGGTTCCGGGGAAGGGGAAGACCGGCCCGTCGACATCCTCTGTAACGGAAACGAAGGGCTCTACATCGGAGGGACCACATACGGTGGTCCGGACCGGGACGCCGATTACCTCCTCTTCAAGTACGAACACTGATCAAGACGATCGACCTCGGATAGCAGATCCCGACTCCCTGAAGGGCGGATTCCCGGGCACACCCGTCGATCCGCCCTTCTGACACTCTGCTCGAATTCGTATGAACAACCCGGGTTCACCCCACTTTCCTGTCCGGGCACCGGTCACGCCTCGTTACCGGGAAGAGCCGGAACCGCCGGGGTGGGAATATTTTTCCATGGGGTAAGAAGAAACTCCCCTCTCCCGAAATCCGTCCCGGGTGCGGGAAGATTATCCCGCTTTCGACCGACATAACTCTTTCGTGTTTCTTAACTTCCCGAAAATTCAATAAAGGGGTTGCATACCGGACAGTTGGAATATATATTGCCCGCTAATTGTGTCGGATGGTGAAAAAAGCCAAAAACATTGCGCTCGCATCTCGCTTTTACCACCAATTTCAGGGCAGGAGGGAAACTCATGACGAGGTTCCAGAAGACCGGTATGCGCGCGGCGCTCCTCACGGCAGCGCTCGCGGTTTGCCTGGGTAACACAGCGACACTTCATCCCGCACCGCCTTCACCGACACCTTCCAATCCTACGGCCACCGAACTCGGTACGGGTATCAGGCCCGACATCTACGTCGAGGAAAACGGAAAGATGCACGTGGCGTGGATGAACGGCAACACCCTCTATTACCGGTACCACAACGGCTCCTCCTGGGAATCGACGCAGACCCCGGACATCGATGGCAAGTCCATAGCCCAGAAATCACCTCCCAGTGTCTGGGCCGACTCGAACGGGAAGCCCCACATCGTGTGGGCGGACGACGACAACCACCATGTCTGGTACATCAACAAGACCGGAGGGAGCTGGAGCTCGCCCTACAGGGTAGTCGAGAACACATCCGGCCCCGACGATGTCCGGCTCCGGGACACCCACATCGCCGTGGCCTCGGACGGCACCCGTCACGTGGTGTGGCGGCACAACAGCCACGTCACCGGAAAGGGGACGATCTGGTACAAGAAGTACGCGAACGGCAGCTGGGGAAGCAAGACGCAGATCTCAGAGGGCAGCGGCACGGCCAAGCGGCCCCACCTCGCCCTCGGAAGCAACGACGCGCTCCACGTCGTCTGGCGCCAGCGGGGCGGCCCCGACAACGCTTACGAAGTCATGTACCGGAAGTGGAACGGCTCGTGGGACAGCGTGGAATACGCAACCTACACCTCCGCACGCGCCGGTGAGGATCCCCACGTCGCGGTCGACAACTCGAACGACCCCCATGTGTCCTTCCCCGAAGACGACGACGCCGCCTACGTCAAGAGAAACGGTGCCAACAACTGGACCAATGTGGTGACCCTGGGCACCGGCGAAGACCCGGTCATCGCCATCGACGACAACGGCGTCATCTATGTCGTCTGGGACAATGTGTACCGCTACAACAGCGGCTCAGGGTGGGCCGGCTCACAGACCTACGCCTCCGGAGGCCACATGCCCGACGCGTACGGCGACGGCCAGTACGCCCACATCGTCTACGAGCACCCCGACGACAACTCGGTCCGTTACACGGCGGTCAGCGACGGCGGAAGCCCTCCCCCGGAGGACTGGATCACCGTCACCGACCCGAACGGCGGCGAGAACTGGCAGGTCGGCACCTCGCACAGCATCACCTGGACATCGAGCGGCGGGATCGACAACGTCAAGATCCGCTACTCGACCAACGGCGGATCGAACTGGACCACCATCGTCGAGAGCACGGCAAACGACGGTTCCTACTCCTGGACCGTCCCGGATACGCCCACCGAGCAGGCGAAGGTCAGGATCGTCGACACCGGCGACACGGGTGTCTACGACGTCTCCGACGGGAACTTCACCATCAGCGACGGCGGCGGCGGCGACAAGTGGATCACCGTCACCGACCCGAACGGCGGCGAGGTCTGGGAGCCGGGCTCGAGCATGCTCATCACCTGGGAATCCTCGGAGGACTTCGAGTGGGTCTGGATCGACTACTCGACCGACAGCGGCCAGTCCTGGATCACGATCGCCTCGAGATCGTCGAACGACGGCGATCGGAACTGGAACATTCCCGACACCCCGTCGGAAAACTGCCGCCTGAGAATCCGGAACAAGTACGACTTCTCGGTGTCCGACATGAGCGACCGCGACTTCACCATCGGTGACAACCAACACGAAAAATGGGTCAGGGTCGTCAATCCGAACGGCGGCGAGACCCTGACGACCGGTTCCACGTACACGGTGACCTGGGACTCCAGCGACGACGTCGACAACGTCAAGCTCCGCTACTCCACCGACGACGGCTCATCGTGGACCACCATCGTGGAGAGCACGAACAACGACGGCTCGTATGCGTGGAGCGTTCCCTCGACTCCGTCGAACAGCTGCCGGATCAGGGTCATAGACACCGGCGACACCTCCGTCTACGACATCTCGGACGGGAGCTTCAGCATCACCGAAGGCGGCGGCGGGGACTCCTGGATCACCGTCACCTCGCCCAACGGCGGGGAGGTCTGGGAACCCGGCTCGAACCAGCTCATCACCTGGGAGTCGTCGAACGACTTCGAGTACGTCTGGCTCGACTATTCCACCGACGGCGGCCAGTCCTGGATCAAGATCGCATCGAGATCGTCGAACGACGGTGACAGAAACTGGAACATCCCGTACACGGAATCGGACGACTGCCGGCTGCGTATCAGGAACAAGGACGACCTCTCCATCGGCGACATGAGCGACCGATCGTTCACCATCGGCGAGGGAGGCGGAGGCGGCGATTCCTGGATCAGCATCACCTATCCGAACGGCGGAGAAGTGATGGAGCCCGGTACCGCCACGCACATCACCTGGAACTCGTCGGGTGATTTCCCCTACGTATGGGTCGACTATTCCACCGACGGCGGCCAGTCCTGGATAAAGATCGCATCCAGAACCGCAAACGACGGAATCCGCGACTGGACCGTGCCCGACACGCAGTCCGGAAGCTGCAGGATGCGTATCCGGCACAAGGACGATTTCTCCGTCAGTGACATCAGCGACGACGACTTCACAATCGGTTACTCCGCCGGGAGAGGCGGGAAGTGGATCAGCCTCAGGAGCCGGACAGACGGAGCCGAGTGGCAGGTCGGGACGACCCGGACCATCGAGTGGAATGCCTCGGAGAACATCGAAGGGGTGAGTCTCTGGGGTTCGGTCGACTCCGGCAACACCTGGATCCTGCTGGCAGGGTCGGCCCCGAATACCGGATCGTACTCCTTCACTGTGCCGAACATTCCGACCGAGCACGCCAGGGTGAAGGTTCAGGATATTCTCGACGGGAGAGTACAGGACACGTCGGAACAGGACTTCGTGATCATGTCGGACGGGTCCTCCGGATTGACGCTCCAGGACGGAAGTATTCCGAAGGCCTTCGAGCTGCATCAGAACTACCCGAACCCCTTCAACCCGAGCACGGAGATCAGGTTCGACATTCCCGGCGAGCAGGGAGCCGTCGTACCCGCTGTCATCAACATCTACGATGCACGGGGAAGGCTCGTGAGAAGCCTCCTCGACGATGCACTGCCCCCGGGTTCCTACCGTGTCCACTGGGACGGAAGGAGTGACCGGGGCGAGCGGCTCACGTCGGGTATCTACTTACTCTACCTCAAGGCCGGATCGAACGCGCAGACCATGAAGATGGTGCTCGCGCGCTGAACCGGCGTTGATTCACAAAACAGGCGGACATCGACAGGCCCTTTCCCGAAAGGGCCTGTCTTTTTATCCCGGGGCGTCAGCGGCACCCGGACGGCGACACCACCCGAGCCGCGGCCGCCACCCGGCTTCACATCGTACACCTCGTTCCGATTGCTATTTTCACGGTGATTCTCTATACTATCTTCCATCCGACCTGCAGCTCTCATCCTGAAGACACCAGGGCCAATGTGAATGCGGGGCGAGGGATTCGAATCAGGCACAGATCTTGCTTTTTTCTGGATCGACATTCACGGTGCAGGCACCCCGTGAAGAACAGGACGGAGCCCGAAGTACGGAAGGAAGGATGATGTTATGAGAACGACCGCATCATGCACACGGGGAAGCTCCCTTGTACTCTGTGCTTTCCTCTCGATCATCGTGATGGGAGGAATTCAGCCGGCTTTTGCCGCGTGGATGGCCGATCCTCCTTTCCTGCTTGGAGACGGCAAGTATCCCGATGTCGCACGCGGTGCATCGAGCGGCCAGATTCACGTGACCTGGATGGACACCCTGGACCAGATCAAGTACCGGTACTACAACGGGTCGTCCTGGAGCGCAGCCGAGGATGTTCCCATGTCGGGAGTCGGCGCCGTCATCAAGTCGGCCCCGGACATCTGGGCCGACAGCGGAAACGTCCCGCACATCGTCTGGGGAAACGATAACGGGAACCTCTACTACACGAACAAGAGCGGCGGCAGCTGGGGCTCGCCCGAGCTGATCGTCGAAAACCCCGATGTCGACAACTGGTTCAACCGGGATGTGCGGATTGCCGTCGCGAGCGACGGGAAGCGTCATGTCATCTGGCGGCGGAACGACAAGAGCATAAACCGGGCGAAAATATACCACATGCTCTGGAGCAACGGCTCCTGGGGATCGGAGACGCAGGTGTCAGAAGGTACCCAGACTTCGAAGCGCTGCCATCTCTTTCTCAGCCCCGACAACGCCGCCCACATTGTATGGCGCCAGAAGGTTGGTCCGAACCTGAGCTACGAAGCCATGTACCGCAAGTGGAGCGGAGGCTCCTTTCAGCCCGTGATAACGGCCACCTGGACGGATGACAGCTGCCGGGAGGATCCCCACGTCGCCACCGATCTTTCCAACAATCCGGTCATCTCCCTGCCCGAGGGAGACAACGTCGGCTACATCGAGTGGACGGGCGGCGGTTTCTCGGACGTGGAGATCATCGGCGTCGGAGAGGACCCGGTCATTGCGGTCGACGACAACGGCGCACAGTACATATTCTGGGAACACGAGTACTCGGTCGACATCGGGTCGGGATGGTCGGCCCCGGAGACCTACGTCGCCGGTGCGGATCTGCCCGACATCGTCGGGGCCGCCGACCGCGCTCATGTCGTGTACCGGAACAACGACCAGACGTTCTACGTTGGCATCACGGCCGGTGGCGGGCCTCCTCCTCCCGACACGACGATCACGGTCTCTTCGCCCAACGGCGGTGAGACGTGGCAGGTCGGGACGAACCACAACATCACCTGGTACACCACCGGGACGGTCGACGAGGTGGACATTGCCTATTCGACAGACGGCGGATCGAACTGGAGCGATGTCGCCACGGGAATCGTCAATCAGGGATACTATTCCTGGATGGTGCCCAACACTCCGTCGAATCAGTGCCGGGTCCGGGTTCGCGA
>CAZMKB010000135.1:0-9155 GCA_964566685.1 uncultured Gemmatimonadota bacterium | reverse complement strand
ATCGGTATCGATCTTCCGGATCAGCTGCAGGGAGAATCGCTCCTTCCCCGCATCTACCGCGGCCGGGAGCCCGGGGGGCGCCTGATCTTCAGCGAAGAGATACTCCTCCAGCTCGGGCCCTACAACATCAGGAGCGTCCGCCGCGGTCCCTGGAAGTTCATCCTCGACCAGAATATTCCGGAGCACACGGTCAGCCGGGAGCTCTATCACCTCGAGAGCGATCCGGACGAGCTCGTCAACCTGGTGGGAGAAGAGCCCGTGATCGCCGGCGAGCTCGAACGGGAGCTCGTCGTGTTCATGGGGCGCATGGAACGGATGAACCTCTCTTCGGGCAGGCGGAACATGCCCACGGAGGCGATGCTGGAAAATCTAAAGGCTCTTGGATATATTCAGTGAAAGCGTGAACGGGGGAGTTCGCCATGCGGGAAAAGAGCACAGTCTCGGTCCTGGTGCCGGCGTACAACGAGGAAGAGAACATCGGGCCCCTCGTCGAGAAATTCGGCAGGGTGTTCGAGGAGCAGAACCTCGACGCGGAGCTCGTCCTCATCGATGACGGGAGCACGGACAGCACGGCGGAGCTTGCCATGGAGATGGGCCGTGAGCACCCGTTTCTCCGCGTCGTCAGGCACCGGACGAATCTCGGCCTGACCGAGGCGCTCAAGACCGGTTTCCGGGAAGCGCGGGGGGACATCTTCGTATTCTATCCCGCCGACCTGCAGTACGACCCCGGCGACATGCCGGTCCTTCTCGAGAGGCTCTCCAGGGGATACGACCTGGTGACGGGATGGAAACAGGGCGACTACGGCCTGAAGGCCTTCGTCTCCTACTTCTACAACCGCTTCTCCCGGTGGCTCTTCTCGGTGGACGTCCACGATCTGAACTCGGTCAAGGCGTTCAGGCGCGAGGTCGCCGAGACGATCACCCTGCGAAAGGACTGGCACCGCTTCTTCGTGGTGCTCGCCGCGGAAGAAGGCTTCCGGATCGCCGAAGAGAAGATCCCGCTCCACCCGAGAAAGCACGGCAGGTCGAAGTTCGGTGTGTTCCGCATCCCCATCGGCATCCTCGATCTCCTGAGCGTGAAATTCCAGATGGCATTCATGAAGAAGCCCATGCTCCTGTTCGGTTCCCTGGGAGTGCTCCTGTTTCTGATCGGAGTCGCGACCGGTCTCTACTCACTGTATCTGCGGTTCGTTCTGATGCAGGGCTTCCGGCCGCTCCTGTACTTCGTCATCCTGAGCGTCCTCGCCGGGATCATGTTCTTCTCGTTCGGATTCCTCCTCGAAGTCCTCATCTCGATGTCCGAAAAACTCGACGACATGAGAGCCGAACAGGACCACCGCAGGAAGGCACGTGATGACCACCAGGATCCTCGTCATCAGTCATAACTATATCAGATTCACGGGCGACCATGCGGGTCTCTTCGTCCACACACTGAACAAGGCGCTCGCGGAAAAAGGGTTCACCGTCTCCGTGGTCGCTCCGCACGATCCGGGAGCCGGGAGAACAGAGCACATCGACGGCATTCGTATCAGACGGTTCCGCTACGCTCCGGACAGCATGGAGAACATCACCTACCGGGGAACGATGCACGAGCTCGTACGAGGATCGCTCGGCGGGGTGATCCTCTTCATGGCATTCTCGATCGCATTCCTCCTTTCATCCGCCGCGGAAGTACTCCGTGGGAGACCGCACCTCCTGCACGCACACTGGTGGTTCCCTGCAGGCCTGCTCGCCTGGCTCCTGTCCCTGCTCTCCGGCATACCCTATGTCATTACCGTCCACGGGACCGACGCTCAGGTCGCCGGCGGCAACGCACTCTTCTCGTATCTCTGTGGAAGGATTCTCTCCGGCGCACAGGCCGTCATGGTGAGCTCCGACTACCTCCTCTCGACGCTGAAGGCAAATCTTTCTTCGATGCATTTCCGGCAGATACGTCTCTTCAAGATTCCGGTACCGGTGGAACCCTTCAGCGGGCAGGAGAGTATGGATGGGCGAGAGAGCGATCCGAACTCGATCCTCACCGTCGGACGCCTGACAGAACAGAAGAACACCGGCGTGCTGATCGACGCTCTCGCCATTCTGCAGGAGGAGAAAACACCGTTCCATGCCGTCATCGTCGGTGACGGTCCTCAGCGGAGTGAGATCGAGCGAAGAATATCCGAGAAAGGATTGCCCGACCGGGTCACGTTGAAGATGCCCGGCGGGAGGAATGAGCTCGCCCGGGAATTTGCGTCATGCGGGATCTTCGTGCTTCCGTCCATCAGGGAAGGGCTGGGGCTGGTCCTCGTCGAGGCTCTCCTCATGAAACGTCCGGTTGCAGCGAGCAGAAACGGAGGAACGACAGAGATCGTGGAGGACGGAGTAACCGGACTCCTCTTCGATCCTCACGACCCGCGGGACCTCGCAGAGAAACTGTCGAGGCTTCTCCGGGACAGAAATCTGGCGGAAGAGCTCGCGTCGCGCGGCTATGAACAGGTTCGATCCCGTTTCTCGCCGGCTTATGCAGCAAAGCTGCAGGCTGATATCTACCACAGTGCACTGGGAATGCCAAACGATGATGTCCCGCAGACCAGACCGGCTCCGGAAAGGGAGAATCGTGAAGATCCTCGTCATCATCCCGACCTACAATGAGCGGGAGAATGTCGAAAAGCTGATCACCATGATACTCGATCAGCACAGGAAGATCGATGTTCTCATCGTGGACGACAGCTCCCCCGATGGCACCTCGGACATCGTCGGTCAGATGATGGAATCGAGTACGCGCGTCCACCTCATCAGCCGGCCGGGGAAGATGGGGCTCGGATCCGCCTACATCGCCGGCTTCCGGTTCGCGATCCAGAACGGCTACGACATCATCTTCGAGATGGATGCCGACTTCTCGCACCACCCGCGCTACCTCCGCCGCTTTCTCCGTGCCATAAAGAAGAACGACCTGGTCATCGGTTCCCGCTACATCAACGGCGTAAACGTCATCAACTGGCCCCTCGTGCGGCTGATTCTCAGCACCGGCGCAAGCGTCTACACCCGCCTCATCACAAGCATGCCCGTCCGCGACCCGACGAGCGGATTCAAATGTTTCCGGAGGAAGGTGATCGAGGAGCTCGATCTCGACAGGATCTACTCGGACGGATACTCTTTCCAGATCGAAGTAAACTACAAGGCATGGAGGAAGGGATTCCGCGTGGCCGAGATACCCATCGTCTTCGTCGACAGGAATCTCGGTTCGTCGAAGATGAACCTGAGAATCGTGTTCGAAGCCATCTACATGGTCTGGTGGCTGCGGATCCAGAGTGCCGTCGGATTGCTGTAAATGAGGTACCTGTTTTCCCGATACAAAACAGTCATCTTCGTCCTCCTGGACGCGACAGCGGTCGTCTTCTCGTTTCTCACCGCCGTGTTCATCAGGCACGGCCGCCTGATCGAGCTTCCCCCGTATCGCACCACCTCCATGTACCTGGTGTACATCGCCGTTCTCGAGCTCGTCGTGATCGGCGTCTATCACGGAATGAACGTCTACCGGGGTTTCTACTCTCCCATCGACAGGATGGCCCGGGCGACGGTCATCGTCTTTCTGATCATCAACCTCCTCTCGTTCTACTTCCAGCAGTACGCCCACTCCCGGTTCATCCTGCTGGCGTTTTCCGTGATCCTGCTCGCGCTCGCGTCCATCTGGAGGATCGGTTTCTTCCTGGCCAGCTCGACGGCGAGCGGGAAGCGGCTGTTCCAGCGAAGGACGGTGGTGATCGGTACCGGCAGGGATGCATCCACTCTCTATGAACAGATAAGGCTCCTGCCGTCCTCTCCGTTCAGGGTTCTCGGCTTCATCCCCACCGATCCGGCGAGCGAGAACGACGGGGACTACGGAGATCTGCCGATCATCGGGAAACTGTCCGACCTCGAGCACGTGATCGATCGGCACCGCATCGACGACATTCTCGTGACCCAGGACCAGGTGTCACTGCCGCTCTGGAACAGACTCATGGAGGAGATGAGCTCGACCGGAGCATCGGTGAAAATCGTTCCCTGGGGGATCGAGGACCTGATTGCCGGGTCCGACATGGACGACCTGAGGGTCGACATCCCGACGATCGAGTTCCTGATCGAACCGATTCACGGCTGGCAGAAGCTCGTCAAGAGAATCATGGACCTCTCGATTGCCGCCCTCCTCGTCCTTCTCCTCTTCCCGTTCTTCGCAGTCATCGCCCTCGTGACGAAGATCGACTCCCGCGGTCCGGTGTTCTACCTGCAGGAACGGCTCGGCAAAGACGGGAAGCCGTTCAGGCTCATCAAATTCCGCACGATGGTCGAAAACGCGGAGGAGGGGACCGGTCCGGTGTGGGCCCAGAAGCACGACCGCCGGGCCACCCGGGTCGGGTCGTTCCTGAGACGATTCGGTATCGACGAGCTCCCTCAGCTCTTCAATGTCATCAGGGGGGAAATGAGTCTCGTCGGCCCCCGCCCCGAACGCCCGTTTTTCGCAGAGCGCTTTCCGGAACTCACGCAGCGGCGACTCTCGGTGAAGCCCGGCATCACCGGTCTGGCGCAGATTTCCAGCCGGCACCTTCCTGATGTGGACGAGAAGACGAAGTACGACCTCTACTACATCCAGAACTACTCTCTTCTCCTGGATGTCTCGCTCATGCTCAGGACGCTGAAACACATCGTGCGCGAGGAAATCATGTCGGAGAAGAACCGAAAGGAAGACGCATGCTGATAGAATTCACGAAGATGTCCGGGGCAGGGAACGACTTCATCGTCCTCGACAACCGGGACGGCCGCTATCGTGATCTCGGCGGCCCGGCCATCAACCGGCTCTGCCGGCGGAAAACCGGCATCGGCGGAGACGGCCTCATTTTCATGGAAGAGGACAGGGGGGCCGACTTCTTCATGCGCTACTACAACAGCGACGGCCGGGAGGCAGAGCTCTGCGCCAACGGGGCACGGTGTGCCGTCCTCTTCGCTCATCACCTCTTCCGTGACCGGATCGAGTTCACGTTCCGCAGCCTTTCCGGGACCCACCGGGGGAGACTCATCGAGAAGCAGGGCCGTTTTCTCACCGAGATCGAAATGCCTCCTCCCGGGGAGATCGTGATGGAGGCAACGCTGGAGACCGAGCAGGGAGCGTTTCGATACGGGTTCCTCGTGGTCGGAGTTCCGCACGTCGTGATCCGCTGGGACGGGGACCTGGGGGCTGCCGACGTGGCCGGCATCGGCAGAACCATCAGGTATCACCGGCGGTTCGAGCCCCGGGGCACCAACGTCAATTTCCTGGGTACGCGGGAGGGGAACAGAATCGAAGTCCGGACGTACGAGCGGGGGGTCGAGGAAGAAACCCTGGCCTGCGGCACGGGATCGACGGCGGCCGCTCTCATGGCGACTCTCTGGGGACTGGTGCGCCCGCCGGTCGACTGCCTGACCAGGGGAGGGGAAACACTCCGGGTGGATTTCGATTTCGAGCCCCGGAGCCTCGAGATGTGGGGTATCAGGCTGACCGGACCGGCACAGCTGGTGTACGAAGGCTGCACTGAACTCGTGTCGTGAGGCAGGGGAGCTGATCGGGAGAGTCCGGATTTCGGTTTACTTTCCCCGTAATTTGTGCTACAATAGGGTGAAGTCGCAACAATACCGGCGGAATACCGCGGCCGGCCGCTCCTTGCGGTGCTTCCGGTAGAACGATAAATTACGTTCATGTCTGTTCAACGACGAGTCGGGGAATGGGGGGAATTCGAGCGTATGATAGAGGAGTGCAGCTGCTCGTTCGACAATTTCATCATCGGTTCCTGCAATCGATCCGCCTATGCCGCAGCGTTGATGGCCATCGAAGATCCGGGAGGCCGTTATCATCCTCTGTTCATCTACGGTGAAACGGGGGTCGGAAAAACACACCTCCTCCGGGCGATGCAGGGTCAGATTTCCGTCACGGGCAGGCCGGCGATGTACATCAGCGGCAGGAAATATCCGTTCGGCGGGCTCTGCCGGGTCGTGGAGGAGAAGCTCGGATCCTCCGATCCGTTCGACGATTTCCTGCTCATCGACGACCTGCAGGAGATCGTCCGGAACGGCGAGAACATAAGGGCGCTCGAATCGCTGATAGAACACTACGAGCCGGTGACCGTGCAGATCGTGGTGACCGCCGTCCTTCCACCGATACGCCTCCGCACACCGGAGACGGAATCGTTCATCCGGCGTCTGAGCTCCGGATTCCTGGCGAGAATCACCCCGCCTGGAGAGGCGACCCGGCGTTCCATGATCATCGACGAGCTCAACAGAATGAACGGCTCGCTGACGGAGAACGCGCTGACGCTCCTCTCACGGTTCCCGGCGCGAAATCTCTCCCAGATCCGCATGATACTGCTCCGTATCCTCGACGAGTCGGAGAAGAGCGGTCCCGTCGACGAGCAGGAGATCGTGAAGTCGGTGAGAAGGATGATCAGGTCGGGAGAGATCGAGATCCCGGACGGCTTCAGATTCTCCTTCCCGCCGGCGCCACGGCCGGCCGAGCGTGAACGACGGGAGAAACGCGGTGCCGGGGAATCAGGGGTGCAGGAGGGAGAGGAAAAGGAAGAATTTGAGGCAGAGAGGAGCGACGGCGAACTGGATGAGCTCGAACAGAAATTCGTAGCCATCGAGGAGCAGATTTCCAGGGAAATGACCGAGGGCGACCCCGGCAGGAGAGGAGAGAAGAAGCAGCAGGACACGACCGGAGAATCGAAGGGGGATCTCGAAACCGGGCTCATCGAGGAGTGGGCGAACGAGGAAGATCGACTGGTTGATGAAGAATGAGACGGGATCGTCACCGGAATTCCGGAGTGACCTCATGAGAGACGAAGAGATCGAAAACAGGCTGAACATGGGAAAGGCGTTCATGCGAACGAACATGCTCACGAAGGCCGTCGGCTGTTTCGAAGAGCTCCTCGACGACGAAGAAACCGTGCAGGAAGCGCTTTTCTTCCTCGGCGTGATCTACCACAAGAAGAGGGAGTACGCGAGGGCCGTCGATCACTTCAAGAAGCTCCTCGAGATCCGCCCCGACAGCATCCACATCTACAACAATCTGGCCGTCTCGCTGGAGAAGTGCGGTCGATCGAGAGAGGCCCTGCTCGTGTACACCGCCGGACTCGACGTCAGCCCGTCCTCCTCGCTCCTCCTTGCGAATCGGGGGATCCTGAGATACAAAACCGGCGATTACCGCGGCTCCCTGCACGATCTTGCGAGGGCCAGACGGAAACGGCCGGGAGTCGCCTTTCTTCTCTTCTACCTGGCTCTCACCCTCACCCGGCTCGGCCGCACACGGGAGGCAATGGACACGCTCGAAGAGGCCGTCGAGCTCGAACCCGACAACGCAGCGATCCTGAACAATGCGGGGTACGTGGCGCTCGAACTCGGACGGATCGAGGAAGCGAGGCGCTGCCTTTCCCGGGTCGTCCGCCTGACCGATCGAAGGACACCGGCATACCTCAACCTGGCCAGGCTCTATGCCCTGAAAGGGAATCTCGAGATGAGCGCGCTGATGGCGCGTAAGGCCTATGAAAACAGTGACGAGAAATCGAGCGCATTCCTGACCTCGCTCGCCGGAACGCTGGCGTCGTCGGGAAGGCAATCGGATGCCGACTACCTCCACGCGATGGCGGCTCAGCTCAACAGTGTTCATGAGAGCCCCGCTATGGAAGAGGCGGAACACTGAAGCGCACCATTTCACTCCTGATCCTCCTCTCTCCCCTCTTCCTGGCAGCGGGGCCGTCCACAGAGTGGTCGACAACGTCGTGGAGGAACTGCACGGTCCACTTCGTTCCGGCCGACGAGAAGATTGCGGGAATTCTTCTCGAAACCGCCCGTGAGTTCTTCCCCTTCTCCCGCGCGTTCAGATACGATCTCCGGAGACGTGAGATATCCATCTACATAGCCGACTCCATGGAATCATTCCGGGAGCTGACCCGGGGGGAGATTCCTCACTGGGGAACGGCCTGCGCCTTTCCGCTGGAGGGGAGAATCGTTCTGAAGTCTCCCCGGATCGCCGAGGTGTGGCGCGAAGACGTGACAGTGGTTCTCCGGCACGAGCTGATGCACATCTACATCCATCGCATCTCACGCGGCAGCGCCCCCCGCTGGTTCGACGAAGGCATGGCGATCTACTGGTCCGGAGAGTGGGACCTCAGGAACAATTTCGATCTGGTGACCGCCGTTCTCGGAGACAACCTCATCTCCCTGGAAGACATGGAGGTTTCCTATCCGACAGAGGATCGGCAGGTCAACCTCTTCTACCTCGAGAGCTACTCCGCCGTCGCGTTTCTCGTGTCGGAAATGGGGAAGCAGCGGTTCATGTCCTTCCTCCACCGGATGCTGACGACCGGCAGCTTCGAGGGAGCCCTCTATGTTCAGGCAGGAATGACCACCGAAGCCTTCGAACAGCGGTGGAAGGGCTGGCTGTCGAGAAATTATCACCCCCTGTATCTGCTCGGCCGGGTGGAAGTGCTCTTCTTTCTGTTCATGATCGTCCTTTTCGTTGCTTATGTCGCCAGGAGGCGACGGTACAGGAGACAATTGAAGCAGATGGAACGGGAGGAGCCGCGGACGGACACTACGGGCGATCCCTGGGGCTGACTTGACACGAATACGGACGTGTGCTATCATGAAGAAACAACCGTTTCACACCGTTACAGGAGGACAGCATGGCAAAACGCTGGATCAGTTTTTTCTGTGTGTCAACACTTCTTTTCTTCACGCTGGGCAACCAGGCCGCAGCGGGCCAGCTCGATGAGAGACTCGAGAAGCTGCTCCAGCTCCTCGAGCCCGGCGAAGAGATCACTGTGGTCGTGATGATGGCCCAGCAGGCGGACATCGAAGCGATCGACATCGCGATGAAGGCCGAAAAGGCCACCCGACAGATCCGGCACAGAGCCGTGCTGGAAGCCCTTCAGAGCCAGGCTTATTCGACCCAGTCCTCGATTCTCTCCTGGCTGTACGAACAGAAAAACGCCGGGAAGGTGTCGGGATACACTCCGCACTGGATCGCGAACCTGGTGGTCGTGCGAGCCGGCAAGGAGACCATCACGTCGCTCGCAGGAAGAGACGACGTCGGGATCATCTACGAGAATCCGACGGTCTCGCTGGTCGAACCCATCAGGAGCGAGAGCGGTCCCCCGGTCACCGGTATC
>CAZMKB010000134.1:0-9203 GCA_964566685.1 uncultured Gemmatimonadota bacterium | reverse complement strand
CCTGCCGCGGTGTCGGGGTGACCCAGGTAGCGTTCCGTGTAGTGGGTGTCGTACCAGTGCCAGTCGGTGACGGGGGCGACGGCCACCCCGCAGCGGTAGAGATCCCCGGTGTCGAGCAGCGACAGTATGGTCAGGGTGCCCCCGTAGCTCCAGCCCCAGATGCCGACCCGGTCGGAGTCCACAAAGGGGAGACGGCCGAGCCAGCGGGCGGCGGCGGCGTGGTCTTCCACCTCGACTTCGCCGAAGCGCCGGTAGATAGCGTCTTCGAAATCCTTCCCCCGGTGGTCGGAACCCCGGGAATCGACGCTGAAAACAATGTAGCCCTCAGCCGCGAGGAACCGGTTCCAGAGGTTTCTGGAGAATCGCCAGTAGTCGCGAACCATGTGACCATGCGGCCCGCCGTATCCGTAGACGATCACCGGATAGCGCCGCGACGCATCGAAGTCAGGCGGCTTGATCATCATAGCGCTGAGAGGGGTTTTCCCGTCGGCCGCCGTGATCTGGAGGAACTCCGGTGGGGAGAGCGAGAGGCTGTCGAGTTCCGGCGTGGGATTCGGCTCCAGGACCCCGGTTCGCGCTCCCGCCGCCTCGTAAACCGTCACCCGCGGAGGCCGGATGCTCGTCGAATGCGTGTCGGCGTAGTACCGGCCGTCCGGGGACATCACGATCGTGTGCCAGCCGGACCGTGCGGTCAGCCGGGTCGGCTCCCCGCCCGGGAGGCGCTGTGAGAAGAGGTGCTGTTCCAGGCTCCTGTTCGTGACCGCCGAATAGAAGGCCAGCCCGGCAGACTCGTCGACGGCTTCGAGCTCGATGACGGGAAGGTCATGACTGGTCAGCTGCCGGATGAGCCTCCCGTCGGGGTCGTGGAGGTAGAGCTGCCGCACGCCCGATTTCTCGGAGGACCAGATGAAGCTCCCGTCTTCGAGGAAACGGAGGTCGTCGTGCAGGTTGACGAACGTTTCCGATGTTTCGGTCAGGAGGGTCCTGCTCGAGCCGTCCCGCGGATCGACGGCAAGGAGAGTCAGCCGTCGCTGGTCCCGGGGCTGGACCTGGACCGCGACGAACCTGTCACCGGGGCCCCAGTCGACGCGGGCGATGTACTCGACGTCCTGTCCGGGGTCGATCCACCGTATCGTTTCGCTCTCCGTGTCGAGAATCCCCAGCCTGGTCCGTGCGTTGGGCTTCCCCGCCGCCGGGTACCGCTGCTCGGTGAGCCGGGAGCCCGAGGCTTCGTAGCACGCACGCTGCCACACTTCAACCGGTGAGACGTCGACCTCGATGAAAGTGAGCCAGCGACCATTTTGACTCCACCAGTACCCCCGGTCCCGGTCCATCTCCTCCTGGGCCACGAACTCGGCGAGCCCATAGGTGAGCGTTTCCGTCGCTCCCGTGGTGAGCTGCCGCAGACCGCTGCCGTCGGGCCTCACGACCCAGAGGTTGCCGTCGAGGACGAAGGTGACGAGCGAGCCGTCGGCCGAGAAGCGGGGGTCGAGAGGGGCCCCGGCAGCTCCGTCGTGGACCGTCACCGCCCTTCCGTCCGGGAGGTGGTAGACGAAGAGCTTCCCTCCGAGCGGAAAGAGGAGTGATTCGCCGGACGGCGACCAGGAGTACCCGGTGATGCCGCGCTGCGTGATGCGTTTTCGCTCGAGCATCTGGATCTCTTCGTCGCTGAGTTCCCGTTCTCCGGCGGAGAGCAGATCTTCGGCGCGGACCGTCACAAGCGCCCGGCCGGTCGGTGCGTCGAATACGCGGAGCTCCAAAATGTCGCGGTTCTCCGTCCCGGGACGGAGGTAACCGACTTTCTCTCCGTCGGCTGACCAGCGGATTTCCTTGAGGCTTACACCGTCGAGCGGGGGGTCCTCGAAGAGGCGCTCGAGGGTGAGGAGAGACCCGGACGCGTCCGGAAGGCTCGGGCAGAGGCCCGGAACCACTGCGAGGAAAACGGCGACGGCAACGGGGAGTGAAATTTTCTTCTTCATGTATTTCTGCGGCCTCCCGGTCTTCACGGACACCGTGCGGCTTGAAATCGGCCGGTTCCGGGTGTATATAGAAGGAAAGAGGTGCTATCCTCTCAACCGGACACTGGTTTCGGGTTCACGGACAGTTTACTCGCAGAGCGAATTCGTGTCAATGGAATCGGCGTCCCTTGGGCACTGACGGGCTTGCAGCTGTCTTTTTTCCTTCACCGAGCCGGACGGACCGGACGGGAGAACGGTTGACACGGCGGAAGATTTGTGATACAATTGTATAGTTTTGTAACAGACATTCTTTGAAAGAGGATTATACAAGGACCTTTCTGCTCATAAATGGAGTGTGATCGCCGATGATGCGACCGTTCCCGGCTTTTCTCGCAGTGTTCCTCCTGATCCTCTCGCTGCCGGCGGCATCCCGTTCCGGCCAGATTCCACCGCTGTTCCGGACGTACCTCCTCGAACAGCCGCATGATGCCCGGGTGAGCGCGATCGTGACCTTCTCCGACCGCGTGGATGTGCAGGATTTCGATCCGGCCTCCAGGTCGGCCGGTCTCGACCGGGCCGGGCGTCACGAGATGGTCGTCCGGACCCTGCAGCGGATCGCCAGGTCCAGTCAGGGGCCCGTGATCGCGCTCCTCGAACGCGGGATGAAGACAGGAATCGTCGGCAGCTACCGCCGGTTCTGGATCACCAATGCGGTGGCCGTGCAGTGCCTCCCCCGTGTACTCTTCGAGCTCGAGTCACGGTTCGATGTCGGCATGATCACACCCGACGAACCGATTCACCTGGTCGAACCGGTGGAGCGCGGGGGCGCACGGGTGCCGGGTCGCGGGGAGATCGAGCCGGGAATCCGTGCCATCAATGCGCATCTCCTGTGGGCCCAGGGAGTAACCGGGGAGGGACGGCTCGCCTGCAACTTCGACTCGGGCGTCGATGTCGAACATCCCGCGCTCGGAGACAGGTGGCGCGGATGGGATCCGGATGTGACCCCCGAAGAGGCCTGGTTCGACCCGGTGACCCAGACCGAGATTCCCTTCGACGACAGTCATCACGGGACGCACACCATGGGAACGATGGTCGGTGTGGACCCCTCGACCGGTGACAGTATCGGTGTCGCGCCGGAGGCACAGTGGATAGCCGCCGGTGTCATCGACAGGGTCGACATCGAGACGACCATCCAGGACGCGCTGGCGGCTTTCGAGTGGGCCGCCGACCCGGACGGCGATCCGGAGACGGTGGACGACGTACCCGATGTCGTGAGTAACTCCTGGGGGATCAGCCCGTCGTTACACGGCGTGCCCGAGTGCGATGAGACGTTCTGGGATGCGATCGATGCGGCGGAGGCGGCCGGGGTGGTGGTCGTCTTCAGCGCCGGAAACGAAGGCGGTCACGGATCGATGTCGCTACGCACTCCCGCGAACAGGGTGACGAGCGACGTGAACGCCTTTTCCGTGGGGGCGCTCCTCGAGGACCAGACGAACATCGCTCCCTACTCCAGCCGCGGTCCGTCACAGTGTGACAGCGTCACCATCAAGCCCGAGGTCGTCGTTCAGGGTTCGGGGGTCCGCTCAGCACTGGTCGGCGGAGGTTACATCACTCTCAGCGGTACATCGATGGCCTGCCCCCACGTGGCGGGAGCGGTTCTGCTGCTGAGACAGATTGCCCCGGATGCGACGGCGGACGACATCAAGGAGGCGCTGCTCCTCTGTGCGGTCGATCTCGGCCCGTCAGGCGAAGACAACGACTACGGCATGGGCAGGATCGACGTCTACGAGGCCGCCCGGCTGCTGGGGGATTTCGCGATCGTCGAGGGATACGTGTACGACGCCGGAAGCGGCGATGCGCTCGAGGCCGGGATCTTTCTCGACGAAACGCCGCTCGAAACGAACACCGACGAAGACGGATATTACGTGCTGCCACTTGTACCCGGGCAGACCGCATTCCTCGAAGCACGGGCCTTCGGATACGCTCCGGGTTCGGCGGTGGTGGAGATAGACACGGCGGGGATCTATCAGATCGATTTTCCGCTCGAGCAGCTGCCGGCGGGTTCGCTCGAAGGATATGTCACGAGCTCCCAGGAGCCGGCGATCCAGGGAGCGCGGGTGCGTGTGCTCGGGACACCGGTGCCCGCAGTGCTCACGGATGCCACCGGCTTCTACCGGTTCGACAGCCTCCCGGCCGACACGTACTTCGTCATCGAGGCGGTTGCCAGGGGATTCGAACCGGAGAGGATTTCCGTCTCACTCGGAGAAGGCGGGACAACCAGCCTCCATTTTTCTCTCCCCGCCGGCTTCTTCGACGACATGGAAGGAGAGGACCCCGGCTGGTCGCACTACTCGGTGACGCCAGGTTACGGAGACGAGTGGCACCTGAGCGATCAGAGGAATCACACCGATGGGGGTGAGGTCAGCTGGAAGTGCGGTGACGAGGGAGGCGGCAGCTACAGCGATCACCTCGACGCGGCTCTCGAAACTCCTTCGATCGAGCTCGAGGGAGGGAAAGAGCTGCTCGTCTGGCACTGGATGAATCTCGAAGTCTTCAACGACGGTCTCGCCTGGGATGGAGCGGTATTCGAGCTCCGCCTGAACGGGGGCCAGTGGAACATGATCGAGCCGGAGGATGTCGGGTATCCCTACGTTATTCATCCGAACTCTGGCAGTCCGTTCCCGTCCGGCATGACCGTCCTGTCGGGACGCCGTGGCTGGGAACTTCTGCGTTTCGATCTCCGTGACGTCGAGGGCACCGCACGATTCCGGTTCCGCATGGGTACGAACGGCAATGCATCCAAGGAAGGCTGGTACATCGACGACGTGATGGTCATCGACTGGCGGTTCCTCGAAGCGGAGGCCATCGCCCCCGGTGACTCGGTCGTCAGTGCCGGCGACACACTCACGTTCGGCGCCACGGCGCAGAATCTGACGTCGGAAGAGGTCACTTTTCTCGGAAGAATCGATGTGCTCGCCTGCGGCGATTTCCGCATGACCCTTCTGGGGCCCCGGGAGATCACCCTGGCTCCCTACGGCAGGATGACGCTTCCCAACCTCCGAGTGCCGGTCCCGGAGTGGGCACCTCCCATGACTCTCACCATGGAGGTGAACACGAGCACCACGGACGGCGAAGTGATCGAGACCGACACTTTCACGTTCACGATCGAAAACAGCAGTACCGACGAATCCCGCCCGGTCCCGGGAGACCCGTCCTGGCTCCCGCATCTCCGGCTGCTCGGACTCGAGTGATCGACCGCCCGTTCTCCCGTCCGGCTGACATCGTCCGATTGACATCACCGTTGCCGGTATGGTATGATGGTACTGTGTCGAAAAAGCACGGAGAGCCTGGAGGGCTCTTTGCCTTCGTGTTTTTTTGCCACGGGGATTGCTTCTGAGGAAGGGCTGTCGTCAGCAGGCCCCCGAGCTCCCGTCGCGCCCGGCAAGGCATCATACAGAAACCCCGGAACGTCGACCGACGCTCCGGGGTTTCCCCCCTTTTCCTCCCGTTTTTTGACAGCGCCCCCCGATCGATGTAAATTATGCTGTCGCCGTCTGTCCCAGAGGTGAGAATACATGCCCGAAGATTCCATCGACAAAATCATCGTCAGAGGCGCCCGGGAACACAATCTGAAGGACATCACCGTCGAGATTCCACGGAACAGGCTCGTGGTGGTCACCGGGCTGTCGGGTTCCGGAAAATCGACGCTCGCCTTCGACACGATCTACGCGGAGGGCCAGCGCAGGTACGTCGAATCGCTGTCGGCCTACGCCCGTCAGTTCCTGGGGCTCATGGAAAAACCGGACGTCGACTCGATCGATGGCCTCTCCCCGGCCATATCGATCGAGCAGAAGACCGCCGGTAGGAATCCGAGGTCCACGGTCGGCACCATCACGGAGATCTACGACTACCTGCGTCTGCTCTTCGCCCGGATCGGTGTCCCCCACTGCTACCGGTGCGGAAAGAAGATCCAGCGGCAGACCCCGACTCAGATCGTCGATCTCATCATGGACTCACCGCCCGGGACGCGCATCCAGATCCTCGCCCCGCTGGTCCGGGGCAGGAAGGGGGAGCACCGGGGCACCATCGCGAAGCTCCAGAAGACCGGATTCGTTCGGGTCCGGGTCGACGGTGAGGTGTACGACGTGGGTGAGGTGCCTGCTCTCGACAAGAGGAGAAAGCACGAGATCAGTGTTCTGGTCGATCGTGTCAAGGTAGAGGAACGGAACCGTTCCCGGATCGCGGATTCGGTGGAAGCCGCTCTCAGGGCCGGTGAAGGACTGGCGATCGTCGAAAAAGGAGGGGAGGAGGAGCTCTACAGCGAGGAATTCGCCTGCCCCGACTGCGGCATCAGTCTCGGCGAAGTGGAGCCTCGGCTCTTCTCCTTCAACAGCCCCTATGGAGCGTGTCCCGACTGCGACGGGCTCGGAACCGGGAGGGAAGTCTCCCCGGAGCTCGTCGTCGACCGTCCCGATCTCTCGATCCTGGAAGGAGCGGTCAAGCCGTGGGGAGTACCCCGGGGACACATACGGAACTCCATCCTGCCTGCGCTGGCCCATGCCTATGATTTCGACCCCGGGAAACCGTGGAAGGAACTTCCCGAGACTCTCAGGCAGGTGATCCTCTACGGGTCCGGCGATGAGCGGATTCACGTTCGCTACCGGTTCAGGGGAGGGAAGGGAGAGTACCGGGACACGTTCGAGGGAGTGATTCCGACTCTGAAACGCCGCTACCGCGAGACATCGTCCGATGCCGTGCGGCGCCAGATCGAGGAGTTCATGATGGATCGGCCGTGCGGGACATGCGGCGGGAAAAGGCTGAGGAAAGAAGCCCTGTCGGTATTGATCGGAGGCCGTCCGATCGATCAGGTCGTGGACATGAACGTGAAAGACGCCCTGGCCTTCTTTGAGGAACTCCGGCTCACGCCGCGCGAGAGTGAGATCGCCCGTCAGATCGTCAAGGAGATCCGGGACCGTCTTGTCTTCATGCGAAATGTCGGTCTCGAGTACCTCACGCTGGAGCGTTCAGCCGCCACGCTCTCAGGCGGTGAGTCGCAGCGCATACGTCTGGCAACGCAGATCGGTTCTTCCCTGTCCGGAGTGCTCTACATCCTTGACGAACCTTCGATCGGCCTGCACTATCGCGACAACAGGCGACTTCTCGACACGCTCGAGCGGCTCCGCGACATGGGTAACACGGTGATCGTGGTGGAGCACGACGAAGAGACCATCCGCTCCGCCGACCACGTCGTCGATCTCGGACCGGGGGCAGGGCGCCGCGGTGGAAGGCTGGTCGCCCAGGGGTCTCCGGAAAAGATCATGAAGACCCGGGCTTCTCTCACGGGGCAGTATCTGACCGGGAAGCGGGCCATCGAGGTGCCCGGAGATCGGCGCACCGGCAACGGGAAGGAGCTCGTCGTCCGCAAAGCGCTGGAGCACAACCTGAAGTCCATCGACGTCAGATTCCCGCTCGGTCTTTTCATCTGCGTCACCGGCGTCTCCGGATCGGGGAAGAGCACCCTCGTCAACGACGTCCTCTACCGCGTGCTCGCCAGGCACTTCTACCGGTCGAAAGCGCAGCCGGGGAGACACGAGCGTGTCGAGGGACTCGACAACGTCGACAAGGTCGTCGAGATCGATCAATCGCCGATCGGCCGGACTCCGCGATCGAATCCGGCTACTTACACCGGCGTCTTCACCCCAATCCGAAAGCTGTTCAGCGAGCTCCCGGAAGCACGGATGAGGGGCTACCGGGAGGGCCGGTTCAGTTTCAATGTGAAGGGGGGGAGGTGCGAATCGTGCCGTGGAGACGGGCTGGTGAAGATCGAGATGCACTTTCTCCCGGACGTGTACGTCCGCTGCGACAGCTGCCGTGGAAAGAGGTACAACCGTGAGACTCTGGAGGTCACGTACAAGGGGAGGTCGATCGCCGATGTTCTGGAGATGACCGTCGAGGAGGCGCGGGAGTTCTTCTCCAACATACCGCAGATCAGGAGAAAGCTCGACGTGATTGCCGACGTCGGGCTGGGGTACATCCACCTGGGCCAGTCGGCCACCACCCTGTCGGGAGGAGAGGCCCAGCGGGTGAAACTGTCGTCCGAGCTCTCGAAACGGGGAACCGGCAGAACCCTGTACATCCTCGACGAGCCCACGACCGGACTGCATTTCGAAGACATCAAGCACCTGCTCGTCGTCCTCCACCGACTCGTCGACAGGGGGAACACCGTCATCGTCATCGAGCACAACCTCGAGGTGGTGAAGACGGCGGACCACATCATCGATCTTGGACCCGAGGGTGGTGACGAAGGCGGGGAAATCGTGGCCGAGGGTTCACCGGAGAGGGTCAGCACGGTATCCCGATCCTGCACCGGGCACTATCTGCGGCGGATTCTCCGGAGGGACGGCGTGAAGGAGGGGGTGAAGTGACCGTGCCGCCACCTGGCTCCCGTGAAAACGAAGACAACGCCGAACGGCCGGTTACAGAGGGGACCCGGTTCGGGGGACCGTATCTCGATGTCTCTCTCCCTCTCCCCGTCCGGGGTCACTTCACCTACTCGGTTCCCGAACACCTGCGGGGGAAGGCCGGACCGGGCAGCAGGATTCTCGTCCCCTTCGGAAAGCGGGTGCTGACCGGCTATGCCGTCGGAGACCGTCAGGAAACCGAGGTCGAGGGTGTGCGGGACATTCTCGATATCGTGGATGAAGAGCCGCTCATTACCCCTCCCCTCTACAATCTGGCCGCGTGGATGAGCCGATACTACCTGGTCTCGCCCGGAACGGTGATCAAGACCATCCTGCCGTCGGGGCTCGTTCGCGAGAGCAAGGTACGCGTGTCGATTGCGGCCGGAGCCGATCTCTCGGAAAAGAGCGTGCGGCAGCTGGGGAGGGTGCAGCGGGCCGTGCTCGGGCTCCTGGTCGCGAGGTCGCCCCGGAGCCTGTCGGGTATCCGCCGGACGCTCGCGAGGGAGCGTGTCAGGGGGTCTGTGTGGTCGGCGGTCACCGGCCTCGAGAAACGCGGATACCTCGAGACCGAGCAGGTCATGGGCGGCGATGCGGTCAATCCCCGCACCACGAAGATCGTCAAGCTCACGGAAAAAGAGCTTCCGCCCGGGAGGGAGCGCGAGCAGCTGCTCGGGAGGAGCAGGAGACAGCGGGAGTGCTACGAGTGGATGGAGCACGTGAGGAGTCCGGTCGAGCGTGATCACCTGGTCAGGCGGGCGGGTTTTTCCACCCGCGTCATCGGGGC
>CAZMKB010000133.1:1255-9212 GCA_964566685.1 uncultured Gemmatimonadota bacterium | reverse complement strand
GGGGACCACCCCCCCGATGATGGGGGCCAGCCACAATCCGGCCAGAAAACCCAGGACCACACTCGGAAGAGCAGCCATGATTTCTACCGTCGGCTTCACGTAGTTTCTGAACCGGGGGTGCATGAACTGGGAAGTGTAGAGTGCCGCCATGATCGCCAGGGGCACGGCGAGAATCATTGCATAGAAGGTCCCCTTGAAGCTGCCGAAGATGAGCGGAACGACGCTGAGCTTGGGCTCGAAGTCATCGGTGGCCGCCGACGACTGCCAGACGTAATCGGGTTCCGGGTACCCCTCATACCAGACCTTTCCGAAAAACGCTTTGAGGCTCGCCTCCGGGTGAGGATTGTCGATCGCCCATCGCGTCAAGGAGCCTTCGCCGTCGAGAGCCACGGCCCCGTTGGCCTTCGGTGCGAAGTTGACGAACCGAACCGGGACATCGGTACCGAGCCGGAACTCGGCGAGAAGACGCTCGGACGTGGAGTACTGGAGCTTGAGGTTCCCGTCCCGGTCGCCCGAGATGAAGCCCTTTCCCCGCGCCGAGGGAGCGATGGCCGTCACCGGGGCGGCGTGATCCGCCATGTCGTGTATCTTCGTCATCCGCCAGCCGCGCGTTATGGTGCTGTCCCGGACCAGGGAGTATGCATCCACGCCCCCGCCCGAATCCCCGACGATCAGGGTGCGGCTGCCGATCAGGAAATCCATGTCCGTGATGCCCACATCCTCTTCGCGTGACACGCTGACCGATGTGATGTATACCGGAGCGCTTCCGCCGAAGAGGCTCCAGTGGTAGATCTTTCCGCGGTCGGTCCCCACGTAGACGTGCTGGACGTTCTCTTCGAGGGCCACTGCTGTCGGGACTCCGGTCCACCGCTTCTCGAGCTCGTAGTGATCGGTGGTCACGCGGGCGTCACCGAACAGGCTCTCTTCCGTGTTCTCTCTATAAAGGAACACCTTTCCGGATTCGGTTACGGCCGCGAAACCGGTGCGCTCATCGGAGGCTCCTCCGTAGGCCACTCGACTGATGGCACTTCGGGAGCTGTCGATCAGTACCGGCTCGTTCTCGAAGATTACCGGACGGTAGCTCCTGACTCCCTCGAAGAACCTGGAATTGAACTGAAATCTTGCATGGAGGACTCTTCCCTGATCGGTCCCGATGGCGATCCCGGTTCCGTCCAGAGACTGCCAGGCGGCTGTGATACGCTCGTCGCCCAGGCCCTCGAGCTGCTTCTGCTCCCGCGGAGTTTTCCCCTCCACGTCGAAAAACTGGAGGACGCCGTTGTCGAACAGCGCGTAGCCGACTTCCTGGTACTCTTCGAGTCCGACGGCGATGGGAGTTTCATCTCCGCCGGCGGAGCTCCCGAGAAGTCCGGGGGCTTCGAAACGGTCGACTTCGCTCACCACGGCCGGCTGAAAGAGCGGGATGACCTCTATCCCGATGAAGAAGAGGATCGCCAGGATGCTGGCGATGATGGCGAAGCCGCCGCCGGCGATGATCCACCTGACCCACCTGTCGACGACCCGTCTCCTCTTCACGCGGAGCGCCGACTCTTCCTGGAAGATCTTGGTGTGTCCGCCGGGTGTCTTCTCTTTCAGATCGACTGCCATGGTTTTCCCATCGGTGATTCACGGTGCGGCGCACGGAGTGCGCTCTCGCACAACTCCCGCGCCGCACCTTCAGCCCAACAATTCTGCCGGAAAACAGCGCTGAGAAGCTTCCCCTAATTCTCGAGCTTCGCCAGATTCTCCCGGCACAGCTCGGCGGAAAGCGGCATGTAACCGTCTTTCACGACGATCTGCTGACCCTCTTTGCTGAACACGAACGTGATGAACTCGCGGACCAGGGGATCGAGCGGCTTTCCCGGTTCCTTGTTGACGTAGATGTAGAGGAAGCGGGCGAGCGGGTACTTCCCGCTCTCGACATTCGCCACGTTCGCTTCGTAGAACGGCTCCCCTTCCTTCTTCGCCAGGGAGACGGCGCGGACGCCCGAGGTGATGTAGCCGATGCCGCTGTATCCGATACCGTAACGGTCTTCGGTCACGCTCTGCACGACGGAAGCCGAACCGGGCTGTTCCTTCACGGTGTCCTTGTAGTCACCCTTGAACAGAGCCTTCTCCTTGAAGTACCCGTAGGTTCCGGAAGCCGAGTTACGGCCGTAGATGCTGATCGGCCTGTTGGCCCAGTCGCCGGTGAGCCCGGCGTCTCCCCAGGTGTCGATGTCGTTGGGGTAGCCGCCGAGTCGCGTCTTCGAGAAGATGGCGTCGCACTCGGGCAGCGTCAACCCCTCGATGGGGTTGTCCTTGTTGACGTAGACGGCGAGAGCGTCGAGAGAGGTCCCGAAGTGCGTCGGCTCGTAGCCGAACGCCTTCACGAACTCGTCGACCTCTTTGTCCTTCATCTTCCGGGACATGGGTCCGAACTGGGCGGTTCCCGAAATCAGGGCGGGAGGCGCCGTGCTGGAGCCCTTCCCCTCGACCTGCAGCTTCACGTTCGGATAGTACTTCGCGAACGCTTCGCCCCAGAGGGCCATGAGGTTGTTCATGGTGTCGGAACCGACGCTGCTCAGGTTCCCCGAGATCCCGCTGACCTTCTGGTACATGGGGATGTTCGGATCGACGCTGGCCTTGTCGCCGGCACGGGCGACGGATGTCATGGTCACGAGCATGGCGGTGATGGCCAGGTAACCGCCCGCTCTCCTGAAAGTTCTGCTTCTCAGCATGTTGTCCTGCACCTCCTGAGGGTTGTTCGGCTGACCTGCATCGCGACCGGGCGGCCGGATGTTAGATCAGCATCTGGAACTGCGTCCTGAATCCGTACTCCGTGTCGGCGCCGTCCGCCTGCGGCATGTTGACGTCGAAGTTGACCGCGATCCGGTTGCTCTTGCTCAGGAAGAAATCGATTCCCGGCGTGATCAGGATCGTCGCCGAATCGTCGTCGTCGGTGTTCCTCTTCCCATAGTCGAAACGGAACGCGGGACGCATGGAGAGGAGCTGATTGGAATTCGGAGTCAGAACGTTGTAGGTGAACACCGCCATGAAGCCCATGAACTTGGTGTCGGTGTCGAAGTGCGGGTTCTTACCGTAGCTGAATTCCGCCTGGACCCATGGGCCTTTCTCGTCGACATTTGCACCGATTCCGTAGTCGGCATCCACTTCCACCGCGTAGAAGCTCTCGTCGGAAATCGTACTGTCTGTCTGTGCGACATTAGTGTACTGGACATAGTCATTGTACATCCGATTGGAGAACGAGGCGCCGAGGTCGAACTTGTCGGCGGCTTCTATCACCACGCGGCCGGCGAAGGTCTTCCCGCTGTCGTCATCGCGCTTGTTGTTGAGGCCGTTGCCATTGAAGAGACCCAGGGCGTAGGAGACTTTCCCGCCCGAGCCGTGGACCTGAACGCCGATGTCGCGGCCCGCCCAGCCGCCGTCTTTCACCAGGATGTTGTTGGTGGTGCCGTCATTCGCGGAGCCCATGATCTTGTTGGCCCGCTCGATGAGGGCGATCTTGGTGGATGAGGTCAGCTCCCAGAGGGAGAACGGCATCTTGTACTGCCCCATCTTGATCTTGAATCCGTCGCTCAGTTTCCAATCGACGTAGACATCCTTTGCTCCAGCGTCACCCTCGCCGAAGTCGTACTGCACAAGGCCCTTCAGAGCGCCGTGGACGAAGCCGGCCTTGATCCTGGCGCGCCTGATGCTGAAGGTGCTCGACGGCGAGTAGTCCTCAACGCTCGTGGTCTGGAACTGAGCATGAATTCTTCCAGTCAGTGTCAGTTTCGATTTTTTCGTGATGACTCCTTCTTCACCTGCCTGAGCGACCGATGCCCACACGAACACGGTCGCGAGCGCAATCAGAGCGAATTTCATCCTGTTCATCGTTTTTTATCCTTTCTCCGTTTCTGAGGTTCTGGGACTCCTCCCTCTCCACGATCGTAGCAACGTTCCCATCTACCGCCTTTCCTCGAAGAGTCAGTCTTCCAGCTATCCACCTCCTTGTTAAAGAGCCTCCTTTCAAGGCTTCTCACCTTAACACCCCCCCTCTTCCAGCATGAGCTGGTACAGGAACGCCTGCGAAACTACGTGGCGACCGTTAATCAGTCGTGAAGACCCTGTTAAATTTGCGTTAAATCGATCCGTCGTTTCCGGACGATCGAGAGTGCTCCTGTAGACAAAAGACGGTTGTGCGGAATCTCCACCTGGTATGCCGGTCGTTTTGGAATTAGTAATCCGGGGGGCTGGCCCCTCTTCTAGCCCGAATTATTCATGCGCTTTCAATTTTGGCGGCTGCTTTCGTGCTGTCAGCTTATCGATTAGAATAAGCACCTGCCCGAAATCGTATGAATAACTCGGGCCTGCCCTCGTTGAAAATACTAATCTCCGAGTAGATTACCCGTCAACTGTTAATTGATAATGTAAAATTTGTTAATTTTCTGTTAACCCGGGTTCTTCATGAGATTTCGAGCAGGGGGCCCGCCTCGGATTAGGATACGATCACGGGGATGCGCGGCAGGATGATGGTAAACCGAGATCCGACACCGGGTTCGCTCTCCACGGTGATCCGGCCGCCGTGCAGGAGGACGATGTGCTTGACGATGGAAAGGCCCAGGCCGGTACCCCCGAGCCTCCTCGACCGCGATTTGTCCGTGACGTAGAACCGCTCGAAGATCCGGGACCGGTGCTTCTCGGAAATCCCGATACCCGTGTCGCTGATAACAATCGTCGTGTCCGTGTCGCCCTGCTCCAGGTCGATCGTGATGCCGCCGGACTCAGTGTACTTGATGGCGTTGTCGAGGAGGTTGATGAACATCTGCTCGATCCGGTAGGGATCGGCCCGGACGGTAGACAGACTGTCCCCGGCGTTGATCGTCACGGAGAGCCCTTTCTCCTTCAGGCGCTGTTCGAAGATGGTGAGGATGTGCTCAATCACCGCCCGGAGGTCGACCTCTTCGGTCTGAAGATACGAATTCCGCTCCTCGAGCTCGGAGAGGGCGAGCAGGTCGTTCACGATGCTCACCAGGCGGTCGGTGTGGCGGACGATGACCTCGAGGGCGTTCCGGTTTTCCCGGTCGGCTCCCTCGAGTAGCGTCTCCGCGAACCCCTTGATCACGGTGAGCGGAGTCCGCAGCTCGTGAGAGACGTTGGTCACGAAATCCCTCTTGATCTTCTCGAGCTTCCTGATCTCGGTGATGTCGTGTACCATGACGACGATGTCCTGCCGGACATTGAGGAGGGTCGCGCTGCAGAGGAACACCCGGTCCTGGAGCTCGATCTCCTCGACAACGCTTTTCTGCCGGGACTGGACCTTCCGGACCAGCTCCCCGAACGAAGGGTCCCTGATGGACTCCCGGTAGAGCTTCCCTTCTATGTCGTCGTCCTCGATGATGTCCTTGAAGCCCCGGTTCGCCAGGACGACCGTTCCCTCCCGGTCGATGACCGTGAGACCCTCCCTGATCGATGCGATGATGTTGTCGAGCTCCTCCTTCTGACTCGAAACCTGCTCGAACAGGTTCTTCATGGTCTCAGCCATGTTGTTGAAGCTGACCGCCAGCTCTTTCAGCTCGTCCTCCCCCCGGAAGTGGACCCGCACGTCGAAATCACCCCAGGCCAGCCTCCGGGAGGCCGACGAGAGCTCGCCGACGGGGGTCGACACGGTCCGCGAGAGGAGTAGCGCAAGGAGAGATGCGATGAGGACGACGACGAAGCTCATCTGGACGATCCGGACGATGAGCTCCCGCGACAACCTGTCTACCTCCTCCAGGTAGAAACTGGTCCTCAGGACTCCCGCGATCTCCCCGTCGAGGATCACCGGCACGGCGACGTAGAACATGTCCGCGCCGACGGTCGTACTGTAGCGCCTCGAGCGCCCGATCCGGCCGGAGAGCGCTTCGGCGATCTCATGCCGGGCATCGTGCTTCTCCATAGCGGGCGGGTGCTCTTCCGAGTCGGCGAGCACCCTGCCGTCGGGAGCGATGACCGTTATTCGAGCCTGCATCTCCTCCCCGAGCTCCTTCACCAGCCGGTCGAGCTCGTCGATTCGACCTTCCCGCATGAGGAGGCTGGTCTTCGACCGGAAGGCGATGGCGAGCCTCTCGAGGTTGTCCGAGAGCGTCTCGAGGTGAAACTCCCTGATGGGGCCGATGGAGAAAACGAGGATGAGGGTGGCGAGGAGGAGGATAATGATCAGAAAGCCGGCATAGACCTTGATGAAAATCGAGCCCTTCATTCTTCCAGCTTGTAGCCGACGCCCCGGATGTTCTTGATGAAGTTCGAGGCCTTCCCGAGTTTCTGGCGGAGGTTCCGGATGTGGACGTCGACGGTCCTGTCGAGGACTGCCTTCTCGTGGCCCCAGAGGTACTCGAGGATCTGAGCCCGGGAGAACACCCATCCCTTCTTGGAGGCCAGGAGCTTCAGGATCTTGAACTCGGTGGAGGTGAGGTCGACCGGCTTTTCCTGGATGGAGACGCGGTATTTCTGCAGGTCGAGCTCCAGGATGCCGCCGACGGTGAGCTTTTTGAACTCTTCTTCCTGCTCACCGCGCCTCAGGACGGCCTTCACACGGGCGACCAACTCCTTCGGGGAGAACGGTTTCGTGACGTAATCGTCGGCACCGAGCTCGAGGCCGAGGATCTTGTCGGTCTCCTCTCCCTTCGCCGTGAGCATGATGATGGGGATGGAGGAGAACTTCTCGTTGCGGCGAAGGTCCTTGCAGACGTCGAACCCGTCCGCGTCGGGGAGCATCAGGTCGAGGATGATGAGATCGGTCGTGCTCTCCTCGAGGAACGAGAGGAACGACGCGGCGTCCAGGAACCCGTCGGAACGGATTCCCGCCCGGGTGAGGTGGAGCGTTATCAGCTCGATGATGTCCGATTCGTCGTCGACGATCGTGACGTGTTTCTTCGTGTCCATGCGGGCGGTCTCACGCGAAGCAGGCTGCCGGCTGCGCCGCCTGTAGGCCTGGATCAGCGTATCGAATCAGCCGTACTCGGTAGGTAGGTTACGACACACACGCCGATCTGTCAATAGTGACGGGATCACCACGTCACCGGATTCATGACCAGGTGCCAGTATCATCCCTGCTCTTCCGGCAGGATCGAGACGGATTCCGGAAAGCCGATCCGCTCCAGGATCTCACGGGCCCGGGGATCCACGAACAGTTCGTCCGCAGCAAGCATACACCTCATGTAGAGCTCCCGGGTGACGTTCCCGATATGCCCGCTCCAGGGCGACGATCGCGTTTTCCATCTCACCCAGAGAGACATACAGCGGGAGACGGTCGAACATCCGGTCTTTATACCCCTCTTCGTGACGAACGAGCAGGTCCCGTGCCTCCTGATTTCTCCCTGTCCGGGCGTACAGATAGCCTCTCATTCCCATGCTGCGGCTCGTTGGACGCCACCTGGTTTCGAACTCGTCGAGATCGGCGATCGCTTCCTCGTAGCGGCCCTGGCGGAGATACACCTCCACGAGAGTCAGCCTGGCGTTCGGAAAATCAGGAGCGTTTTCGATTACCTTCCTGAGCTGCAGCACCGCACTCTCCGTTCTGCCGCCGCAGGCGTAGACGTCACCGAACTGTTCCCCGAGCAGGAGGGAATTCGGATTCCGGGACACCGCTTTCTCGTATGTCAGGATCGCCTCGTCGTACTGCCCAGCCGACCAGAGGAAGAGACTCCCCCACTCGTAGTTCGGCGTCAAGTCGTAGTAAAGCCGATACGCCAGTTCCGCGGTCTTCCAGTCCCACTCCCAGCGGTGAGCCACGAAAGCCAGAGCGAATACCGCAATCGAGTTGTCGGGCTCGAGAATGAGTGCCCGAAGGGCGGCGGTTTTCGAGTTCGAGAAATATTCATCCCGCCGGTCGCCGCTCGATGCCGCCCAGTGATAAGCACGGGCGAGATGTGCATGGCCCTCGGCCCAGTCCTGCTCCAGTGCAGTCACCCGCTCGAAGCAGTCGATGATATCGAGA
>CAZMKB010000133.1:0-1245 GCA_964566685.1 uncultured Gemmatimonadota bacterium | reverse complement strand
GAGAAAAGCTTCTTCACCGTCCATTACACCCTCTGCAACCTGAGAGAGAAGGTGCTTCCCCTTGAGCAGTGCCTCGTAAGCCCGGGGATCCACGGAGCGGGAGTGTGTCACCCTCTCTTGTTCCTCAGTTGTGAGGTGGACCCGTATCTCACCTGCAATAGCCCGGGCAACATCGCTCTGGAGGGAAATGACGTTCTCGAGAGGACTTTCGTAGCTCTCGGCCCAGAGATGCCTGTCGCTTGCCGTATCGATCAACTGCGCGTTGACCCGTATCCTTCCGCCCGCCTTCATAACGGATCCCTCGACCACGACATCGGCTCCGAGCTCCCGGCCGATTTCAGTCACCGGCTTGTCGCTTCCCTTGTACCGCATGACGGAGGTGCGGGATATCACCGTCAGATCGCCTATCTTTCCGAGCTCGGTCGTGAGCTGCTCCGTCATGCCGTAGACGATGTATTCTTCCTCGGGGTCACCGGTGAAATTCTCCAGCGGCAGTACAGCGAGAGCGTGGTACCTGCGATCTCCGCTGTCACCCGCCGAACCGAAAAGAAACCATCCGGCGGCAATTACACCCCAGAGAGCGAATGCAAGCAGGCCTCCGACCAGCGCACGCCGCCAGCTGAGCAGCGCGCTGACTTTCGAGAAGGAACCGGCGGTGTCCGACAGCTCGGCGGGAGGGAGACCGGTTTGTTGCGGCGGATGGGCCCGGCCGTTTCCATCAGAGATCACGCTGTCATCTTTCTCCTGCACGTATGCTGTCGCAAGGACGACAGGCAGGCCGATGACGAGCACAATCAGGGCCAGGCCCGGAATCCAGGCGGGAAGCATGAGCCGCTCCGTGATCAGATCGACCACCTGAAGAGAGACCCAGCTTGCACCGAGATAGATCAGAAGTACCTGCCACAGCGAGCGACGGTGAATGGTGCGGATTAGATTGCGAGCATTCACGACACGCGGCTCTCTCCTACTTCACGAGGGTCATCTTCCGGGTGGAGACGAAGCTTCCCGACTCGATCCGGTAGAAGTAGATCCCGGAGGACACCGTGCTCCCCTCCTCGTTCCTCCCGTCCCAGGTCACCCGGTAGCGGCCGGCTCCCAGCGCCTCGTCCACAAGAACCTTCACCACCCGGCCGCGCATGTCGTAGATCCGGAGCACCGTCCGCGACTCGTCCGCTCCCTCGCCGTCGGGTATCTCGAAGTCGATCGTCGTCTGCGGGTTGAACGGGTTGGGGTAGTTCTGCGACA
>CAZMKB010000132.1:0-9224 GCA_964566685.1 uncultured Gemmatimonadota bacterium | reverse complement strand
AGACCGGACTCGGGCCTGAGGAGCAGGCGGGTACTGGTCCTCTCCGCCGCCGGGGGATTCCTCAGCGTGACCCTCGGTGTGTCCTTCTCGCTCCTCGCCGTCCAGTACACCAACACCGGGGTCGCTGCGACGATCATGTCGATCGTGCCGATCCTGATCATCCCTCCGGCCGTGATCCTTTTCAACGAGAGAGTGACGTTCCGTGAGGTGGCTGGCGCGGTGATCGCGGTCGCCGGTGTGAGCCTGCTGTTTCTGTGATTCCCGCTGTTTCGCCACCCTGTTCGACCGGGCCTCAGGCCTCCGCCGTTACCGCTCCACTCGAACGGAAGGCATGAGTTCTGAATGACGTCCCGTTTCAGGCCGGGAGGAGGACTTCTTCCCCGAGGCGGCTGATCTCATCACCCGCCGCCGATCCGATCGACGCCCTCTCTCCGGCCCCCTCCCTCTCGAAACAGTGGATCTCGATTCTCTTCCCGGTCTTCCCGACCGCTTCCAGGAACTGCCGGGATGGAGTGTTCCCGGTGCATGTCACGATGGTGTCGAGCCTGTCGCTATGGTTCATGATGTCCCTGATGGCCTCGTTCTCCCAGTTGATCTTCATGGGTTTGACTGTGAGTCCCAGTGAGACGAGAAACTGTCTCAGGTTGTCGAGCCGTGCGAAATCGGACGCGGGAAGGTAGACGACGGAGATGCTCCTGATTCTCATATCGAGGACTTTCTCGAGAAGGCTGCGGTAATCAATTTTCCTCCCGTAGAGAGCCCTGGCACTCCGGAAGCACGAAAACCCGTCGACGAACACGCCGATCCTCTGCTTCCAGTACTCCCTTTTCTCCGGTCGGTCTTTCTTCGATGCCGCCCGGGCTCTCGCTTTCAGGCTGTCCAGTTCCCTCTCGAGCTCCCCGATCTTCTTCAGGAGCGCTGACTCCCGTTCCTTCGCATTACCTACCGCACCCATGAGCCCGTCCCTTTCAGAGACGAGGTTTCTCCATTTCTGCTCCAGAGCCGTCAGCTCCCGCTTCCCGATCTCCCCGGCCTCCTTCAACTTCGCCACCTCGTATTCCAGTTTCTCCTTCTCCTTCAGTGCTCTCTTCAGCTTCTTCCCGTCTCCGGCTGCCGGCGCGGGTCTCGCCTCCAGGGAACGAATGCGATCTTCCAGCCCCCTGCATTTCTCTGAGAGGAGCTTCCTCTCGCGAAGCACCTCCTGGAGCTCCCGGCGGGCGGTTTTCATCTTTTCCCGGCTCTTTTTTTCTTTCTCCTGCGATCTTTTAACCTGATGGAACACCGAGCGGTACTCGTTTGCGAGGTCATCGAGAAACTCCTTTGACTTCTTCACTCTCTCCTCGAAGTCCTCATCGGCCGGAGGAACCGGTGCGGATTTTCCGGGTTTACTCCCGCGGGACTTTGCCGGACTCTTCTTCGAGGCCTTCTTCCCGGACTCCTTCTGCAGCTGAGATTTCACCTTCTTCAGCAGGGCTTCCGCCTCGGGTCTCTCATCCCTCAGGAGCGCCCAGAGAAGCCTGCCGACCGTGAAATCCTCGATCATGCCTCGTATGATCCTTGGGGGAAATCTCTTCCTGAGATCCTTCGCCTCGATATTCCCGATATCCCTGGTGAGAGCAGCCGTCTTCTTGTTGAGAGAGGAGATCATGAGGTGCCCTGCGCCCGGATCGTCCATGTAGAAATCCAGTGCGTCGAGCGCGGTGTCCACCAGGGGAATCGATTCCGGACGGAAGCCGGGAGGCGGCTCCGCAAATTTGTTGATGAGCTTCACCAGCTCCTGAGGCGACAGGCAATCGGTGAGGACGAAGAGGAGATCGCCGTCGGAAAGGAGCGAAAGACTTCTCTCGTAGAGCTCAGGAATGCTCCTCATAATTCTCTCTCCCGGTAATCATATTATGACAGCGAGGAGATTCCCGCAAGCTCGTCGTGGACAAATCCGAGAAGAAACCTCGATCGGATCGGGAAGACGAACATCGATCGGAACCATCGGGCAACGGGAGTGTACTTGATGTACTTCTGAACCGCAGACAGTGATTCTCTCGTGGAATGGGGGCGGTCATCGACATCGGGAGATCGACACAGGCAGAGACAGGAGGAGATCGAGATGAGAATCGCGATCCTTTTTCTGGCGATGACCGCCGTTACCCTGTCGAGCACACACGGGGTTTCCAAGTGGGACACCATCGTCACATTCGAAGCATCGGAGATCGCCGCTACGGAGCCCTATTACAACATCTGGGGCTTCTACGACGACGCGGGAATATCGAGAAGGTTCTACACCTTCCTGGACACCGTGCCAGGCTGGTCGGACGCATATCCGGTGAACGCCGGTAACACTTTCCACATCAGAATCTTCGACCAGAACGGAAATTTCAGTCACACCGCCGACACGAGATACACCCGTGGAAGCCACGACCTGTTCGGTGGCGGGGTGTATGTTCCTTATCTCGTGTGGGACCTGGACTTCGACGGGGTGGATGAGCTGGTAACCAGGTGCAACAGCCAGCCGAACGACACCTCGACGTTTTCGGCATCGTCGATCCCATGACCTCGACGTGGTACGATTCGATCCCCTGGCCGCCTGCAGATGACTGGGAGGTCAACACACCGAGCTACATGGGCATCTACTACCCGGACGGTCCCGACTCGGACCCCGCTGTCGTCGCCGTCACCGGCGTGCACCGGCACCTCAACATTCAGGCGTTTTCGATCGATGTCGACAACGGGTTCGGCCTGGATTCCCTGTGGACCTACGTGACGGGCGACAGCACCAGTGGCGGCGGAGGACACCTGATCTCCGCCCTCGACGTCGATCTCGACGGCAACGACGAGATTCTGGTGGTAACACTGTGCTTCGACGGTGACGGCACCCTGCTCTGGTATCTCGGGAAGGAAGGCCACCCCGACGGGAATGACGGCAACTCCGTCGGACATGCGGACTGGTTCAGTGTTGCGGACATAGACCCCTCCGTGAGCGGGTTCGAGGTGGCGTTCGGCATAGAGCGCGGCAGTGCCCGGAATCCGGAAGGGGATGTGTACCTGGTGGAGGCCTTCGACGGGAATCCGCTGTGGGTGGACGACGAAACCATGATGCAGCACGCTGACGAGGGCTTCGTCGGGGAGATCGACACGCTGAGTGCCGACCTGGAGATCGTGGCGTATTCGCAGATCTTCGACAGGTGGCGGGGCTCTACGGTGCCGACGGATCCGTCCCGTGGGAGGACGCCGGGGGCGGCCTCGGTGAGAACTATCTCATGAAAGGCCTCCGCTGGCAGGAGAATTTCGACTACGTCGTGAGCAAGGACGGATCCGGGAGCGCCGAGCTCTGGAAATTCGATCATGCGAATGCCGACTGGGACACGGTCGAAGTAGACTTATTCGACGAGGGCGTGAACCGGAGGAATCTCTACCGGGGCGACATCATGTTCGACGGACTGGACGAGCTCTTCCTCCACGGGGGAGGAACGGCGCACCTGGTCGCGTTCGACATCAGGAGCACGTTTGTGCCCTCCATCAGGAGAGAACCGCCACTATCTGTTGAGCGCCCGGAAGGCGAGTGCCTGGCTACGTGACCGACCCGTACTATCTCTACAACTCCTTCGACCTCGCGGCCGTGAGCGGTGACGCCGGGGATCGATTCGTTTCAGGGAGAGAGACGGACGCACGGGAAGGTGACGGAGGTGCCGTCGATGCCGACTACACCACCGTCGTTGCCAACCAGCTCGCGGAGTACAGGACACCTCAGCTGACGAGGTTGGTGGGTTACCGGAACGGCTGATACCGCCCGGCGTCTCACGCGCCGCCTGTGTGGATACACTCTCTTGCTCCCGTGCTCCTGGTGAAGCGGATACGGAACCGGGGCAGCGGGGGCACTGTTTCCTGTCGAGGACGGAAAGAGTCAGCGGGATATCCGGACCTGTCCGACGAAGAGGCTGAAATAAAAATCGTTGCATGTTTCTATGGACAAGAAGCAGACCGGCGGTTGCGGGAGTTTCTCCACACGAGGCACCTCTGAATCGATCAGATATTTATTCTGCTCTGAGACCAGTCGTAGAAGCTTTCGGAGAGCTCGACATCGGCTGATAGCCAGCTCCGCCCACGGATTGCCCCGTTCCACGCTCGACGTTGCGGATCGGTATTGCAGCAATAATTGACGAAATGATTTAAGATCGTTATATTATGACTGATCAGACTAGTCAGAAAGAAGTAGGGAGAAAAGCATGAAGCGCTGGCAACTGCAGGAAGCGAAGGCGAAGCTCAGCAGGCTCGTCAAGGCCGCGGCGACGAGAGGTCCCCAGGAAATTACGGTCCGTGGTGAACCGGCAGCCGTCGTGATGTCGAAGGCCGACTATGACCGGCTGTCCCGTCCCAAACCGTCATTCGTGGAATTCCTGCGGAAATCGCCCCTGTTCGGGATGGAGCTCGAGATAGAACGGGATCGAACGCCTGTCCGTGATGTGAAGTTATGAGTTATCTCCTCGACACCAACGTGATCTCGGAGTTGGTTCGGCCGAAACCCGACCGGAAGGTGAAGGCATGGTTTCACGAGGTCCCTGATCCGGCGTTACACCTCAGTGTGCTCAGCCTGGGGGAGATACGAAAGGGAATCGAGATGCTGCCAGACAACCGCCGGAAGGAAGAGCTGAGGCTGTGGCTTGAGCAGGAACTGCCGGCGTGGTTCGAGGACCGTTTGCTGTCCGTCTCTGCCGGTGTGGCTGACAGATGGGGAAGGCTGCTCGCCGAGGTGGGACGTCCCGTACCGGCGACAGACAGCCTGCTGGCGGCGACGGCCCTGCATCACGAGCTTCGGCTGGTCACCAGGAACGAGGCGGATTATCGCTTCCCCGGCCTGGAAGTCATCAATCCGTGGAGCCTTTGAGTTCCGACGTTCGGAGCGAGCTCGACTTGCATGTCCACCATCGAATCCCCTCCGAATACAACCAGTGCAGGATATCGGTGGGCAGAAGACCGGCAGACAGTGCTTCTTCTGATAGGTGACAGGGGCGTGGCGAAGCGCCTTGCGCGGAACGGGAAGAAGGATTAAGTGTAACAGTAACATCATTACCCTGATACCGGCAGGTTTCCCATGAACAGATCGACCGTCGCTGTACTCGAGACTTCCCCCGCGACCGTTCTGCAGGACTACCACCGGCTCATGAACCTGGCCGGGTATCGGGACGTCCTGCAGAAGGACCGTGACACTGCGCTCAAGATCAACATCAGCTGGCACTTCTTCTACCCGGCCAGCTCGACGACGCCGTGGCAGCTCGACGGCGTGATTCGCGCGTTGAAGAAGGACGGATACGACCCGGCCCGCATCCACGGGTGCCACAACCGCACGGTCGTGATCGACGCGCACCTCGGCGAGCGCGAGAACAAGCAGGTCAACGTGACGGACCTGCACGGCCTGCGGAACATCCACCTGTACGAGGGGGAGGAGTGGATCCACGTGCGCGATGCGGTGGGAGACCTGGCGGACGGGTTCCTGTGCCTGAACGAAGTCTACCCGGATGGATTTATGATCCCGAAAAGGTTCATCGGCGAGAATATCATCCACCTTCCCACGGTGAAGACACACGTGTTCACGACGATGACCGGCGCCATGAAGAATGCGTTCGGCGGGCTGCTGAACGAGCGGCGTCACTGGACGCACCCGGTGATCCACGAGACCCTGGTCGACCTGCTGATGATCCAGAAGAAGATCCATTCCGGCATATTTGCGGTGATGGATGGGACGTTCGCCGGCGATGGGCCGGGCCCGCGCTGCATGGTGCCGCACGTGAAGAACGTGATCCTCGCCTCCGCCGACCAGGTGGCGATCGATGCCGTTGCGGCGAAGATGATGGGGTTCGATCCGCTGCGGGACGTGAAATTCATCAGGCTGGCCCACGAGCGGGGACTTGGGTGCGGTGATCCGCGCGAGATCCGGATCGCCGGCGACGAGGCGGCGGCGGCCGGGAACTGGCACTTCGTGGGGCCGTACAGGAAGATGACGTTCGCAAGCCGCATGCAGCACAGGATCTACTGGGGCAGCCTGAAAAAGCCGATCGAGTGGTCTCTGAAGACCTTTCTCGCCCCATGGTCCTACATCGCGAGCGTGCTGTACCACGATTCGTTCTGGTATCCCCTGCATCAGAAGACCGTACGCGACATCCTGCACAGCGAATGGGGACGGCTGTTCCACAACTGGGACGAGCTGGCCATTGCGCCGGGAGATCTCGAGACGCCGGGCTGGCGGAACGTCGGCGAGGCGCCAGCGGAGCTGCCGAAGGAGAGCATGAAGCTTCTGAAACAGTCCTTCCGCATCCTCGGGACCTGCATCCGGGAAGCGCCCGAGCTCGCCGCGCGCAGGCGGCGGCGGGTTTTCAGCGACCGCTGACAGCCCACTGCCTCTCCGGCGAGGAGCCTGCCTTACTCCCGACCCCTGTTCTCTCGCGAGATTCTTCGCGCGGGGCACCTCTGAATCGATCACGCATCACCGGCCTCGCCTTCCTGCTTCACCTCGCTGTGCCACTTCCAGAGCAGGAAAATGGCCGGGTAGACCAGGAGCTCCATCACGAAGCTGGTGAAGATGCCGCCCACCATGGGGGCCGCGATCCGCTTCATGACGTCCGCCCCGGCCTCACCGGCGCCCGACCACATGATGGGGAGGAGCCCCATGAACGTGGTCCCCACCGTCATCACCTTCGGCCGGACACGCTTCACCGCACCGTCCATGACGGCTTCTTTCAGGTCGGCCAGGCTCTTCATCCGCCCCTCGTCCTTCCGGCGGGCGAATGCCAGGTCGAGATAGAGGAGCATCACTACTCCGGTCTCGGCATCCACTCCGGCCAGGGCGATGATGCCCACCCAGACCGCGACGCTCATGTTGTAGCCGAGGACATACAGCAGCCAGAAGGCGCCCACCAGGGAGAAGGGAAGCGCCAGCAGCACGATCGCGGTCTTCACCCAGGAGCCGGTGTTGATGTAGAGGAGGAGAATGATGGTCACGAGCGTCACCGGCAGGACCAGGGCAAGCGTCTTCCTTGCCCGCTCCATGTACTCGAACTGCCCGCTCCACTCGAGATAGTACCCCGGAGGAAGCTCCACCTCGGTTCGCACCAGATCCTTCACCTCGGAGACGAACGTGCCGACGTCCCGGTCGGTGAAGATGTCCACGTAGACCCAGCCGGTCAGCATGCCGTTCTCGTTCTTGATGACCGGCGGCCCGGTGGTGACGCGGATGTCGGCGAGCTGCCCCAGCGGCACCTGGGCGCCGCCGGGTATCGCAACCAGGACCCGGGCGAGCCGCTCCGGGTCGCTCCGGTAGTCCCGTGCGTAGCGCACGTTCACCGGGTAGCGTTCCCTGCCCTCCACGGTCATGGTGATGTTCTTCCCGCCGATGGCGGTCTCGATGACGTCGTTCACGTCCCCCACGGTCAGGCCGTATCGGGCCACCTCCTCCCGATCGATGTCGACGTCGACGAAGTAGCCGCCGACCACACGCTCGGCGTACACGCTCCGCGTGCCGGGGTGGGTCCCCACCACCGCCTCCAGACGTTCCCCGATCCGCTGGATCTCTCCCAGGTCCGGACCGTAGATCTTGATGCCGACCGGTGTCCTGATGCCGGTGGTGAGCATGTCGATCCGGGTCTTGATGGGCATGATCCAGGCATTGGTGGTACCCGGGAGCTGCACGGCCCGGTCGAGGTCGTCGATGAGTTCGTCCCAGGTCCGGGGCGTCATCTCGGGCCAGAGGATCCGGAGCACCTTCGCGAGCCACTCCGGCGCCCAGCCGGAATACCAGCGTTCGTGGTAGACGTCGGGCCACTCCTCCATGGGTTTCAGTTTCACCACGGTCTCGACCATGGAGAGCGGGGCCGGATCGGTGGCGGTCCTGGCACGTCCGATCTTTCCGAAGACGACGTCCACCTCCGGGAAGGTGCCGATGATCTTGTCCTGGGCCTGCAGCCAGACACGGGCCTCCTCGATGGAGATGCCCGGCAGGGTTGTCGGCATGAAGAGAATGTCGCCCTCGTTCAGGGGCGGCATGAACTCCGATCCCAGCTGCCGGTACACCGGTACGGTGCTGGCGATGACGAGCGCCGCCACGATGATCGTCTTCCCCCTGTTCCTGAGGACGAAGGCGAGCGCCGGCTCGTAGATTTTGAACAGCACCCTGCTCACCGGGTGCTTTTCCTCCTCGTGGATGGTGCCTGCTCCGATGAAGTTCACGGTCCTGGCGAAGAGGTTCTTCCCCTTCATGATGGGCTTCACCGGTTTGATGAAGAGCTGGATGAGCACCGGGACCAGGGTCACCGCAAGGACGGCCGCGAAGAACATGGAGAAGTTCTTGGTGAATGCCAGCGGCTTGAAGAGCCGTCCCTCCTGGGCCTGGAGAGCGAAGATCGGCATGAAGGACACGGCGATCACGAGCAGCGAGAAGAAGATCGGGCGCCCGACCTCCTTCGAGGCCCGGAGCAGCACGTCGAAACGGTTCTCCTTCCTGCCCCCCCGCTCCCACTCCTCGAGCCGCTTGTGGGCGTTCTCGACGAGCACGACCGAAGCGTCGACCATGGCACCGATGGCGATGGCGATTCCCCCGAGCGACATGATGTTGGAGGTGATGCCCATGGCCTGCATCGGGATGAACGAGTAGAGCGCCGCGAGCGGCAGCGCGATGATGGGCACCAGAGCGCTCTTGAAGTGCCAGAGGAAGATCACGATGACCAGGCTCACGATGAGCATCTCCTCGATGAGCTTCGTGGTCAGGGTGTCTATCGAGCGCTCGATCAGGTCGGACCTGTCGTAAGTGGTGACGATCTCGACGCCGGGCGGCAGGCTGGGCTTCACGTCGCGGATCTTCTCCTTCACCCGGCGTATCACGTCCAGGGCGTTCTCGCCGAAGCGCATCACCACGACTCCCCCGACGACCTCTCCCTTGCCGTCGAGCTCGGCGGCTCCGCGGCGGATGTCGGGACCGTAGTGGACGTTCGCGATGTCCTTCACCGTCACAGGGACGCCGTCTTCGTCGGTCTTCACCACCACCTTCTCGACGTCCTCGAGCGATGTGATGTAGCCCCTGCCGCGCACGAAGTACTCGGTGCCGGCCATCTCGAGCACGCGACCGCCGACGTCGTTGTTGGATCGCTGGATCGCCGAGATCACGCGCCGGAGCGGAATGTCGTAGGCGAGCAGAGCGTTCGGGTCGATGTCGACCTGGTACTGCCTGACGAAGCCCCCCA
>CAZMKB010000131.1:0-9262 GCA_964566685.1 uncultured Gemmatimonadota bacterium | reverse complement strand
CGGCGGTCTCTTCACCCTGCGAGAGGGCGCCGGCTACTACAACCGGCTCTACGGCGCCGACGGATACCTCCGCTTCACCGATCAGGACGGACTCCGGTTCCAGGTGCTCGGCTCGAGCACCGCCTATCCCGACGAGATCACGGAAGACGAAGACTTCGCCGGCCAGCCGCAGAGGTCGTTCGGCGGCATGGGGACGCGGGTGTTCTACAACCACGGAAGCCGCGACTGGAACTGGTGGGCTGTCTACCAGGAAAAGTCCCCCGAATTCAGGGCCGACGCCGGGTTCATACCGCAGGTGGACACGCGGACGGGCGTCGCCGGGGCGGAACGGGTCGTCTGGGGCAATTCGGACAACTGGTTCAACCGGCTCCACTTCGGCACCGAATTCGTGCGGACCCACGACTACAGCGGACGGCTCAGCGACCAGACGGCGGACATCTGGACCGGCTACGCGGGCCCCCTGCAGACGTGGGCCGTTCTCTCTCTCAATCTCGAAAAGGAGTACTTCGACGGCATGACCTACGACAAGAGCGTGTGGGAGAGCTACGTCGAGCTGCAGCCGACCGGCAACTTCTCGTTCTGGTTCACCGGTAATGCCGGGGACGCCGTCGATTACGACAACTCCCGTCCCGCCACGAGGATCTGGGGCGGTCCCGGCTTCCGCTACAATTTCGGGAGGCATATCGAGTTCTGGATGGACGACACGTTCGAGCAGCTGAACGTGGATGACGGCAGGCTCTACCGGGCCAACCTCGTCCAGACGAGACTCGTCTACCAGCTCAACGTGAAGACGTTCGTTCGGGCCATCTTCCAGTACGTGGACGTCACCCGGAACCCCCGGATCTACGACGACCCCGGCGAGGTCGAGCAACACTCGAGGGACTTCTTCACCCAGCTCCTCTTCTCCTACAAGATCAATCCGCAAACGGTCCTCTTCCTCGGCTACTCCGACCGCCACGACGACGAGGACCGGACCGACATCGTGCGAACGAGCCGTACCTTCTTCCTGAAAATCGGGTATGCCTGGATGGTGTGAGATCCGGGGAGGTTTCCGATCGGCGACGGCGGGTACCCGGTACTCGAAATTTTTCTTGTCTTCATCCCGCCTGTACGATATACTTTACGGCGTCGTGAAGAAAGAAATCAAAGAACGCCTGTACTGCTGTCTCATCGCACTCGTCCGCTTCGGCGCCCTTCGCCTCTCGAGGAAAACCTCTGTCCGAATCGGCTCGGTCATCGGCTTCCTCGCGTACCGGATCGGGCGGAAGGAGCGGGAGCGGGCAATTGCAAACCTCCGGGAATGTTTTCCCGACCGGACCGCCGGCGAACTGATGAGGATCGCACGCTCTTCCTTCCGGAACCTGGGCGTGAGCATCGTGGAGATCCTCCGCTTTCCGCTCCTGTCACGGGAGGAGGTGAACGAATTCGTCTCCTGGGAGGGACGGGAGCATCTCGACACGGCCCTCCGGCAGGGCCGGGGGGTCGTCCTCGCGACCGGGCACATCGGGAACTGGGAGCTCTTCGGTGCGAGCCTGGCGCTGAACGGATATCCGATCACCGTGGTCGCCCGGGAACTCCGTTCCCGGCGCTACAACGAGATCCTCTGCGGCCTCCGGCGGCAGGTGGGGATGCAGATCATCTTCCGTGGAGAGTCCATGTACCGCGGCCTGCGCCATCTCAGGCAGAATGGTATCCTGGCGATCCTGGCCGACGTCGACACGAAGGTGCCCGGGGGGTTCGTCGACTTTTTCGGACGACCGGCCTTCACGCCCTACGGCCCCGCGGCTGTCGCCCTGAAGTCGGGAGCCGCCCTCATTCCGATGTTCATCAGGCGGCTTCCCGGGTATACCCACCGGATCCACGTCCTCAGGCCCCTGGATCCGGTGCGCACAGGTAGCTGGGAATCGGACCTCGTCGCGAACACGCAGAGGCTCACGACCGCCATGGAAGAATTCATCCGGGAGTATCCCGACCAGTGGAACTGGTTCCACGAGCGCTGGAAGACCGCGGCTCCCGCACGGGCAGCGGATGCGCCGGCGGGAAGGAAGCCGCCCCTCCCCGTTTCGCGTTCCAAATAGGATCCGGCCCCGGCCGAAACCGGGATTCAGGGCTCACGCCCGAAATAATTCCCCGGGAGACGGCAGAGAGCCGGATCATGAAACCACTCTGAACGCCCCGACCTCTTCCCAACGGCCCGCCGTGTCATTATACTTCACTGTTCACCGATGGACAGGTCGACTGTTCCCACATTTTCCGGACACCCGATATGGTACGACTCGACAACGTTTCCCTCTCCTTCAGCGGCCAGGTCATCTTCGATGATGTGGACTGGCAGACGAAGGAGAACGACCGGGTGGCGCTGATAGGCCCCAACGGCGCCGGGAAGACCACCCTCCTCCGAATGATCGCCGGTGAGGTGCGGCCCGAGCGGGGCAGCGTAATCGTCCCGAAGGGCACGGTCATCGGCTACATGCCGCAGGAGACGGTGACGCTCGGGGGAAGCACCGTGTTCCGGGAAGTCCGGTCTGTCCTCTCGGAGGCTCTCCGCCTCGGGGAGAGGCTGGGGGAGCTGGAACGGGCTCTGGCGGAGACGGATCCGGAGAGCCACGGGTACCGGGACATCCTCGAGGATTACGGCAGGCTCCAGGAACGGTTCGAGCTGCTGGACGGCTGGCAGATCGACGCGCGCGTGAACGCCGTGCTGGACGGCCTGGGGTTCGGAGAAAAGGACCGGGACAGGCCGGTTGAGGAGTTCAGCGGCGGGTGGCAGATGAGAATGATCCTGGCGAAGCTTCTTCTCTCACGGCCCGGAATCCTCCTGCTCGACGAGCCGACCAACCACCTGGACATCGAGGCCCGGAACTGGCTGGAGGACTACCTGAACGATTATCCGGGAACGATCGTCCTCGTCTCCCACGACCGGTTCTTCATCGACCGGGTGACGCATCGGATCACCGAGATCGAGCACGGAAAGGTCACCGACTACCACACGAGTTACGCCGGCTACCTGGAAGAGAAGGAGGTCCGCTACGAATGCCTGGCGGCGGAGGTGAAACGACAGCAGGAGAGCATCCGGCACATTCAGGACTTCATCGACAGAAACAGGTACGACAAGCGGCGTGCCTCGCTGGTACAGAGCCGAATCAAGATGCTCGAGAAGATGGACCTGATCACCCTGCCGCCCCGGCCGAAACGGGTCCGCTTCCGGTTCCCCGATCCCCCGAGAAGCGGGCGGATCGTCCTCGAGCTGAAAAACGTCCGGAAATCGTATGATTCCGCGGAGGTGTTCCGCGATGCCAGCCTCGTCGTCGAACGGGGCGAGCGGATCGCGCTGGTCGGGCCGAACGGCGCGGGGAAGTCGACCCTGATGCGGATCATCGCGGGCACGGAGCCCTGCGACGGTGGAGAGGTGAACCGTGGGCACAACGTGTTCGTCCGGTTCATGGACCAGGAGGTGACATCGTCGCTCGACATGGAGAACACCGTTCTCGACGAGCTGCGCGACGTGGCGCCATTCGACATCCTGCCGCAGATGAGAAGCCTCCTGGGAGCGTTCCTCTTCTCCGGCGACGATGTGGACAAGCGGGTGGCGGTCCTCTCCGGGGGAGAGAAGAGCCGCCTGGCTCTCGCGAAGATGCTCCTCGAGAGATCGAACCTCCTTCTCCTGGACGAGCCGACGAACCACCTCGACATCGCGTCGCAGGACATTCTCCTCTCGGCGCTCGAGGACTTCTCCGGCACGATCGTGTTCGTGTCGCACGAACGGTACTTCATCAACCGTCTCACCCGGAAGATCATCGAGGTGTCGGACGGGCGGCTGAGGATATTCTTCGGCGACTACGAGGACTACCTCGAGAAGAAGGAGGCGGAGGCCAGATCCGGACCGGCGGCTCCCGCCGTACACCCCGACAGGGCGAAACGGAAAGAGGAGACGCTCCGGGCACGGGACCGCCGAAAGGAGGCGGAAAGAGCCCGGCGCAGGCAGTCGAGGGAGCTGGAGTCGCTCGAGCGGGATATCCGCCGGACGGAGAAGGAGATCGAGGATGTCGAAGCCGTCCTCTCCGATCCGGATCTCTACCGCGAGGGCGAGAAAGCCCGGCGGCACGTGACGAAGCACGAAGAGCTGCGGGAGAGCCTGAGCCGGCTCTACGAGCGCTGGGTGGAGCTCGAAGAGGAGATGGAGTCGTCGGCCGGGGAGTGACCCGCCCGCGGGCGGCGGGCGGGAACATCAGTCCTCGATGTAGCCGAGCGCCTCGAGCTCTTCCCGGATGCCGGCCGGGGTTTCGTGTCGGCCGGTTTCGAAGAGGCTGCCCACCTTCCTGTTCCGATCGATCCATTTCCCGAGCACCGAGAGGAGACCCTCCTTTCCGGCGGCTGCCTCCGCCCGGGAGGAGTCCGATTCACCCGGGTTCTCGGAGAGATCGTACACGGCCAGCTCCCCGGTGTCCAGGTTGACGATCGCCTTCCGGTCACCGAACTTCACCGACTTCATGGTACCTTCCGGCATCGCCACCCCGCCGAAGGCCACGGCCGCCTCGCTGAACGCCGGCCGGGGCTCGAGAGAGCCTCCGTCGAGGAGCGGGCTGAGGTCTTCCCCCTGCTGGAGAGCAGGCGGTTCGATCTCGAGGGAGGACAGAAGCGTGGGCATCACGTCCACGAGCTCGACCGGCTGGTCGACGATCCTCCCGTTCCCCCTGCCGTGAGGCGGACACCAGATCAGGGGGACGTGGAGCTGTTCCTGAAAGAGCGTCGAGCCGTGATTGAAGCCGCCGTGGTCCAGGAACTCTTCGCCGTGATCGGCGGTGACGATGAGGAGGGACTCGTCGAGTATGCCCAGGCTCCGGAGATCGGCCAGAAAGAGCGACAGGCACGAGTCCCAGTACCGGATGCCGCCGTCATAGAGGGCCTCGTACTCTTCGAGCGTGGTGAGCCCCTCGACCCGAAGGTACTCCGGCATCCTCTCGATCTCTTCCGGTTCGAGAAGCCGCCCCGGCTTCTCCGGCTCGAAGAACTCGTCGTACGGAGCGGGTGGATCGTAGGGCCCGTGAACATCCATGTAGTGAACGTAGAGAAAGAACGGCCCGTCATCCCGAAGGTGCTCCATCCACTCCACCGCCATCCCGTTCAGGGTGATGGCCCTCGTCGTCAGAGGAAGGTTCCGGTAGGTCTCGAATCCCCTCTCGATGCCGATGCCGGACACCAGCCAGGGGTTGGCCGTGAAAGCCGCCGTGCGGTAGCCATGATCGCGGAAGACTTCGGCGAGGGTCTCGATGTCCCCGTCCAGCGTCCGCAGCCTCCCGCCGGCCCGCAGCGTCAGCATGTGATGGGAGGAAGGATACAGGGAGGTCATGAGTGTCGCCACGGACGGATTCGTCCAGGGCGCCTGGGCGGTGACGTCGCGGAAGAGGATCGAACGCCCCGACAGCCCGTCCAGATGCGGAGAGGTGTTCCGGTCATACCCGTAGCAGCCGAGATGATCGGCCCTCAGGGTGTCGATCACCAGCAGGATCACGTTCTGTTTCCCGCCGCGTATATCCGACGAGCATCCGGGGAGGAGCGAACCGGCGGCGAAGAGACAGGCCAGGGCGACGGAACGGGCCGTCCTGCTGACGGCTGACAGTGGGGGCATCTTTCTCTTTCCGAACAGTGTGCGAGTCACGAGCAACTTCCCGCTTCCGGTGAACCGGGCCTTTTCCAGTATGTAACGATCATGCGGCGGAGTCAAGGTCCGGGCGCGAATTCACACGGCTTTGCGGCAATAAAAAGCTTGACTGCCCTGATCGTTTTCATATATTTCAGCATTCCACTGGAAGGGATGAAAGCTGACAAAAGGCTTTGCCCTTGAGGAACGAGACGGGAAACAAACGAGGCAGCGAGGCGCTGCGGACCATCGGGACTTACACCGGCCACGGCATCCAGCTCGCCCTCATTGCACTCATCTTCTTCTACGCCGGCTGGAAGCTCGACGGCTTCGTGTTCGGCACCCACAACATACCCGTCTTCACCCTCATCTTCACGTTCGCGGGAGGGGCAGCGGCTTTTTACAGGATGTACCGAATCCTCTTCCTGCAGTCCGGGAAGGGGAAAAAGGAGTCCGAAGCTGATTCCAGGGAGTAGCAAGCTGCGTTTCCTGAGAAGGGCCGTGTTTCTCTGCGTCAGCGGAGCCCTCATTGCGCTCTACCCGATCGAGCGCGGCCTCGGGAGAGAAGCGACTCACGGCCTCCTCATCGGATGCGGCGTTGCGCTCTTTGTCGTCATAACGAGCTTTTTCACGCTCGCCTGGGCTTTCGACAAGTCGACGACGGTGTTCATGAAAGCCTTCGTTGCAGGCCTCCTCGGGAGGCTCACGGTGATCGCCGTCACCGTGATGGTGGTGTCACAGATCGAGTCGGTCCATCTCGTGACCACCGCCGTCTCGCTTCTCGCATTCTACGGCCTGTTGACGTTCCTGGAAATCCGCTTCTTCAGCGCGCTGCTCAAAGCGATGAACCAGGGGAAGAAGAGCTGACAGAGCGCACCATCATCGTTGAGCCTATTTCTTCGCGTGAGGAGGAGAGCAGTGCTGTCTGAAGAAACACACCAGGCCGCCGAACACGCCGCCGAGCACGTGAACCAGGAAGACCCCGCCTACATCGTCGACTACGTGATGCACCACGTCCAGGACTCGCACGAGTGGCACCTGCCCGGATTCGCCATCGATTTCCCCCACATCGAGCTCTTCGGCCTCGACCTGTCGATCACCAAGCACGTGGCCATGATGTGGCTCTCCGGCCTGCTGGTCCTCTTCATCTTCTCCAGGCTGGCGAAGCGGGAGAGCACGGTACCGAAAGGCTCGTTCACCAATTTCTTCGAAGTGCTCGTGGTCTTCGTGCGCGACGAGATGGTGTACAACATCATGGGCGAGAAGATCGGCCGCCGTTTTCTGCCCTTTTTCCTCACCCAGTTCTTCTTCATTCTCATGTGCAACCTGCTGGGGCTGGTGCCGTTCATGGCGACGGCCACCGGGAACATCGCCGTGACCGGGGGGCTCGCCCTCATCACGCTCATCATGACGCAGGTCGGGGGCATGCTCGAGCAGGGGTTCTTCACGTATCTCAAGAACATCGTGCCGCCGGGGATTCCCCTCTGGCTCCTTCCGATCATGGTTCCGGTCGAGATCCTGGGGCAGTTCACCAAGCCCTTCGCCCTCACCGTCCGACTCTTCGCGAACATGACCGCCGGGCACCTGGTCATCCTGAGCCTGTTCGCTCTCATCTTCATCTTCAAGACCTTCGGGGACGTGGTGAGCTACGCCGTCGCCCCGGGCGTCGTCGGTTTCGTTCTGTTCATCAGCCTGCTCGAGATCTTCGTCGCACTCATTCAGGCATACATATTCACGTTTCTTTCGATCATTTTCATTGGAGCAGCACTTCATCCGGAACACTGAGTGTTCCGCCTCAGGGACGGGACACCGGTTCCGGAGCAACCGGAAACGACCAACAGGAGGTACTCGATGGACCTGGCTTTCTTCGGAGCAGGAATTGGCGCTGCAGTCGCAGTGATCGGAGCCGGTTACGGCATCAGTTACCTGTCGAGGAGTGCCCTCGAGGGGATGGCGCGGCAGCCCGAAGCTTCTGCTGACCTGAGAGGTGCCATGATCATCGCAGCGGCCCTTATCGAAGGTATCGCGTTCTTCGCACTGATCATCTGTCTGCTCATGGTACTTCTTCTTCCGAAATAAGCTGAGCCGGAGGCAGCATGCTCATTACCATCAATCCAGGTCTCGTCATCTGGACGGTCATCACCTTCGTGCTGCTGGTCTTCATCCTGAAGAAGTTCGCGTGGGGCCCCATCCTCACGGCGCTCGACAGGCGAGAGAAGAGCATCCAGGACAACGTGGTCCAGGCGCAGAAGTCGCGGGAGGAGGCCGAGAAGCTCCTCTCCGACTACCAGCAGAAGCTCGACTCCGCCAGGGACGATGTCCGGAAGATCATCGAGGAAGGGCGCCAGAAGGGCGAGCGTGCCCGGGAGGAGCTCCTCGAGCAGGCGCGGCGTGAGTACGACGAGCAGCTCGCGAGAGCGAAGAAGGAGATCGAGCTGGCCAGGAAAAAGGCGGTTGACGACGTCCGGAAGTACGTCGTCGATCTGACCCTGGACATGGCATCGAAAGTCACCGGGAAGATGCTCACGGACGAAGACCACCGGAAGCTCGCACTGGATACGCTGGCAGAAGCGGACAAACTGAAGTAACGCCGGGGAGATGAGGCTGCGTGAGCCCCGGGGGATCCCCGTCCGTTCGCCGGCCGTGAAAGGGACGATTCGCGCCAGGATAGACGACTATGAGAGAAGACACGATTGCCCGCATATACGCCGCCGCCGTCATGCAGGCGGCCGAGGAAAAGGGGAGGAGGAAAGCCGTACTGGAAGAGCTGGCTTCCCTGGCGGAGCTCCTGGAGGCGGAGCCTGATCTCCGGGTTTTCCTCGAGTCCCCTCAGATCGATCGGGACGTCAAGAAGAGGTCCCTCGAGACCATGTTCGGGGAGAAGCTCGATCGGCTGACCATGAACTTCCTGGGCGTCCTTCTCGACAAGAACCGGCAGTACCTCATCAGGCGGATCGCGCACGAATACCGCGTGCTCGACGACGAGAAAGAAGGCATCAGGGAAGTGCTGGTCACCAGCGCACGCCCGGTCGAGAAGGACCTCCGCGGCAGGATCGAGTCGGAACTCGAGCGTCGCCTCGACGGCCCGGTCCGTCTCATGGTCGACGTCAATCCGGCCCTGATCGGCGGCATCACGATCCGTTACGAAGACAGGCTCCTGGACGGGAGTATCCGCAGGCGGCTCGAGGATCTCAGAGAGAGGACCTCCGCGATAGAAATACAGGAGGGTTTGCTGTATGAGGATTAAACCCGAAGAAATGACCTCGATCATCAAGAAGACGATCGAGAGCTACGCAACCACGCTCGACGTCGAGGAAGTCGGCACCGTCCTCGAGGTCGGCGACGGCATCGCCCGGATCCACGGGCTCAAGAAAGCCATGGCCTCCGAGATGCTCAAGTTCCCCGGCGACATCTACGGCCTGGCGCTCAACCTCGAAGAGGACAACATCGGTGCCGTCATTCTCGGCGAGTTCACCGAGATCAAGGAAGGCGACCCCGTCGAGCGGACGGGCCGCGTTCTCGCGGTGCCCTCCGGTGAGGCGCTCCTGGGCAGGATCATCGATCCGCTCGGAAGGCCCCTGGACGGCAAGGGCCCCATTCCGCTCGAGAACATACGGTTCA
>CAZMKB010000130.1:0-9276 GCA_964566685.1 uncultured Gemmatimonadota bacterium | reverse complement strand
GCCAAACCTCCCCGTCGATGTGAACTCTTGGGGGAGATAAGCCTGTTATCCCCGGGGTAACTTTTATCCGTTGAGCGATGGCCCTTCCACTCGGTGCCACCGGATCACTAAGCCCGACTTTCGTCCCTGCTCGACTAGTGTGTCTCGCAGTCAGGCTCCCTTCTGCCTTTACACTCATCGTGCGATTGCCAACCGCACTGAGGGAACCTTTGGGCGCCTCCGTTACCTTTTAGGAGGCGACCGCCCCAGTCAAACTGCCCACCTGATACTGTCCCCCTACCCGCTCAGGGCAGTTGGTTAGAATTTCAGCATGAGAAGAGTGGTATTCCACCGTCGGCTCCACAGAGGCTGGCGCCCCTGTATCTAAGCCTCCCACTTATCCTATACATCCCATACCAAAATCCAATACCAGGCTGCAGTAAAGCTCCACGGGGTCTTTCCGTCTTGCCGCAGGTAACCCGCATCTTTACGGGTACTACAATTTCGCCGAGTCCCCTGTCGAGACAGCGCCCAAGTCGTTGCGCCTTTCGTGCAGGTCGGAACTTACCCGACAAGGAATTTCGCTACCTTAGGACCGTTATAGTTACGGCCGCCATTGACCGGGGCTTTGGTTCGAGGCTTCGCCGAAGCTAACCTCTCCCCTTAACCTTCCGGCATTGGGCAGGCGTCAGCCCCTATACCTCGTCTTTCGACTTGGCAGAGACCTGTGTTTTTGGTAAACAGTCGCTTGGGCCTGTTCGCTGCAACCTTTTCAAGCTCCACCCGCTCGGGGCTTCACCCTACTCAGGCACTCCTTCTCCCGAAGTTACGGAGCCATTTTGCCGAGTTCCTTAACAGGGGTTATCTCGCGCGCCTTGGGATCCTCTCCTCGCCTACCTGTGTCGGTTTCAGTACGGGTACCCGAAAGCTCGCTAGAGGCTTTTCTAGGCAGTGCGGGCTCAGCCAGTTCGCTACTTGATTTCGCTCCCCCTAACGCCTCAGGTCCACTGCGGCGGATTTGCCTACCGCAGCACCCTAAACGCTTGGACAGGCGCTTCCATCAGCCTGATGGCCTACCCCCCTGCGTCACCCCTTCGCTCAATCGCTTCCAGGTAGTACCGGAATCTTAACCGGTTATCCATCGCCTACGCCTTTCGGCCTCGGCTTAGGTCCCGACTTACCCTGAGCGGACGAACCTTCCTCAGGAAACCTCCAGCTTGCGGCGGAGGGGATTCTCACCCCTCTTTTCGCTACTCATACCGGCATTCTCTCTTCCCCGCACTCCACCAGCCCTTACAGGCCGACTTCCGTGTGCGAAGAACGCTCCCCTACCAATCCATCAGGATTCCGAAGCTTCGGTGGTGGACTTAGCCCCGCTACATTTTCGGCGCAGAATCGCTCGACCAGTGAGCTGTTACGCACTCTTTAAATGAATGGCTGCTTCTAAGCCAACATCCTGGTTGTCTCAGCAATTCCACATCCTTTACCACTCAGTCCACACTTAGGGACCTTAGCTGGCGGTCTGGGCTGTTTCCCTCTCGACCAAGAAGCTTATCCCCCTCGGTCTGACTCCCAAGCCTTACCGGCGGGCATTCGGAGTTTGAAAGGGTTCGGTAACCTTTTTGGGCCCCTAGCCCAATCAGTGCTCTACCTCCCACCGGCCAGCTTGAGGCTAGCCCTAAAGCTATTTCGGGGAGAACCAGCTATCTCCGGGTTCGATTGGCTTTTCACCGCTATCCGCAGCTCATCCCATGACTTTTCAGCGTCAACGGGTTCGGGCCTCCACTGAGGGTTAGCTCAGCTTCACCCTGGCCACGGATAGATCACCCGGTTTCGGGTCTGCGACATGCAACTTCCGCCCTGTTAGGACTCGCTTTCGCTTCGGCTTCGGGCCCTCAACCCTTAACCTCGCTGCACACCGCAACTCACCGGTCCGTTCTACAAAAAGTACGCGGTCAGGCAAAAGCCCTCCCACTGCTTGTAAGCGCACGGTTTCAGGTTCTATTTCACTCCCCTCCCGGGGTTCTTTTCACCTTTCCCTCACGGTACTGGTTCACTATCGGTCGTCAGTGAGTATTTAGCCTTAGGAGATGGTCCTCCCGGATTCCGACGGGATTCCACGTGCCCCGTCGTACTTGGGGTGTTCACTCAAGAGGGCAGACGCTTTCACCTACAGGACTATCACCTTCTGTGGTCACCCTTCCCATGGTGTTCAGCTAACGTTTGCCTTGGTAACTCCTGTCTGGAAGCTGACCCTTCCAGCGCGTGAAACCCCGCTACCCCCGTCATGCAACGCGATCAGGCTTTAACACATGAACAGGTTTGGGCTATTCCCCGTTCGCTCGCCGCTACTCAGGGAATCGCGGTTGCTTTCTTTTCCTGAGGGTACTAAGATGTTTCAATTCCCCTCGTTGGCTTCCACCAGGCTATGTATTCACCCGGCGATACCCGGACATTACTCCGGGTGGGTTGCCCCATTCGGAAATCCCCGGATCAATGGTTGTTTGCACCTACCCGGGGCTTATCGCAGCTTGCCACGTCCTTCATCGCCTACTGACGCCTAGGCATCCCCCATGCGCCCTTAGTAGCTTGGCCAGAATTTCTCGAGAGACTGGCTTCACCACAACATCCATTTTCGGTTGTCAAAGACCAAAGTCACATCAGAGTGACAAACGCCCCTTTGAAGGGGCAACTTATATAATAAACCGAAAGGGGATTCTTGTCAAGTATTTCCGGAAGTGATTCAGGAGAATAACGCCGTCGGGAGAAAACGCTCTTTCCTGCTGTCGCAGAAACGCTTCCGAAGGTTGGACCGCCCTGCCGTCAGCTGCCGCCCCCTGGTCCCGGCCGAATCGAGCTCCCCGTTTATGACGACGGCGGGGGACCGATGTCAACACACCTAGATCCAGCCCCCTCACAGGGACGATGTCGATTTAGTCAGTTGAAGGATCGACCGCCTCGGTGTTCCCTGCCGCATCACCGAATTCTGAACGGTACCACAGAGATATGATTTCTCGCTGTGCGCCGGTGTTCGATAGCGTTCCAGCCCCTCACTCGACGATGTCGAACATGCAGATGTCGAACGACTTCGTGTCCGTCCCCGATCCGTTCTGGACCACCCCGTACCAGGCGTATTCTCCCGGTGCTGCCTGCGACGGCACGGTGAAGGTCATGAACTCCGACCTGTCGAACACGGCTCCGCCGGGGATGTAATGTACCCCGGAGTAGACCGTGTGTTTCGAGCCGTTCGGAAAGAGAACCCAGATCTTGAGCTTCGCCGTGTAGCCGGAACCCGGGTTGACGAGCCGCACCCCGAGGACGTGATCCTCTCCGGGGGCGTAGCTTCCTTTGTCCGACTCCACCCGGAGGAGCGGGTAGAGCTCCATATTCGTGGTCGAGGACCCGATGCCGCTGTTTCCATAAGCGATACGGAAATATCCCGTCTCTCCCCATCCGGCTCCCCAGCTGTTCTTGCAGATCCAGCAGTTTTCACCGTCGTCCCAGCCGACGAAGGAGATGCAGTGGCCGCCTTCGTAGGAGCCCCAGGTGTGCTCGTAGACGCCGCTGCCGTAGTAGAAGAAGTCGGTGTAGACATTCATGCAGGTCGTGAGAGGACCGTCCTGGAGATAGGTCTTGATCGCGTTCTGGTTGTTGGAGACCCAGTTCCAGTCACGGATCTCGAGCTTATGGTCCTGCCAGTCGTCACAGCCGTCGCTGCAGGGAGCATCATAGGTGACGTAGGGAAAGCAGGCCTCCTCCGGCACGCCGCTGTTCTCCAGGTAGTTCATGGACGCCGAAACCGTCCAGCCCCACCAGCAGGAGCCTCCCCCGCAGAAGAAGAGGTGGCCCTCCGACAGATCCGGATCCCATGTCCAGTCGTCAAGGAATATGTTCATCCGCGCCTCGAGAGCTCCGATCGAGCCGAACGCCACGCATGAACCGCAGTCCCACTGGTTCCGGACCCAGGTCATCCAGTTGCGCCCGTCCGCATCCCGCCAGTCGAGGGAGGGAGGGAACACGGCTTCCGGATCGCCTTCGAGGAAGTCGGCTCCGCCGGCTCCATCCGCCAGCCCGATATCCTCCGCGACGAGACCGAGGAGCCCCCGACGCATCACGGGATCCATGGCCGAAATCCCGTTCTCTTCGGCCGTCCAGCGGGCACCCTTCTCCTCGATGGCCTGCCGGATCAGCCCGAGCTCATCCACCTGACCGGATGATCCGCCGGAGAGGACCTGCACGAGGAAAATGGAAAAGCCCAGAACACCGACACCAAACAGAGTGGATTTACGACCTAATTTCATAACACCCCCATGATAACGGCTCATAATTCCCCACGTGCCTGCCCAATAAGATACCATATTCGGCGCGAGAAGTCAATCATTTCGAACGACTTACTCACTGCGTCGTGCACACCATGGATTCAGAAATGCTGGAGAGCGGGATGGGAAGAAGACGGATTCGGGGAAGGTGTCGGTTCAACGTCTCTGCGAGCGCATGAACCGCTCCTTGATTTCGGCCGCTGTGTAGGGGATCCGGGGAGCTTTCCCGGGGACCTCCCGGCTCACCTTAACCTGAATGAAGTGCGGTCCCGGAACCGTCAGCGTCCTGAGAACGGCGGAGGCGAGCGCCTCTTCGTCGGTCACGCTCACGGCATGCCGGTAGCCGGCCGCCTCCGCGACGGCTGTCAGGTCGAGCGCGGGAGAGATGGTAGGCTGATCGCCCGTGGTCCCGTAGACGCCATTGTCGAGGACGATGTGTATCAGGTTGGGCGGTTTCAGGGCTCCCGCCATGGCCAGGTTTCCAAAGCCCATGAGGAGGTTGCCATCGCCGTCGAGAACGACGACCTTTCTCCCCGGAGCCGAGATCGCCGCCCCCAGACCGACGGCTGCCGGAAGCCCCATGGTACCGAGAAGGTAGAAGTTCCTCTCCCGGTCGCGGCAGGCGAACGAATCGCGGCTGATGGCGCCGTTGGCGTGGAAGACGAGCTCCTCGTCCGAGAGCCGGTCGACAACCACGCGGATCGCCTCGAAACGATTCACTCGAGCGCTCCTTTCCGGGCGAGGATGACGAAGGGCTGTCCCTGCCCGTCGAGGTACGCCATGATCCGGGGGATGTCGTCTTCCTGCAGGGCACCGTCCATGACCCGGTACTCGAGACCGAACGCCCGGAGTACTTCTTCGGTGTGCTCTCCCATCACGAGGTGCTCCTCCATGCCGGGATCCTCCGGGCCCCGGTAGCTCATGACGACGAGAGCCGGAATGTGATAGATGATGTTGAGCGAGGCGAACACCTCGAGCGAGTACCCGAAGCCGGAGTTCTGCATGTAGACCAGGGGCAGCTTCCCGGTGAGAAAAGCCCCCGCGGCGAGACCCATGGCCAGGTCCTCGCGCACCGCCGGGACGTGGAGGAGGTCGTCCCGTTCACGGAGGGCCCCGACGAGCCCGGCGAAGTACGAACAGGGGACACCGGTGAAGAAGTCGAAGCCGCCGGCGGCCATCGTGTTCACGAAGTCGCGTGAATTCATGAGAGGAAAGATAACACGGACGTCGGGAGTACGGAAGTAGAATTCCTCTTCCCCGCTGCGACGACGTGCTGTTGTAGATCACCGGCATCTGCCCCTTCCACCGGTTCCAGGTGCCGTCGCCGGTGATCAGATCGGCCATGAAGTGGACGACGTTGATCCGACTGGTGGAACCCGCTCGAAGATAGCGCTCCTGGTCGGTGAAGGAGCGCCCTGACCCTCTGCCCGCGACCGAGCAGCTCTTCCACCAGCAGACGTCCGGTCGCCCCGGTTGCTCTCCGGCCGCCAGCGTGGTCATCTTCTCGCACTGCCTCCTGATGGGAACGACATCGTCACCGTCGTGTCGTGAAAGCCGGCGAAACACCCTTACCATACACAACCCGGTCAGTCACGATTCCGGAAAGGAGGGAACCATCCGACGCTGCCGTGCCGGAAGGAAATTGTTATCCCGGAGAACATGTTGATGCCAGCAAATCTATGATTTCCGAGCAGCCTCCACCGCGAAGATAATCGGCGTGATCGGCGACACTCTCGAACCTCCGGCCGGCTATCTCGGAGCAATCGAATTCATAATCGGTGATTTTCAGGAATCTGTTTAATGCTTCTGAAGCTGCCGGATCATTGTAATCGAACTTCCCGGTTCCTCGCTCGATGCTGCTCAGTGTAATGGTCCATATGGCGGCTCCCAGCGCCCCGCAAGCACCTCCGCACAGGCCGATGCCGCCCGCCAGGCCCGCCGTCATGACGGTACGCATGTCGGACAGTCCCGTCTTTCTCGACAGCACCGCGGCGCAGCTCACCGGAGGTGGAGGCGTCCCGGACTGTGAACCCGCAAGAGCATCGCCTATCTCGCTGAATGCCTCCCGAGCGTATCGTGTGACCTTTCGAAAGCAGCCGATGCACCCGCCTTTCAAGAGGAAGAATGTGAGCATCTGCAGCGTGGAAGACGACCTGTCCAGGCCGGTTATTTCGAGGCAGTTGATATTCCCGTTGAGAGCGCGGAAGGACGACACGAGCCTCTGTGCCGCGACAATCGCCATTGTTTCAGCCCGCGGACCCGGACCGAACACTCGATAGGCCCGTGCTCCGGCGGCGAGCGTGGCGCCCCAGAGCATGCCGCACTGGTAGCCGTACGGCATTGATTCCGCCTTTTGGGTTCTTCAACAGTTGTCTCCCATTCCGGGTGCCCCAACATCCTCGTTGTCGGAGGTGACGGTGAATCACGTCCCAGCAGGCCGACGAAGAAAACCATGGACAACAGGACAGAGTGTTTTCCCGGGGGGAGACGCGGAAAACTGGTGGAGGTAAGCGGACTCGAACCGCTGACCCCCTGCGTGCAAAGCAGGTGCTCTCCCAGCTGAGCTATACCCCCACCGAGGCGATGAAACACGAATTATTCATACGCTTTCGGAGCCTCCTGCTCGAAATCGTATGAACAACCCGGGTAAAAAATAATTCTCCCGCAATCTCGAGTCAATACGGGGTGATCAGGAGATAGCCGCAGCGGCTGCCATCTCCCTGACGCGGCGGTAGCGCTCATACCCGACGTCCTCGGAAACCTTTTCCGGCAGCGGGGAAGAAGGCGTGCCCGGCCTGTCCGCATACAGGTAGACGTGCACCCGCTGGAACCGGACCGACCGGAGGCACCGCAGAGTCTCCGAGAAGTCCTTTTCGCTCTCCCCGGGATAGCCGACGATGACATGAGTGTGGAGGTTCAGGCCGGCAAGGAGCTCGACGATCGAACTGCCGATGTCCTGGCCGTACGCTCCCGCATCTTCTCCGATGAGACGAAAGACGCGGTATCCCTGGCCGAGCCCCCTCTCGAAATTCCTGAGCACCTCATCGAGTGGCAGAGATGCGAGCGGGCCGACGGCATTTTTGATGGCGCAGTAGCTGCATGCTTCGAGGCAGCCGGTGGCGATCCGCAGGTGTTGACGAGAATGAGATCGGCGTCCCGGAACCGGGAGGTGACCTCCCAGCCGTTTTTTCTGAGATACTCCACGAGGAGAGCGGCATCGAACAGGCTCCGGGGACACCCGACTGGAAAAGAGACGCATGCTGTTTTCATTTCACGGGACCTGTCAGGACCAGAAAATCGAAAGAGAACCTGATCTCGGTGATTACGACAAGAAGGGCAACTTGCATGCCAGTCCCGACTCCCGGATAATGATCGAGCTCGTAGCAGCACAGCGGGGAGGAAACAGTGTTTTCATGGAAGACAGCTGTGCTGTCCGCCACGCCGGCGGAGATTCAGAACACGGGAAGAACAGCGCAAGGGGCGGGATTCTGCCCCGCCCCATTCGAAGATAACATTCTGCCTGCGAGATCAGAACGGGTACATGAGCGAGATGCGGCTGTTCATGCCGCTCGAGTTGGCCCCGCTGATGAAGTAGGGGCCTCGCCACAGGAACCCGGTGTCGATCTGCACGTCGATGATGAGATCTGCCAGGTAGAAGCCGGCGCCCACGAAGCCCTGGAAGTCGGCCCCGCTGCTCTCGGTGTCGGGGCTGTTTTCGTTTTCCGCCTCGATGGAGCTCGATGTGAGCTGCTTCTCGACGCCCGCCCTGAAGTCGGCCCAGCTCTTCACCTCGGCCTCGATGCCGGCCTTGAGGAACGGGATATAGTCGCTCGACGACTCGGAGACCTTGTCGCCCTGGACAGTGGTTTCTCCCGAGGCGATCTGGATTCCGGCGGCCGTCACGACGAGAACCCTCTCGCTCGGCGTGAGGTTGGCACCCACGGAAGCGCGGATGGTGTTCGTCTTCGTCTCATCCGTCTCCATATCGCCGTCGCCGTCCGTATCGATGGACACGCCCTGTTTGGCGTTGAACCACTCGAACACCGGAACGAGCGTGTAGTCTTCGTTCATCTCGTGAAAGAGCCTGGCTGAGACGCCGATCGTGTTGTAACCGTCGCTCTCGGCCACGGTGTTCGGATCTCCGGCCGGATTCGGACTCTCCTCGGTGAACGAGGTGTTGAGGTAGGTGAACGCGATGTCGAGCTGATCGTCGTTCTGCATGCCGTAGGTTATTCCGGCCCTGAGACCTATCCGTGAGACGTCGTCTTTCTGCTCCGACGCCTCGGGTTCGGTGGTCTCGACCTTCGAACCGGCGTAGTCGAACTCGACCCCGAAGTCCATCTTTGCCGCGTCGTAGGCGTAGAAGAGACCCACGAAGTCATCGAGAAGAACGGGGTGGGTGTAGCCCGAAGCGGGGACTCCCACCGAGATGCCGTTCCCGGCCGTCCGGTCGTTGGCGTTCACGATGAATCCGACGTGGCTGTACGGGGTCACGCCGAAGAAGACGCCGCCGGATATCCCGTTGAATCCCCTGATCCCCGACTGCTGGCTGAGCGGAAGTGTTCCGTCCTCACCGGCATCGAACAGGAACCGGTCGGAGTACTTGACGAGCATCGAAGGATACAAAAACACGTTGGCGTCGTCGAGAACATACTGGTTCACGCGACCCATGGTCTTCACCCTGGTTACGGTCGAAAGACCCGCGCTCGAGACGAGAAAAGTGAGCGCGAGAAGAGCAAACATCGTGCGCTTCATAGTCCCTCCTTTTCGCGGTTACCACCCCCGCATTCCTCAACACGAGGTGGTAAAAGAAAATCCCGAGACGCAAAGACACATCATCGTCCGGCGGTTCGATCCGCCGGGCTCCGGATAAGCAAGGCCCTCCCCTGCTTTCGTATCTCCACGTTCCGGGAACGGTGCTGACTGGTGGGCCTAAGTGGATTTGAACCACTGACCTCACGCTTATCAGGCGTGCGCT
>CAZMKB010000129.1:0-9321 GCA_964566685.1 uncultured Gemmatimonadota bacterium | reverse complement strand
TCTTCATCGGACGGGAAATTCTCTGGGGCCTCGTCCGGTGTTTCGTGCAGCTCGACCTGATAGGCTACGCCCTGACCTACATATTCGGGCTCGACAGCTGGCCGGCGGTGTACGGGGTCGTGCTGCTCATGATCGTCATCGCGGGAGTCAATGCCGGGAGGAGGGTGCCCGAGGGGAGCGCGAGAACGATCATCACGGCGTTCGCGGCGATCTTCGCGGGCAGCGGCCTCGCCATCCTCGTCTGCATGCAGTTCGTGCTCCGCATCGACCCGTGGTACGAACCGCACTACACCATTCCGCTGTCCGGGATGATCATCGCGTCTGCCATGGACGGCGTCACCCTCGGCCTGCTCGCCTTCCAGCGCATGATCCGGGACAGGCGGGAGGTGGTGGAAGCGGCGCTGGCGCTCGGGGCGACATCGTGGATTGCGAGCCGGCCCCTGGTCCGTGAGTCTCTGCGGAATGCCATGCTGCCCATCATCAACGGCATGATGGTGGCGGGGATCGTGCGGATACCAGGCATGATGTCGGGTCAGATCATAGCGGGAAACGCCCCGACGGATGCCGCCATGTACCAGATCATGATCTACTACCTGCTTGCCGGTGCGGTCGCGATCGCCTCCATCGTGGGAGTGCTCTCGTACGCGCGCGGCTTCTTCACGCCGGCCCACCAGCTGCGGTCCGTTCTCGCGCCGTAGCGCATCCGGTCACGCAGACGTTATCCATGCGCTGCGCCTGCAGGCCCGTCTCGAAACAGGTTCCGGCACTCCCGGTCAATCGGTACCGATAGCCGGAGCGCCTTTCCGTCAGGGAGCGATACACTGCCTCAGGCAGTGTTCCGGTCCGAGATGTGCAGGCTGGTGGTTGAGTACTTGACAGTGAGTGCATCAGATACAGAGAATATGTATGCCCGATCTTTCTCTCACCCCGATGACCGGACCGGACGGCATGCATTTCGAATTGATCGAAAAAACGGAGGAACTGGAGATCCTGGGAGACGACTGGCGCCGTCTCGAACGCGAGTCCAGGAACATCAACGTGTTCCAGAGCTTCGACTGGGTCTTTCCCTGGTGGAGGCACTTCGGGAACGGACGCGATCTCCTGGTGGTGTTCTGCCGGAACGGTTCCGATCCGCTGGCAGCGGCTCCCTTCTACCGGGAGAGGCGGACGTTTCTCGGGCTCCCGGTACGGCGAATCGGTGTGGTCGGTGAAATCCTCTCGACCAACTTCGAGTTCCTCTTCACGGAATCCGGAATCTCCTGCCTGGGTGAGTGTTTCAGCCGGGCGGCCGGGGCAGCCTCGGGCTGGGATTACGTGCAGCTCAAGAAAGTCCCCGAAGGGAGCCCGGTCAGGAAGGCCATGGAGTCGCTCGGCTCCGGAAACAGCTACCGCTTCATCAGCATCCCCTACGCACGGTATCCTTACATGGAGCTCGAGGGAGATTTCGAGAGCTTCATCAACATTCCTTCCCGGAGGAGCGTGCGGCGAAGCACCCGAAGATCTCTGAAGAAGCTGAATCAGGAAGGGACGGTCAGGATTCTCGGATCGGGCGACCTCGATCTCGACCGGGTATTCGATGAACTCGTACGACTGAGCCGCCGCGGCTGGAAGAAGAAGGCCGGCATCGATCCGTTTGCAGAAGGCGGCAATCGCGATTTCTTCAGGGAAGTGATCCGGCGGATGAACGACAACGCCAGACTCGGGCTGACAGAGCTCGAGTTCGACGGCCGGGCCGTCGCCTTCGAGCTCGGATTCGACATGAGAGGGAAGCATTTCGGCTACTACCTGGCATACGACGAGGAGCACCGGAACCTGTCGCCGGGGACGATTGTCCTCTCCCGGGCCGTCGAGAGGGCGTTGGCCGCCGGCCTCGAGGAGTTCGACTTCTCGGAGGGGCAGGAGTACTTCAAGCTGCAGTGGACGGACAGTACCAGGCAGTACGAGGAGCTCTATCTTCTCAATACGAGGAGCAATCGATATCCCATTCTCCTCCCGTGGCTCCTCGCGAGGAAAAAGGCGAAGGGCTCACCCCGTATCCGCCGGCAAATCGAAGCCCTGCGGAGTTGCGCGGATCACTCCATCTTCGTGTAGTCCAGTTCCGATCCGAGCACGCTGTGCGGGACCAGGTAGACGAGCAGCTGCACCACCGCCGCCGTCACGATCCACATACGCGCTTTTGCGGGATCGCGGCCACGCCAGAGCGCCGCCAGCCAGAAGAGAAAGACAACCGCCGTCTTGTTGTCGGTGAGGTCGTGGCCGAACGGCCACCCGGTCCAGAAGGCACCGAAGGCGAACTTCTGGACGATGGGGCCGAGGATCAGTCCCCCGGTAAAGAAGAGCACGGTGGTCCAGACCGCTAACCGGTAGGCATTCCCGCCCCGGGCGATCGCCTCGAGCCCGGCCCTGTTCGAGAAGAGCATGGCGATGAACATGAAGAGTATGTGGGGGATGAGGACCACGGCGGGAACCGGACCCTTGAACCTGATGAGGGCCGGCTCGGTATTGAGGACGATGCGCTCGCCGCTTTCCGGAATCAGCACGACCCGGTAGGCAACCTTCCCCGCGGCGGGCTGCCGGGGGATGACGGCGATGAGTTCGTCTCCCTCACGCTCGAGGGGAATCGTCTGCCAGGTGTCGTTGCTGCGGTAACGGCGCCACACGAGCTCCCCTCTCACGCCGCGGTCGGGAACCCGGAACCGCATGGCGGCATCGCCGGTTGTCTCGTGCGACCTTATGAGCTTGTACGAGACTCTCTCCCCTTCGACGGTGACCTTCCCCCGGATGGGATAGGTGGGGCCGGTCATGCGCTGGTAGACGACCGACGAGAGCGTAATGAGGACCGCCAGGGCCCACAGGAGAACCGGGTGCTTCCCCGGATACGGGGACATTGGGTACTGCCTCCTTGTCACCTGAACCGCTCACACCGGTTCCCTCAGCCGGTGACCGGGTGAGGGTGGTCGGCCGATCTCTTCTGGAACGAGAGGATCTTCGGATTCCGGACGACGCCGTCACGGATCTCGATGGCCCGCCTGATGGTCTCGCTACTCTCCCAGGAATCGGGCCCCCCCATCACCAGCCGCAGAAACGGGAGCAGCGCGGCCGAGATCTCCCACGAGGCGCTGTCCCACAGGTAGGAGGGAGTGTGGTCCACCGCGTAGTACCTGACACGGCCGACCTCGAATATCGGTTCCTCGAACGTCGTCGGCCGGGCGAACGGAAATCCCATTCCCTCGTCGCAGCTGATGTCGATGATGAGACAGCCTTTTTTGAGTGCATCCACTTCGTCCGTGGCGACGAAGGTGAACGGCGCGTCGGGATCCTGGAGAATTCCATTGACGATGATGTCCGCCCGGGTGAGGTCCTCGATGAACAGGTGCTCGACGCCGTCGGGGTCCTGCACGGTGAGCCGGCCGGACGCCCCGGGGACGATCCCGCGGTACCGTATCCCGGTCACCTGGTTGGGGACCTGGCTCGCCGGCTGGAGCGTGTAGACGGTGATATCGGTGAATCCGCGGCCGACGAGGGCGTAGACGGCCCCCCGGCTCACCGAGCCGAAATTGATGACGGCCACACGGCGGTCGGGTCCGTAGTTCCCGTCGGTTCCGGTCAGAGCCAGGGCGTGCTGCACGCCGGCGTAACCGGCGATCTCGTTGTTCTTGTAAAAGATGTGGGACTGCCAGTCTCCGCCGGGTGTCCAGGTGTTCATCGATTCCCAGGTGATGAGAGTCAGGCGGCGGTCGATGGCCGCCTGGGCCGGCCCTGTCTGCTGCACCACGTGAGCCCATCCCCACAGAATGCCGTTTCGCCGCAGTCTGTCGAAGTCCGCCTGCATCGGCTTCGGGATGACGGCGATGTCGGATTCCTCGAGTATCTCCCTCCTGTCGGCCACGCCGCCGGCGAAACGGAGGATCTCTCCGTCGTCCACGCCGAACGGTTCTCCGTAGCCGCGTTCGAAGAAGAGATTCTGCCGGATGTCTTCACTGATCCATGGGAGGTGAGCCGGGTGGACGGCAACCCGTTTCTCGTTTTCCTTCAGCGATCTTCCGATGACACCGGTGCGAAGAAGCGCCACAGTTCCCTCCGTCGGCTGAACGGTTGCGTTGGTCACCGTACTATTGTACAATCTCGAAAAGGAACGCAAGAGTGTCATGAAGGGAGGCTGGATGAAGTATCGTTTCCGGAATCGCGAGCCGGTCGTCGGTGCCGGCTCATACGTGAGCGAACAGGCGCTGCTCATCGGCGACGTTCGGATCGGCGATGAATGTTACATCGGTCACGGGGTGATCCTCCGGGGAGATTACGGGTCCATCGAGGTCGGATCTGGCTCGGCGGTGGAGGAAGGCGTCGTCGTCCACGCACCGCCCGATGAAATCTGCAGGATCGGAAAACGGGTCACCGTCGGTCACGGAGCCATCGTGCATGCCGCGTCCATCGGCGACGGGACGGTGATCGGCATGGGTGCGGTGCTGAGCATCTACTCCGAGGTCGGCGGCGATTCCATCGTGGCCGAATCGTGCGTGGTGAAGATGCGACAGAAGATCCCCTCGGGTGTCGTCGCCGCCGGCAATCCGGCGAAGGTCATTCGGGAAATGCGCGACGAGGACCGGGAGTTCTGGGGATGGGCGAAGCAGCTCTACACGGACCTGGCCGGCGAATACCTCGCCGACGGGATGCAGCGCGTCGACTGAAACCATCCTCTTCCACCGGCACGTGCCGTTCCACACCATGGTGCCGTGATTGTCAGTAGAACCAGCGGAGGGTGGCGATGAAACTCGACTGATCGGTGTACTGGCCCATGCGGGAAAATTCGTCGCCGCCGATCAGGTTGAATCGGGCACCGATCTGGATGTCCTCATATGAGGGGGGTGTGTAGCCGATTCCCGGTGAAAGCCATACCGCCTTCGACACGAATCCAACCATGCCGGCGGTGTAGAGAGTGAGATAGTCATCGAGGAATCCCTTCTGAACGTGGAAGGTCCAGTCGACTTCGGTCTCGTTCTGCGTGTAGAAATCCTCGTGCCCGAACCGGTAGGTGAATGCAAACTGTGAAGAAGTGAGAACGAACCAGCCGGGGATCTCGTAGTCTCCCCCTACTATCCACTCGAGTTCCGTGTGACTTTTCGGCTCTCCGCGGACTTCTCCGTAACCGTACATCGCAGCTTCGAGCAGTACCTCGCCCAGCTCCTCGGGGTCGAACAGCCGGAAGTACTGTTTCCCGGCGACAACGGCGAACTCCGAGCGGGCCGCCACCGCTCCGAAAGTCCTCGCCGCCGCCGCACCCACGGCGTACATCCTTTTGAACTCGGGATTCCCCTCGACGCTGATGAGCATCCCCACGTCGTAGAGGCCGGCTTCCGGGAGGGTACCTGTCGCGAGTGCCGTCGTCACGTTGCCCGTCGGCATCGGATCGTACGCGGAAAGAACATAGAAGTCGAGGTCGTAGTCGCCTTTGAGAGCGTTCAGTTTGATTCCGATCGTTCCGCTCGAGAGGTCCTCGTCGGGTGCCTCGAGTTCGTTGTATGTCGGCAGGAAAACGAGCCAGTTGAGGCCGAGTTCGTTCGGTTCTAGCAGAGCGGCGTCGCTCGGGTAGATGGCCTGAGGAGGGAACCACTCGTCCACCCGGCTGTCGGCATTGTTATCCGTCTCGGCCTGCGGGATCCGGGAACGCCACCAGACCGGGAAATAGACGGCTTCGAGCGTGTAGTCCTCCCAGCTGTAGTTGACCCGTACTCCTGCCTGACCGATCCTGTTCTCGAGCGTGGGGTAGACGAACGGATCGAGCAGGTCCCGTGACGTAAGGACATCGAAAGGGGATATGAGATCGGATTTACCCCAGATGACCTTCTGGAGACCGACCCGGAAATCGAGGTTTCTCGCCCGGAAGTCGACGTACGCTTCGTCGGGACGGATGACCCCCTGGTCATCGAACGGCCGGTTCGGCTGTGACGCGTAGAAGAAGTCGAGGCTCACCAGCGAATTGATTCCGTGCGGGTGGGATCCGTAGAGGGAGAACCTGAGCTTGTTGAGCTGCGAAAAAACGGTCGGACGTTCATACTCGTTGAATCCGATCTGGAGATCGCCGGGGTCGGTCAGCCTGAGAGCGTTCCCGGTCGAGAAAAATCCGGCGATGTCGAAGTGGTGTTCTCCAATCCCGAATTCCGCAGCACCCAGCCGGCCGGGATCGGCGGTTTGTGCCGCAGTGCACAGCAGCAGAGCCAGAATGTACGGCTTCCACGGTTCGAAACCTATGGCGGCGGTCATGGGTTTCTCCCTCCCTTGTATGTGCGGCCCAATCGTGTTCCCCGTCCAGGAGAAGCCGTTCTGGAAGATGAGTTGAGAATCGCCGGGAGAACAACGAGGTCGGCCGCGAGCGCGGTGAGCATGGTGATCCCTGTCAGGAACCCGACCGAGCTGATCATTTCGAAGTTCGACAGGGTGAGGATGAGGAATCCGAAGAAGAGCGTCAGGCTGGTGAAGATGAGCGGTCGGCCGATCCACCGGATGGTCCCGGCCACAGCCTCTTTCCGATCGGAGCCTTCGCGGAGCCTGCGCCCGTACTCGGTCATGAAATGGATGGTGTCGTCGACGGAGATACCGAGTGCGGTACAGGCGATGATGCTGGTTCCGATGTTCAGTGTGGTGCCGGAAAATCCCATCAGGCCGAACACGATGAGGATGGGAATCGTGTTCGGGATCATGGAGAGGAAGCCGATCTTCAGCGATCTGAACAGAAGAGTCATGACGACGAAAATCACTCCGAGGGCCAGTATCAGGGAGTTGCGCTGGCCCCTGGAGACAGCTTCTGCGGCGTAGGTGAGCACTACCAGCGTACCGGTGGACCGGGCGTCGTAACCTGCAGGAAGCTCCTTCCGGGCGAACCGTTCGATGTCCTCCACCGTACCCAGGACCTCTGATGAGCCGATCAGACTCGTTCGTGCGAAGACGGTAATCTTCGAGAAGTCTCCATTCACGTAGCGCTCTATCGCGGCCGGGTCGTGTGTGATGCTGAAGAGCAGCAGCTCCTCCTCGATGATGCCGGCGTCTGCCGGCACGATCAGCGAATCGGGGTGATCGTAATTGAGCGCCGAGTGGAGACGCTTCAGGTGCCCGACGATCGAGACTGTCTTGTCCACACCGGGCAGGCTCTCCATGTACTCCTGGATCCGGTCGACCGACATGAGAACCGCCGGCCTCTTCATGCTGTCGGTTTCCTTCCCGTCCACCACGAGGAAGAAGGTCGATGCACCGGCGAGCTTCTCGGCGATGATGTCCGGGTTTTCCTGATATCCGATTCCTCGTCGAAGTAGGAGAGGAAGTTGGTGTCGACTTCCACCTTCGACATTCCCCAGAGCGAGACGGCCGTGACGAGGATCGAGACGGCACCGATCCAGAGGCGCCTGCCCCGATCGAACACCGCGAGCCTCTCGAGGAACCGGTCCATGCAATTGTCTCCCCCCTTCTTCGCGGAAGCTCTTTCTTCAGAGCGGACGAACGACAGGATGGATGGCAGGACGGTGATGGTGATGATGAAGGTGAACCCTATCCCCGCCACGGCGAAGACACCCATCTTGCTGATGTTCGGGATTGGATTCACCACGAGCGAGCCGAACCCGACCATTGTCGTAATGGCGGTCATTCCCATCGGCAGAAAGAGATCGGCGGCGGCGTGCCGTGCGGCCTAGGCCGCCGGTGCGCCGGAGTGAGCACGTCTTAATTCGTCGAAGTGGCTCACGACGTGGATTGAGTAAGAGCTCCCGATCGCTATCAGGAGCGGCGGCAGGATCGTGAGAACGAGTGACAGCGGCCGGTCGAGAAATCCGATGAAGCCGATGGTGCACACCGTGCTCGCCGCGACGACGAGGAGAGGCAGGACGACGCCGCGGACGCTGCGAAAGGTCAGGAAGAGAACCAGTGTAATGAGAGCCATGGTCAGTGGAACGAATACGGCGAGATCGCGCTGCATCGTCCTGATCATCACGCGCCTTGTCTGTGTCAATCCGGCGTAGTGCAGCTGGTCCTGCCCCTTCTCCTCCTCCATGACGCGGATGATCTTGCCGTCGATGTCGAGAGCGATCAGCTCGGCGTCCGGGTAGTCACGGACGAAGATGTTGATCGCCGCGGCCCTGCCGTCAGCGGAGACCAGCGTCTCGAGGAACAGCTCGTTGCCGAGAACGAAGGAACGGAGCTCCTGCATCTCCTCGTGAGTCCCGGGGATTTTCGAAATGACGGGCGGTGTCTCGATCATGTCCCCGGCCCCGGTGAGGAAGCGCGCACTGGTGAGGCTGATCACTTCCTCGACCCCTGTGATCTCTTCGATCCGCCGGGTGAGCCGGTCGATACGGGCGAGCGTCCCCGGAGTGAAAATGCCGTCTCGACCGAAAGCGACCACTACGACCATGGACACCTAGTCGTTCCCGAAGGTCTCGATCGTCTCTTCGAAGAATGCGTTTTCGGGATCACCACGGGGTATGCTTCCATCGGAGGAGGAGTCGAACTGGATCCCCGGTATGTAGGAACCGAGGAAAGCCTTGATGGCGGCGGCAAGGATGATGATCAGGATCCGAAGGCGGACAATGAGAACGGCAATGCTCTCCATCATGCACCCGGCGATCAGCGGCCTTTCTCGAGATTGGTCTTCGTGAAGATCCGGTCCGGAATGTCGGTGTCGTACTCCACCTTTTCGACCGTCATGATGGTCCTGTGGTCGATCTGCACGGTGTGCATTTCGACTTTCATCGGTGTCCAGTTGCCCCCGATCTTCTTCAGCTCGATTACACGGGATGTCTTCAGCAGCTTGCCGTCCTGATCGTAGAAGTCGACCTTGATCGGAACGTAATTGTCCTTCCGTATATACTTCACCACGTCCCCGTAGAGGGATTCCTCTGGCGTCTTCGAGCGTCCCCTCACCCAGTAGCACGCGTGGCCGTCGACGGTGGCTTCCTCGACCGGGTCGAAGGCCTCGTTGTCGAGATCGTGCGGGCTGAGGTCGTAGTAGGTGAAATCGGTTCCCATGAATGTCTTGTTCTTGTCACCCTCGGCGATCATGCGTGTCTTCTTCGACCTCGGCATGTAGAGCCAGCGATTCGCCTCACCCTTCTCTGAAACGACGAGAAACCCGACACCGGCGACGTTCTTGGGTTCGGTGAATCGCGTGAGCGATTTGTCGACCTCGCCCTGGACCGCCCAGATCTTCACCGCACGGACCTGCTCCTTGCCTTCCCTGTCGACGAGGAGCATGTGAATGTCGGTGATCTGCGTTGAGCTCTGATTCGAATCCTTCGCACGCTCCATCACCTCCTTCCCCGTGAGTGCGGTTCCGGC